>NZ_RFFJ01000155.1 GCF_003696235.1 Streptomyces triticirhizae
GGCCGCCGAGGCGCCACGGTGAGCGGGGCGGCGGGCGGCGCGGCGGGTGGCGTGGCGGCCCGGCGGCGGGCGTGGCCGGGGCGTTCAACGCGTTCCACGCGTTCGGCGCGGATATCCGGGGACAACGGCGGGGCGACAACAGCGAGAGTGCGGGTGGAGCGATGAGCGGCAGCGAGCGGACGACCGTCCATGTGATGCGGCACGGCGAGGTGCACAACCCGGAGGGCGTGCTCTACGGGCGGCTGCCCGACTTCCATCTCTCCGACCTGGGACGGCGGATGGCCGAGCGGGTCGCGGAACGGGTCGCGGAGCGGGACATCACGCACGTGGTGGCCTCCCCGCTGGACCGGGCGCAGGAGACGGCGGCGCCGATCGCCAAGGCGCTGGCGGTGCCGGTGGCGACGGACGGGCGGCTGATCGAGGCGGCCAACGTCTTCGAGGGCAAGACGTTCGGCATCGGCGACGGCGCGTTGCGCAGGCCGGCCAACTGGCGCCATCTGCGCAACCCGTTCCGCCCCTCCTGGGGCGAGCCGTATGTGGACCAGGCGGTGCGGATGAAGGGCGCGTTGGACGCGGCCAGGGACGCGGCGCGCGGCCACGAGGCGCTCTGCGTCAGCCACCAGCTGCCGATCTGGGTGCTGCGCAGCTGGGTGGAGCGGCGGCGGCTGTGGCACGACCCGCGCAGCAGGCAGTGCACCTTGGCCTCGTTGACCAGCTTCACCTTCGAGGGCGACCGGATCGTCTCGGTCACCTACACCGAGCCGGCGCTCGACCTGGTGCCGCCGCATCTGCGCGCGGGCGCCAAGCGGATCAAGGGGGCCAAGGGTTTCGGGGCCTGAACCGGGGGCTCCGGCGCCCGGAGCGGCGACCGGGGGCGCTGAGTCGGGGGGCGCCAAAGATCGCTCAGGGACGCATGGGAAACTTTTCACATGATCCAGTTCCGGGTTGTCAAGGGGGCCGTGGCCGTGGCCGGCCTGCTCGCGCTGACCGCGTGTTCGGGGGACCAGGCCGGTCCCTCGGGCGGCGACAGCAACATCGTGCAGGGCAACGGTCAGATCACCGTGGTGGAGCCCGCCGACCGCCAGCCCGTGCCGGAGCTGTCCGGGGAGACGGTCGACGGCGAACCGCTCAGCCTCGCCGACTACGAGGGCGACGTGCTGGTGCTCAACTTCTGGGGCGCCTGGTGCGCGCCCTGCATCGCCGAGGCCGACAACCTGGTGACCGTCGCCGAGGAGACCGCCGACCGGGGCGTCCAGTTCGTCGGGATCAACACCAGGGACCCCTCGGTGGAGAACGCCCGGGCGTTCGAGGAGCGGCACGAGGTGCCCTACCCGAGCCTCTACGACCCCGACGGCCGGATGCTGCTGGAGTTCCCCAAGGGCAGCCTCAACCCGCAGGCCATTCCCTCGACCCTGATCGTGGACCGGGAGGGGCGGATCGCGGTCCGGCTGCTGAAGCCGCTGACCGAGGACGAACTGCGGGACGCCCTCGAACCGGTGATCGCGGAGGGCTGATGCGGCCATGGGCTACAACGAGACGGTACTGAGCGGGGCGCTGCTGTTGGCGTTGCCGGTCGCGCTCTTCGGCGGGCTGGTGTCGTTCTTCTCGCCCTGCGTGCTGCCGTTGGTGCCCGGCTACCTCTCCTATGTCACCGGGGTCGGCGGGGCCGACCTCGCGGACGCCAGGCGCGGGCGGATGCTCGCCGGCGCCGGGCTCTTCGTGCTGGGCTTCACCGCCGTCTATGTCTCGGGGGGCGCGCTCTTCGGCGGGTTCGGATCGACGCTGCTGACCCACCGGGAGGTCCTGAACCGGGTCTTCGGGGTGCTCACCATCCTGCTCGGCCTGTTCTTCGTCGGCGCCCTGCCGTGGCTGACGCCCCGCGAGTTCCGGCTGCGCACCAGGCCGGCGATAGGGCTGGCGGGCGCGCCCATGCTGGGCGTCGTCTTCGGCATCGGCTGGATGCCGTGCGTCGGGCCCACCCTGGCCGCCGTCAACCTGCTGGCGGTCAGCGAGGGAACGGCGGGGCGCGGGGCGGTGCTCGCCTTCGCCTACTGCCTGGGCCTGGGGCTGCCGTTCCTGGTGGCGGCCGTCGCGTTCCGGCGGATGCTGGGGGCGTTCGGCTGGGTCAAGCGGCACTATCAGTGGGTGATGCGGCTGGGCGGCGCGATGCTGATGGTCACCGGGGTGCTGCTGGTCAGCGGCGTCTGGGAGCGGATGGTGTACGAAATGCAGGTCTGGAGCGTCCAGTTCACCCCGGGAGTCTGACCCCATGACACACGAAGACGCTCCGCACGCCGGCGTCGCGACCGACCACGGGGCCGGCCGCGCGCCGGAGAACCCTGAGCCGGGGAACCCCGAGGTGCCCGAGCAGCGGCGGGACGAGGAGTCCGCGACCGCAGGGCTGACCACGGCCCCGCTGGACGTGGACGAGGGAGCCGACGGGTCCGGCGCCGGGACCCCTGGCGGACCGGAGCGGGACGGCGAACGGGCGCGCGGCGCCGGCTCGTTCGGTGGAACGCGCGCCCCCGGCGTGGGCGGCGCGCTCTCCTGGACGGCGCGCGAGCTGGTCGGCTGGGGGCGTTGGTTCTGGCGGCAGCTGACCTCGATGCGGGTCGCGCTGCTGCTGCTCCTGCTGCTGGCGCTGGCCTCGATCCCGGGCTCGCTCATCCCGCAGGAGCGCTCGGACGTCACCGTCGCCGCGGACTTCCGCCGGCGGAACCCGGGGCTCTCCGAGGTCTACGACCGGTTCCAACTCTTCGACGTCTACTCGTCGATCTGGTTCTCGGCGATCTACATCCTGCTCTTTGTCTCGCTGATCGGCTGTATCCTCCCGCGCACCTGGCAGTTTGTCGGACAGCTCCGCGCGCGCCCCCCGCGCGCCCCCCGGCGGCTGGACCGGATGCCGGCCTACACGACCTGGCGCACCGCCACCGCGCCCGAGGAGGTGCTCGCCGCCGCGCGGCGCAGGCTGCGCAAGCGCGGGTTCCGCACCGACCTCGCGGACCAGCCGGGGCGCGAGGGGCAGGTGGCCGCCGAGAAGGGCTATCTGCGCGAGGCGGGCAACCTCCTCTTCCATGTGGCGCTGATCGTGATGCTGGTGGCCTTCGCCGCCGGCCAGCTCTACCACTCCGAGGGCGGCAAGCTGGTCGTCCAGGGCAGCGGTTTCACCAACGCGCTGCCGCAGTACGACGACTTCTCCTCCGGCCGGCTCTACGACGTGGACGACCTGGAGCGGTTCGGCTTCACCCTCGACGAGTTCCACTACGGGTACAGCAGGGACAGCGTCGACATCGGCACCCCCACCGAGTTCCGCGCCGACGTTACGTACTGGACCGACGACGGGACGGAGAAGTCCGACACCATCGAGGTCAACGAGCCGCTCAGGGTCGGCGACGCCAAGGTCAGGCTTCTCGGCCACGGCTACGCCCCCGTGGTCACCGTGACCGACGCCGAGGGCAACACGGCGTTCAGCGGCCCGGTGCCGTTCCTCCCGCAGGACAGCGCCTTCACCTCGACCGGCGTGATCAAGGTCAGCGACTACGTGGGCCCGGACGGGGAGCACGACCAGCTCGGCTTCCAGGGCTTCTTCAACCCGACGTACAACATCGACGAGGTGCGCGGCCCGCACTCCACCTTCCCCGAGCCCGACTACCCGGTGCTCACGCTCAACGCCTTCCACGGCGACCTGGGCATCTCATCCGGCATCCCGCAGAACGTCTACCAGCTCGACACCGACGACATGGAGCAGCTGCGGGACGAGAGCGGAGACCTGTTCCGGTTCGACCTGCTGCCCGGTGAGTCCATCGAACTGCCGGACGGCCGGGGCACGTTGACCTTCGAGCGGTTCGAGAACTGGGCGACGTTCCAGATCACCACGCGGGAGGGCAACAGCTGGGCGCTGACCGGCGCGATGGCCGCGATCCTGGGGCTGGTCGGCTCGCTCTTCCTCCAGCGCCGCCGGATCTGGGTGCGGGCGCGGACCGACGCGGACGGGATGACCGTGGTGGAGATGGCCTCGCTGGGCCGCACCGAGTCGGCGAAGATCCCCGAGGAGCTGGCCGACCTGGCCGCCGACCTCCAGCCCGACGCCCCGATGGAGCGGGAGCCGGAGGAACGGGAGCCGGAGCCCGAGGAACCCGAGCCCGAAGACCCCGAGCCCGAAGGCCCCGCAGCCGACCCCGACCCCGACCGGGACCCCGACTCCGCCACCGAAGACGACGCCGGGACCGAGCCCGACGCCGACGCCGAACGGAAGCCCGACTCCGCCTCGTCCGCCGAAGGAGCGCGCCCATGATGCTCGCCGCAGACCAGGGCCTCGCCGACGCCAGCAACGTGCTGGTGTACACGGCGATGGCCGTCTATGCCCTGGCCTTCCTGGCCTATGTCGCCGAGTGGATCCTCGGCGGACGCAGCAGGGTGGCCAGAACCCTGGCCACGCTGGAGGCCGAGGCGAGGGACGAGGCGGCCGGGAGCGCCGCCCCGGCCGGGCCGGCCGTCACCGTGCGCGGCAGGAACGGCACCAGCGTGCTGGAGCGGCCCAAGGTCGTCACCCGCTCCGCCAACCCGGGCCGGGCGGACGTCCCGGACGGGCCGGGCGCGGCGGGCGGCGACGAGCGCGGTGACACCTACGGGCGGATCGCGGTCTCGCTGACCACCCTCGCCTTCCTGCTGCACCTGGGCGGGGTGGTGACCCGGGCGGTCGCGGTGGAACGCGGGCCCTGGGGCAACATGTACGAGTTCTCCACCGCGTTCTCCATGGTGGTGACCGGCGCGTTCCTCACCCTCCTGCTGCTGCGCCGGCGGATGCGCTGGCTGGGCCTGATCGTGGCCGGCACGGTCCTGCTCGACCTGGGCCTGGCGACCACCGTCCTCTACACCGAGACCCAGCAGCTGGTGCCGGCGCTGGACTCGATCTGGATGTGGATTCACGTCCCGCTGGCGATCTTCTGCGGCGGGCTGCTCTACCTGGGCGCGATCAGCAGCGTGCTCTTCCTCTTCAGGGACCGCTACGAGGCGAAGCTCGCCGTGGACGCCCAGATCGGCACGTTCAGCAGGTCCGTGCTGGGCCGGCTGCCGTCCTCGGCCACGCTGGACCGGTTCGCCTACCGGATCAACGCGGCGGTCTTCCCGCTGTGGACGTTCACCATCGTGGCCGGCGCGATCTGGGCCGAGGACGCCTGGGGCCGCTACTGGGACTGGGACCCGAAGGAGACCTGGGCGTTCATCACCTGGGTCGCCTACGCCTGCTACCTGCACGCCAGGTCCACCATCGGCTGGAAGGGCCGGAAGGCGGCGTATCTGGCGGTGGCCGGGTTCCTCTGCTTCCTGGTCAACTACTACGGAGTGAACATCTTCTTTGACAGTCTGCACTCCTACAGCGGAAAGTAGCCCGCCGCGGAGAGCGGGCACGGCACCCGGGGAGCGCGTCGCGACGCGCTCCCCGGGTGCTTTTTCGTGGCCCTTTCCGTGACGCCGGCCACAGCCGGAAACGGCCTACGGGGTGGCTTAGGAGTCGAGCGGGACAAAGGGCCGGGACTTTGGTCCCCGGCGGGTGGGGAATTCGCCCCGACGCCGCCGCGCCCTCTGACCTGGACCGAGGGCCTCGGCCTTGTTCCTGGTCGACGCGGCGCAGGTGGGAAGGGGCGGGCGGGGCGCCGTCACCGGCCCGGAAAACGGCCGTCGTGACCCGGGCCGAGAGCGCGGAAAAGGGCGAGAGGCGCGGCGGGGCGACTACGAAGGGGCGTCGTATCGGGGGGTCTTGTCAGGGTTTCGGGGGTGGGTTATCAAGGTGGTGTTAGTTCGTTCTGTCCGGATTTCGGAGCTTTTCCCGGATACCCCCCGATTTGCCGAGGTGGACCTCCATGCCGAAGATCACCACGCACCGCATCCGCGAGAGCCTCCGTCCGCACACCCGCGTCGCCACCCTGGCGGCTGCCGGCCTGACCGCGTCGGTCGTTCTCACGGGCGCGGCGGTGGCGGCCGATGGCAACCCCGCCGACGTCTACGCCGCCCACACCGTCTCCGATCTGGTCCAGGCCGCCGACGGCCGGACCACGGGCGAGCCGACCGGTGTCGCCGGCGGCGCGGCCGCCAGGGACGGCGCCGACGAGGGCCAGGAGGCCAAGGACAGCAAGGCCGACGACAGGCCGAAGGCCGAGGACTGGGTCTCGCCGATCGCGGGCGACTACGAGTTGTCGGCGACGTATGGCAACAGCGGTGACCGGTGGGCGAGCAAGCACAGTGGTCAGGACTTCGCGGTGCCGAACGGTACCGAGGTGAACGCGGTGCACGAGGGCACCGTGGTCAAGGCCGGTGGCAACGGCGCCGGTGACGGTCCCGCCTACGGCAACGCCGTGGTGATCGACCATGGTGACGGCACCTTCACCCAGTACGCGCACCTGTCCAAGGTCGAGGTGGCCGTGGGTGACGAGGTGGACACCGGTGAGGAGATCGCGCTGTCGGGTAACACCGGTAACAGCAGCGGCCCGCACCTCCACTTCGAGGTCCGCACCACCGCCGACTACGGCTCGGCCATCGACCCGATGGAGTTCCTGCGGGGCGAGCACGCCGAGGTGTGAGCCGCACCCCGGAACCTCCCCTGAGCCGAACGACGACGGCCCGGGCGCCCAGCGCGCCCGGGCCGTCGGCCTGCCCGGGGCTTTGGCGGGTCGCTTGCCAGAGATTACGTAACTACGTAATCTCGTTCCATGGAGCTGGAGGAACGCGTCGCCGCCCTGGAGCGGCGCATGGCCGAGTGGGAGGCGACGCGCCGCGAGGGCGCCGCCGAGCCGGATGGCGAGGGGCCGGGCGCCGAGGACCGGTTCTGGGCCCTTGAGGGACTCAAGGCCCGGCTGGGCGAGGCGGCCCCCGACGGCGCGGTGCTGTTCACCGGCGCGGTCACGCTGCCGACCGAGGAGCGGTACGAGTGGCAGTACGGCCGGACGGTCGAGGCGCTGCTGGAGGCCGACTGGTCGCTGGCGGCCGACGCGTTCGCCGCCCTCGGCCACCCGGTGCGGCTGCGGCTGCTGCGCGAGGTGCTCGCCGGCCGCCGCACGGCCGCCGAGCTGGCCGAGCTGCCGGAGACCGGCACCACCGGCCAGATCTACCACCACCTGCGGCAGCTGGCCGCCGCCGGCTGGCTGACCGGCGCCGGCCGGGGCCGCTGGGCCGTGCCGCCGCAGCGGGTGGTGCCGCTGCTGGTCGCCGTCGCCCTGGCCACGCCGTGAGCGGCGCCCGCCGGGCGCCCCACCCCGTCGCATCAAGGGAGCTGAGAGCCTTGCCGACCAACGAGCCGACCCCGACCGCCGAGCCGACCTCGACCATTGACCAGAACCCGACCATTGACCAGAACCCGACCATGGAGCAGAACCCGGAGACCGGGCCGAGCCCCGGGGCGGCCGACCCCTCGCCCCGCCGCGCGCGGCGGACGCTCGCCGCTCTCGGCCGGGCCTGCTGGATCGCGTTCCTCGCCCACACGCTGGTCGACCTGCTGACCGGGCTGCGCGCGCCGGGCGGCTGGCTGCTGATGGCCGCCGCGCTCGGCAGCCAGCTGGCCGCCGCCCTGCTCCTGCGCCGCGACGAGCCACGCGACGCCGCCCCGTTGACCGTGGCGCCCCCGGTCACCGGCACCTGGTCCGCGCTGAACAGCCCGGCCGACCGGGTGCCCAGCCACGGCATCAGGAAGTACGGGCAGAGCCACGCCATCGACGTGGTCGCCGAGCGTCCGGAGGGCGCGGCGGGCCCGGGCCGGCCCCGGTTCGGCTGGTGGCCGCCGACCCGGCGCAACGCCGACTTCCCCGCCTTCGGCGCGCCGCTGCTGGCCGTGGCCGACGCCACCGTGCTGACCGCGCGCGACCGGCAGCGCGACCACCGGAGCCGGAACTCCTGGCCGGCGCTGCTCTGGCTCCTCCTGTCGGGCTCCGTGCGCGACGTCATCAGCGCCGACCGGGTCGTCGGCAACCACCTGGTGCTCGATCTCGGCGGGGGCACCTACGCCCTCTACGCACACCTGCGGCGCGGCTCGTTGACCGTGCGCCCCGGGGAACGGGTGCGCGCCGGGCAGGAGTTGGCGCGCTGCGGCAACACCGGGAACTCCTCCGAGCCGCACCTGCACTTCCAGCTGATGGACCGGCCGCACCCGGACACCGCCTGCGGGCTCCCGTTCCGCTGGGCCGGCGTGGGCGTGCCCAGGGCCGGCGAGCACTTCACGGTGCCGGCGCCGGCCACCGGGTGAGCCACCCCGCCACCGGGTGAGCCACCGGCCACGACATGACGAAGGCCGGCCCCGGGGGGAAGGGCCGGCCCTGAGTCGAAGGTCGATCGAAGCGGAAGATCGTGCGGGGGAGGGTGTCAGCCCTTGCCACCGGTCGGCGGCTCCGGCGGGGGGCCCTCGTCCCCGTCGCCGCGCTGCCGCAGCTCCTCCTCGCGCCGCCGGAGATCCTCCTCCCAGCTCTCCAGCAGCTCCTTGTCGTCGGCGCTCTCGCCGGCCCCGGCGTCCTTGGCGCCGTCCGGGCGCTCGGACCCCTCGCCCAGCGAACGCAGGAACTCGGGATTGTCATCGGGGGCGACCCAGCCCGTGGAACCCCGGCGGCCACCCACGCCGGCGGCGCCGCGCTGGCGGCCCACCAGAATCCACGCGAGGGGGCCGATGACCCAGGCCAGGACGATCAGGGCGAGCCACACCAACTTGGGCAGGTGGCGTACCTCTTCGTCCTTGGTGCTGATGCAGTCCACCAAGGCGTAGATGGCCAGTGCCAGCGGTACCAGAAACAGCAGCACCCTCAGCATGGTAGTCCCCCTGGGTGAGATGGAGTGGGCCGGAGCGTGGCCCCTGACTAAGGCCCAGGGTAATGCGTCCGGAATACTGAGGCCCATGGCATACGACGACCTTCGTGCGCTGCTGAAGGCCCTGGAGAAGGACGGCGACCTCAAGCGCGTCAAGGCCGAGGTCGATCCCCATCTCGAAGTGGGCGAGATCACGGACCGCGTGAACAAGGCCGGCGGTCCCGCGCTGCTCTTCGAGAACGTCAAGGGCTCCGACCTGCCGCTGGCCATGAACGTCTACGGCACCGACCGCCGGCTGCTGAAGGCGTTGGGCCTCCGCTCCTACGAGGAGATCAGCGAGCGCATCGGGGGACTGCTCAAGCCGGAGCTGCCGCAGGGCTTCGTCGGATTCCGCGAGGCGTTCGGCAAGCTCGCCTCGATGACGCACGTGCCGCCGAAGAAGGTGAAGAACGGGCCCGTGCGGGAGGTCGTGCTGCGCGGCGACCAGGTCGACCTGGAACGGCTGCCCGCGCTGTTCACCTGGCCCAGGGACGGCGGCTCGTTCTTCAATCTGGGCCTCACCCACACCAAGGACCCGGAAACCGGGGTGCGCAATCTCGGGCTGTATCGCCTGCAACGCCACGACCGGCGCACCGTCGGAATGCACTGGCAGATCCACAAGGACAGCAGAAACCACTACCAGGTCGCCGCCCGGCGCGGCGAGCGGCTGCCGGTCGCCATCGCGTTCGGCTGTCCGCCCGCCGTCACCTATGCCGCCACCGCGCCCCTTCCGGGAGATATCGACGAATATCTCTTCGCCGGCTTTGTCGGCGGAAAGCGGGTCGAACTCGTGGACTGCGAGACGGTGCCGCTCCAGGTGCCGGCCGACGCCGAGGTGGTGCTGGAGGGCTGGCTTGAGCCCGGAGTGACGCTGCCGGAGGGCCCGTTCGGGGACCACACCGGCTTCTACACCCCGCAGGAGCCGTTCCCCGCGCTCACCGTCGACTGCGTCACCATGCGGCGGAAGCCGATCTTCCAGTCGATCGTGGTCGGCCGTCCGCCGACCGAGGACGGGCCGCTGGGCCGGGCCACCGAGCGCTTCTTCCTGCCGCTGCTGAAGGTGATCATCCCGGACGTGGTCGACTACCACCTGCCGGAGAGCGGCGCCTTCCACAACTGCGCGATCATCTCGATCGACAAGAAGTACCCCAAGCACGCCCAGAAGGTGATGTCGGCGGTCTGGGGCGCGCACATGATGTCGCTCACCAAGCTGGTCGTCGTCGTGGACGCCGACTGCGACGTGCACGACCCGAACGACGTGGCCTGGCGGGCGCTGGGGAACGTCGACTACGCCCGCGACGTGCTGCACACCGAGGGGCCGGTCGACCACCTGGACCACGCCTCCTACCAGCAGTTCTGGGGCGGCAAGGCGGGGATCGACGCCACCGCGAAGTGGCCGGAGGAGGGGTACACCAGGGACGGCGGCTGGCCCGAGATGATCGTCTCCGACCCGGAGGTCGCCGAGCGGGTCACCGCCCGGTGGAAGGAGTACGGCCTGTGACGGCGGCGCCGACGACGGACGAACGGCCGGGTGCGGGCCCGGGCCGGGTGCGGGCGTTCCTGCGGCTGGTGATGATCGAACACTCGGTCTTCGCGCTGCCCTTCGCCTACATGGCGTCGCTGACCGCGATGTTCCTGGACGACGGCACCGTGGACTGGCCGACGCTGCTGCTGGTGACCGTCGCCATGGTGGGGCTGCGGACCTTCGCGATGGCGGCGAACCGGATCATCGACCGCGAGATCGACGCCCGCAACCCCCGCACCGCGCACCGCGAGTTGGTCACCGGGGCGGTGTCGGTGCGCACCGCCTGGGTGGGCGCCGGGGTCGCGCTGGCGTTCTTCCTGGGCGCGGCCGCGCTGCTCAACCCGCTCTGCCTGGCGCTGGCTCCGCTGGCCGTGGTGCCGATGGTGGTCTATCCGTACGGCAAGCGGTTCACCGACTTCCCGCACGCCCTCCTGGGGCTGGCGCAGGCGATGGGCCCGGTCGGCGGCTGGCTCGCCGTCACCGGCTCCTGGTCCTGGGACGCTGTGCTGCTCGGCGCGGCCGTGGGGCTGTGGATCGGCGGCTTCGACCTGATCTACGCCTGCCAGGACGTGGCCTCCGACCGGGCGGGCGGGGTGCGTTCGGTGCCGGCGAGGTTCGGCATCGCGGGCGCGCTGCTCGGCGCGCGGCTGAGTCACCTGGTGACGCTGGGGCTCTTCGCGTGGTACGCGGTGGCGACCGACGGCGGGCCGCTGCTGTGGGTGGGGCTGGTCGTGGTGGCGGGCGCGTTCGTCTACGAGCACGGCATCGTCAGGCCCGACGATCTGAGCCGCCTCAACCGGGCGTTCTTCACCGTCAACGGCTTCGTCGGCATCGCGCTGTTCGGCTTCGCGCTGCTCGACCTGGTGGCGCGGGGGCTCGGGGTCTGAACTCCCGCCGCGCTCAGTCGACGTGGTAGCGGGTGAGGGTCCCGTCCTGGCCGAGGACGAGCAGCGACGCGCCGTCCGCGCCGGCCAGCGCGGCCGCCGGCGCCGGGAACCCCTCGGGGCTCAGCTCCTGGGCGCTGCCCCCCGACAACGCGACGCCGTCCAGCGGCAGTCGCCACAGCGGCGTGCCCACGGTGGACGGCACCCACAGCGAGCCGGCCACATAGGCCAGCCCCGCCGGGACCGCGTCCCCGGCCTCCCAGGGCAGCCGAACGCGGTCCCCGCCGTCGTCCCCGACCCCGCCGGGCGGCACGAGGGTGACCTCGACGGCACCCTCGTCGGTGACGGCCACCGCCCAGAGGCCGTTCCGGTCCGGGTCCCAGGCGAGGCCGCGCACGTCCGGGTAGCCCATGGAGAAGATCCGGGAGTCCGCCGGGAGGTTCCCCGGGGCCGGGTCGCCGTCGGGCTCCACGCGCAGGATCTTGCCGGCCTCGGACTCCGGGTCCGTGGCCAGCTCCGGCTGCCCGGCGGCACCCGTGGCGAGCAGAAGCATCCCGTCGTTGTCGAAGGCGAGGGCGCCGCCGTTGGCGGTCTCGCCGCGCGGCAGGCGCGAGAGCACCGTGTCGGGCGCGGAGCCGAGGCTGGGCTCCCCGTCCTCGTCGAGGGTGTAGCGGACGATCTGGTTCTGATTGGTGCCGCCGTGGAAGACGTAGAGCCAGTTGCTCGGCGAACCGGCCTCGTCGTAGCGCGGGTCGACGGCCAGGCCGAGCAGCTCGCCCGTGGTGCTCCCGGCCAGCACGGCGGGTCGGCCCAGCTCCGTCGTCCCGCCCTCCGGCGTGACGCGGGTGATCTCGCCGGTGCGGGAGCCGACCAACACGTCGTCCGTGCCGGGGAGTTCGGCCAGGCAGCAGGCGTCGGCGAGGCCCTCGGCGAGCACTTCGGGGTCGTCGGCTGAGCCCTCCGGGTCCGCCGAGCGCTCGGGCTCGGGCGTCGTGGCCGAGTCGGTGGGATCGTCGGCACCGTCCCCGGGCCGGCCGTCTTCGCCCGTCTCCTGCGGGGTGGGCGGCGTGGTGTCGTCCGCCGCAGCGAGGCGGTCGCTGGCCGGGCCGATGGCACAGCCGGCCAGCAGCGTGGCCCCGGCCACGGCGACCAGCAGCGCGTGCCTCAACGGGCGCCGGCGCGCCGCCCGTGCACCCATCAGTCGCCGTTCCTCCCTGTCCGTGCCGCTCGCCGGACGCGCGGGCGCCTCAGATCGCCATGCCGTAGATGATGGTGAACAGCGTGCCCAGCGAACCGATGATGAAGATCCCGGTCAGCCCGGCGACAATCAGCCCCTTGCCCTGTTCGGCGCTGAAGCTGTCCCGCATGGCGGTGGAACCGATCCGCTGCTTGGCCGCGCCCCAGATCGCGATGGCCATGCAGATCAGGATGGCCAGCGCCATGATCACCTGGATCATCGTCCTGGCCTCGTTGCCCACCGCGGCGAAGGGACCCCAGTCAGGCGCGATCCCGCCGATGATGTTGGTGATGTCGTCTTCTTCCGCCGCTAGGAGCATTCGAACTCACCGCCTCACTCGCTCTCTTGTCGCCTTCTCAACGGATTGTGCCACGCCCCGCTGACAGAGGAGTCCGTACGGTGACGGCCGTTCAGCGGGCGCGTGGCGGTCGGGCGGTGGCCCAAGTGCCCTGCGGGGTAACCGACATCACGGCCGGACGCCGCGCTTTGGCCGGATCTCGCCCCGCCGGCGGCGGAGTTGGCGCGTTCACCGCCCGCTCCCGGGCGCGAGCCGGGCGGCGGGCCCGCGCCCGTGTCACCATCGAACGGGCCGCGCGAACCCGGCGGGGAACGGCGGCCGTTGGGAACGCGTTCGTCGGGGAGAGAAGGGGCGGGCGATGCGCCGGATCGTGACGGTGACCGGGGTCGGCTTCGGGCTGCTCGCGGCCTTCGTCGGCTTCCTGGTGATCGGCGTCTACGGGGCCTCCGCCGGTCTCCTCGGCGGCGCCGGCCGCCCGGGCGGCGGCGACGGCCGCCTCGCGGAGAACACCGTGCCCCCCGAGTACGAGGCGCTGGTCCAGCAGTGGGGCAACACCTGCCCGACGCTCTCGCCCGCCATCCTGGCCGCCCAGATCGGCCAGGAGAGCGGCTGGCAGCCGGACGTCGAGAGCCACGCCGCCGCCCAGGGCATCGCCCAGTTCATCCCCGGCACCTGGGCCACCCACGGGATCGACGCCAACGGCGACGGCGTGGCCAACGTCTGGGACCCGCAGGACGCCATCCCCTCGGCCGCCGCCTACGACTGCGCGCTGGCCGGCTATGTCGAGGACGTGCCGGGCGACCCCGTGGACAACATGCTGGCCGCCTACAACGCCGGCCCCTACGCCGTGATCCGCTACAACGGCGTCCCGCCCTACGAGGAGACCCAGAACTACGTCCGGATCATCCGCACCGCCGAGGCGGGCTACGCCGCGCCGCCCGAGGCCGACGACGGCGCCGAGGCGGAGCGGCTGCCCCCGCTCGAACAGGCGGCCGGCGCCGTGGCGTTCGCCCAGGAGCACCTGGGCACGCCCTATCTGTGGGGCGGCGACGGCACCCCGGAGGACGGCGGCCGGTTCGACTGCTCGGGCCTGTCCAAGGCGGCCTACGAGTCCGTCGGGATAGAGCTGCCCCGGGTCGCCAACGACCAGTGGACGGCGGGCCCGCACCCGTCCCGCGACGAACTCCTCCCCGGCGACCTGGTGTTCTTCGCCACCGACCTCTCCGACCCGCGCAGCATCCACCACGTGGGCATCTACGTCGGCGGCGGCTACATGATCAACGCCCCCTACACCGGCGCGGAGATCCGCTTCGACCCGATCGACTCGGCCGACTACTTCGGCGCGACCCGACCGGTCGCGGCGTAGACCAGGGCGCCCCCGAGGCGTTCGTCACGTAGAGCCAGTCTTTGGCCAGTGATACGGCGCTGAACTGCGGCAACGCGTTGCTGTTCGATAACGCTGTGGCCGGCATTCGATGGACATCGGCACTCCGGGGGAGGGGAAGGGCGTTACCTGTACCGGAACAGGGGCTCCTCCTCCCCGCCCTCCCTGGCGGGGTCCCCCACAGCACGAAGGGGCCACGCGGCACATGGCTGAACTCGACGATCCCGACTTCGAGCTGGACGTTCTCCACGAGGTGAACGGCCTCGCCGAGCGGCTGCCCGGCTGGGGGCGTTCCGTGGTGACCTTCGTCGGCGAGTGGGGCCTTCCGCTGGCGCTGGTGGCGCTCGTGGTGGTCGGCTGGCTGCTGGTGCGCCGGCGCCCCGACGCGGAGCAGGCGGTGCCGGGCTGTCTCTGGGCGCTGCTGGCCGCCGTGCTGACCTGGCTGGCCAACGTGCCGATCCGCGCCTTTGTCGCGCGCCCGCGTCCGCACGAGAACCATCCGGATCTGATCGTTCTGGTGTCGGGGAAGGACGGCTACTCGTTTGTCAGCGATCACGCGGGGATCGCGATGGCCATCGCCGTGGCCCTCTTCCTGGTGCACAGGACCCTCGGGCTGGTGGCGTTCGCGCTGGCCCTGGCGCAGGGCGTGGCGCGGGTCGTGATGGGCGTGCACTACCCGACGGACGTGGTCGGCGGCTATGCGCTGGGGATGGCGGTGGCGCTGCTGCTGGCGCCGCTGGCGCTGGCGACGCTGACGCCGCTGGTGCGGGCCGGCTCGGCCACGCGCTGGCTCGGCTGGCTGGCGCGCCCCGGCGGCGGGACGGCCACCACCCGCGTCGCCGGCCCCCCGCCGGG
>NZ_RFFJ01000156.1 GCF_003696235.1 Streptomyces triticirhizae
GCCGGCCGCCTCGGGCCGGCCGGCCTCGCGCACCGCCTGGAGCAGCGACCCGGCGGCCCGGTCTCCCGGCTCGCTGCGGCCGCTCCACACCAGCGGGCGGCGCCGCGCCGCCGACGTCCCGGGCAGCGCGGGCTGGCCCAGGCCCTCGGGGAGGGGGATGCTCACCGGGGGCGGGGTGGCCAGTCGCACCCGGAAGCTGGCGTGGTTGACGATGACCTGCGCCGGATCGCATGGCACCTTGACCATGCTCAGCACCGGCTCGTCCATCGGTCGGCCGCGGAGTGTTCTGGTGTCCACGCTCATCTAACCGAGTGACACAGGCTTAAGACACTGCCTCTCGGCGACAAAGTATGTCCGCGACCCGTCAAAGCCACACCGGCGTGGCGGTTGACACGACGGCGCACGTCATCTCCCGTGCGCCGCACGGCGGTTCACCAGCGCGCGAGTTTCAACGGGCCGGACGTTCACGCCCGCGCGCCCCCGTTCACGCCCGGCGCGCGAGCCTTAGCCTCACCACCGCGCGCCCGCCCCGTTCACGCCGGCAGACCCGCCGCGCGTTCACGCCCGGCGCACGTTCACGCCCGGCGCGTGGCCGCCGCATAGAGCGCGACGCCCGCAGCGACCCCCGCGTTGAGGGACTCCGCACCGCCCGGCATCGGGATGCGGACCCTGAGGTCGCACGTCTCCCCCACCAGCCGGGACAGCCCCTTGCCCTCGCTGCCCACCACGATCGCCACCGGGCCGTCCAGCGCGTCCAGGTCCGACAGTTCGGCCTCGCCGTCCGCCGCCAGGCCCACCACGATCAGCCCGGCCCGCTGGTAGCCCTGGAGCGCGCGGGTCAGGTTGGTGGCCCTGGCCACCGGGGTGGTGGCCGCCGTTCCGGCCGAGGTCTTCCAGGCCGTCGCCGTCATGCCGGCCGCCCGGCGCTCGGGCACCACCACGCCGTGCCCGCCGAAGGCCGCCGTCGAACGGACCACCGCGCCCAGGTTCCTCGGGTCGGTGACCCCGTCCAGCACCACGATCAGCGGGTCGCGGCCGGACTCCGCCGCCGCCTCCAACAGGTCGTCGGGATGGGCGTAGTCGTAGGGCGGCACCTGGAGCGCGAGGCCCTGGTGGTTGAGCCCGGACGTGATCCGGTCCAGCTCCGGCTTGGGCGCCTCGACCAGGTGCAGATCGGGCCTGGCCACCGCCAGCTTGACCGCGTCGGTGACCCGGTCGTCGCTCTCCAGGAACTGCTGCACGTAGAGGGCGCTCGCCGGAACGCCGGCGCGCAGCGCCTCCAGCACCGGGTTGCGCCCGACCACCAGCTCGTTCGCCGCCTTCGCGCCGCGCCGGGCGCCCTGGCGGGACGCCTGCTGCCGCGCCTTGACCTCGGCCGCGCGCTTCTTGGCGTGGCCGGTGCGCATCTCGGCGGGCGGGGTGGGGCCCTTGCCGCGCAGTCCTCGGCGGCGCTGGCCGCCGCTGCCGATCTGGGGCCCCTTCTTGTTGCTGGTGCGACGGTTGGGACGCGGGCTGTTGCCTGGCATGGATGTCTCGTGTTCCGTGGTGTTGGGGGCTGGGGCTCGGCGGTCAGCCAAGCTCCCAGCGGGGGCCGTTGGGGGTGTCCTCGATGACCAGTCCGGCCGACTTCAGCTGGTCCCTGATGGCGTCGGCGGTGCCGTAGTCCTTGCGCTCGCGCGCCGCCTGCCGCTGGCCGAGGACGATGGAGACCAGGGTGTCGACCACCCCGGTCAGCTCGGCGCCCCGCTCGCCGGCGCCGGTCCAGGCCGGGTCGAGCGGGTCGAGGCCGAGCACGCCGAGCATGGCGCGCACCTGCGCGAGCAGCGCGGTCAACGACTCCTTGTCACCCTCGGCGAGCGCCGCGTTGCCCTGGCGCACGGTGGTGTGCACGGCGGCCAGCGCCTGCGGCACGCCGAAGTCCTCGTCCATGGCGGCCGCGAAGTCGTCCGGAACGGTCTCCGCGGGGGCGACGTCGCCGGCCTGCTCGACGCCGCGCTGGAGGAAGCCCTCGATCCTGGCGAACGCGGTCTCCGCCTCGGCCAGCGACGCCTCGCTGTAGTCGATGGCGGAGCGGTAGTGCGGGGTGCCCAGGTAGTAGCGGAGCACGATGGGGCGCCAGCGGCGGACCATCTCCGAGACCAGCACGGAGTTCCCCAGCGACTTGCTCATCTTCTCGCCGCCGATGGTCAGCCAGGCGTTGTGCACCCAGTAGCTGGCGAACGCGTCGCCGTAGGCTTTGGACTGGGCGATCTCGTTCTCGTGGTGCGGGAAGACCAGGTCGATCCCGCCGCCGTGGATGTCGAACGCCTCGCCCAGGTACTTGTGCGCCATGGCCGAGCACTCCAGGTGCCAGCCGGGGCGACCGCGTCCCCAGGGCGTCTCCCAGCTGGGCTCGCCCGGCTTGGCCGCCTTCCACAGGGCGAAGTCACGCGGGTCGCGCTTGCCGGTCTCGCCCTCGCCGGCCGGCTGGAGCAGCTGGTCCAACTCCTGGTTGGAGAGCCGGAGATACTCCGGGAAGCTCCGCACGTCGAAGTAGACATTGCCGTCGGCCGGATAGGCATGGCCACGGCCGATCAGCGTGCGCATCATCTCGATCATCTCCGGCACATGGCCGGTCGCACGGGGCTCGTAGTCGGGCGGCAGGCAGCCCAACACGTCGTAGGCCGTGTCGAAGGCGCGCTCGTTCTCGTAGCCGATGGCCCACCAGGGCCGGCCCAACTCGGCGCTCTTCGCGATGATCTTGTCGTCGATGTCCGTGACGTTGCGCACGAAGGTGACGTCATAGCCCCGGTAGGCAAACCACCGACGCATGATGTCGAAGTTCAGACCCGACCTGATGTGACCGATGTGCGGAGGAGCCTGCACGGTGGCGCCACAGAGGTAGATCGAGACACAGCCGCGCCGGAGCGGGCTGAAGTCACGGATCTGCCGGCTGCTGGTGTCATACAGGCGAATGGTCACGCCTCAAGAGTAGTGGGCACGGCGGGTGGGCCGCGCCCCCCGGGGCGAGGGTGACGCGTCCGGAACCGCCCGGGCGGAACGGCCGACGCTCAGCCGTCGGCCGGGGGCAGCACCAGCGCGGTGGCCACGGCCGCCAGGCCCTCGGCCCGGCCGGTGAGGCCGAGCCCGTCGGTGGTGGTGCCGGAGACCGAGACCGGCGCGCCCGCCGCAGCGGAGAGCGCGCGCTGCGCCTCCGCGCGCCGGGTGCCGATCTTGGGACGGACCCCGATGACCTGGATCGCCACATTGCCGACCGTGAAGCCGGCTCCGCGCACGATCCGGGCGGCCTCGGCCAGCAGCGCGGTCCCGGAGGCGCCGGCCCACTCGGGCCGGTCGGTGCCGAAGTGCGCGCCCAGGTCGCCGAGCCCGGCCGCCGAGAAGAGCGCGTCGCACGCGGCGTGCGCCGCCACGTCCCCGTCCGAGTGCCCGGCCAGCCCGAATTCGGCGTCGGGCCAGCGCAGCCCCGCGCACCACAGCTCCCGCCCGGCCTCGAAGGCGTGCACATCGGTGCCGATCCCGACGAGGGGAAGCCTCGGCGCGGCGGGCCAGGCGGACCCGGTGGGCTCAGTAGCCATCGTTGATCCTCCTGCGGGCCAGCACGGCCTCGGCCAACAGCAGGTCGAGCGGCCTGGTCACCTTGAACGCCTCCTCGTGGCCCGGCACCAACACGACCTCCACGCCCATCCGTTCGACCAGACCCGCGTCGTCGGTGGCCAGGTCGGAGGTGGCCGCGTCATGGGCGGCGAGCAGGGTCGCGCGGTCGAAGCCCTGCGGCGTCTGGACCGCGCGCAGCAGCGCGCGCTCGGGGGTGGCGACCACGGGCTCCGGCTCGCCGGGGGCGCCCGGTTTGGCGATCGCCTTGACCGTGTCGGTCACCGGGAGCGCGGGCACCACGGCGGGGGCGCCCGACCGCACGGCGGAGGCGACCGCGTCCACGGTCTCCACGGGAACGAGCGGGCGCGCCGCGTCGTGCACCAACACCACCCCGATGTCCTCCGGGAGCGCGGCCAGCCCCAGGCGCACCGACTCCTGCCGGGTCGCGCCGCCGGCGACGACCAGCTGGTCGACGGCGGGCGGCGGCGGGTGCTCGTCGAGCAACGAGCGGACCAGCGTGACCTGTTCGGGCGGCGCGACCACCACGACCAGCGCGACCGCCCTGGCCCTGGCCATGGCGCGCACGGCGTGGACCAGCATGGGCGTGCCGCCGAGCGGCCGGAGCGCCTTGGGCGCCCCGGGGCCGAGCCGGAGGCCGAGGCCGGCCGCCGGAATCACGGCGGCGGCGCGCGTCGGGCGTGGCTCTTCGATGAACGGTGTGACGTCTGACATTGATGACCGGTGCAGGTTTGTTCTCGGGGCGGTGATGGGTATGGCCTGAGCGTGCCGGGCTCACACGACTGGCCCTTCCGTGACAACCGGTCGAGCGGAGCTTCACCAGCCCGGCACACTCATGGCACCGATCGCCGTGGACGACCACGACGAGCGGCGACAGAATCCGGGATCGGCGGGTGGGATGCCAACCGGTTGACCTGTGAACCACTGATCCACACGTGCCACAGCGCCCGGTCTGGCATGGGCATACATACCTTCGGGCGCTGTAGCACGTTATGGCGTCACACGTTCCGGGACATCGACGGGGTGCGTGGGCGGCACCGTCGTCGAGGGCCGGGCAGCGCGTGGCGTGTGGGGCTCAGGAGGCTCAGGAAGCGAGAACCTCGTCGAGCAGGGACTCGGCCTTGTCCTCGTTGGTGGACTCGGCGAGGGCCAGCTCGCTCACCAGGATCTGCCGGGCCTTGGCGAGCATTCGCTTCTCGCCTGCGGAGAGGCCGCGCTCGCGCTCCCGGCGCCAGAGGTCGCGAACCACCTCGGCGACCTTGATGACATCGCCGGACGCCAGCTTCTCAAGATTGGCCTTGTAGCGGCGCGACCAGTTGGTCGGCTCCTCGGCGTACGGGGCGCGCAGCACCTCGAAGACCCGGTCCAAGCCGTCCTGCCCAACCACGTCGCGCACACCGACGAGTTCGGCGTTTTCTGCCGGCACACGCACCTCGAGGTCGCCCTGAGCGACCTTCAGCACCAGGTAAGTCTTGTCCACGCCTTTAATCTGGCGAGTTTCAATGGCCTCGATCAGCGCGGCGCCGTGATGGGGATAGACCACGGTGTCGCCAACCTTGAACGTCATGTGACAGGTACCCCTTCCGTGGCTCTCCATCCTAACACGGCGGAACGCGCCTTTGAATGACGTTTCCGCAGGTCAGACCGCATCTCGGGGGTTGACAAGGGCGCCCGTGACGTGCTTCGACCGGGGCGGCGCGGCGGGTATCCGCAGGTGAGGGCCCGGTTTGCCAAACCTCGAAGTTCCACCCGAGGGGCCTCGGAGAACAGAAAGAAGTTCCCCCGAAGAAGGAAAGCTGTCCGTTTTGTCATGGTTGACAGAATGCCGCCGGTCGGGGTGTCGGGGACCCGAAGAATTGATCAACGGAAAGCCTCTTGATCGCCATTTCACTTCGCGGGAGGCGGGCCGGGTGCGGGGCCGTCCGAGTGGGTCGGTACCCTGAGGCGGCCGAAGTAGATCACCGAGACCGTCCGAGGAGATGCCGCCGCCGTGAGCAGCAGACTTCGACGCGGCGTGGCCGCCGCCTTCTTCGCGTTCCCGCTGTTCGCGCTGACGGCCTGCGGGGCCGGGCACGACGCGGGGACCAACAACATCCGCCCGGACAACGCCTCCGCCCAGGTCGACGACATCAAGGTGCAGAGCGTCAACGTCATCCTGCCCGAGGGCGAGGACCGGGCCGGCGTGAGCGCCCGCCTCATCAACAACGGCACCGAGGACCAGACCCTCAGGGCCGTCGCGCTCGCCGACTCGGGCCAGCAGCTGGAGCTGCTCCCGGCCGAGGGCGAGACCAGCGTGACGGTGCCGGCCGGCGGCTCGGTCGCCCTGGGCGGCGAGGGCAACGCGACGGCCGTCCTCGACGACCCCGAGGGGGCCGAGGTCCGCCTCGGGAACGCGCAGCGTCTGGTCTTCGTGCTGAGCGAGACCGGGGAGGTCAGCCTCTCCGCCCGCGTGGTGCCGGCCTCGGGCGCGTTCGCCTACTACGAGGCGTGGGCGCCGCCGCCCGTCGAGGAGGAGCCCGTCGAGGAGGAGTCCCCGGCCGACGAGGGTGCCGAGGGCACCGAGGAGCCCGGGCAGGACGCCGAGGCCGACACCGACCAGGGCACCGACGAGAACGTCGAGGACCCACAGGCGCCGGCGGACGACGAGGGTGAGCAGGGCGTCGAGGGCGAGCAGGGCGTCGACGCGCAGAACTGAGCGTCGCGCGGAACGACTTCGGGGGCGGGTCGCCAGGCGACCCGCCCCCGTGCTCTGTCCTCCGGCGCGGCCTACGGCTCGAACTTGTAGCCGAGCCCCCGGACCGTGACCAGGTAGCGCGGGGCGCCGGGATCGGGCTCGATCTTGGCGCGCAGCCGCTTCACGTGCACGTCGAGGGTCTTGGTGTCGCCCACGTAGTCGGCGCCCCAGACCCGGTCGATCAGCTGCATCCTGGTCAGCACGCGGCCGGCGTTGCGCAGCAGCATGGCGAGCAGGTCGAACTCCTTGAGCGGCAGGTCGACCTTGCGTCCGGAGACGGTGACCACGTGCCGGTCCACGTCCATCCGGACCGGTCCCGCCTCCAGGGCGACCGGGCTCTCCTCCTCGGACTCGCCCCTGCGGCGCAGCACGGCGCGGATGCGGGCGACGAGTTCGCGGGAGGAGAAGGGCTTGGTGACATAGTCGTCGGCCCCTATCTCCAGGCCGACCACCTTGTCGATCTCACTGTCCTTGGCGGTCACCATGATGACCGGGACGTTGGAACGGCCACGGAGCTGGCGGCAGACCTCGGTGCCGGGAAGCCCGGGCAGCATGAGGTCGAGCAGCACCAGGTCGGCGCCGTTGCGCTCGAACTCGTCCAGCCCCTCGGGCCCCGTGGCCGCCGTGGCGACCTCGAAGCCCTCCTTCCGGAGCATGTACGACAGCGCGTCGCTGAACGACTCCTCGTCCTCGACGACGAGCACTCGGGTCACGGGAGGACCTCCCGGGCAGTTTCGTTGGTGCGGGTGGACTGGGGGTCCCCCTGGCCGTCGACCTCGGTGTCGGCGTCGGCCTGTTCGGGGAACTCGGCGGGTTCGTGCAGGGTGCCGCCGAGGCCGTCGCGGTCTCGACGGACGGCCAGATGGCGTTCTCGGGCGCTGCCGGGCTCCGGCAGGCGCAGGGTGAAGGTGGAGCCCTGGCCCTCGGCGCTCCAGACCAGGACCTCGCCGCCGTGCGAGGCCGCCACGTGCTTGACGATGGCCAGGCCGAGGCCGGTGCCGCCGGTCGCGCGGGAGCGGGCGGGGTCGACGCGGTAGAAGCGTTCGAAGATCCGCTCCCGGTCGGTCTCGGGGATGCCGATGCCCTGGTCGGTGACGGCGATCTCGACGAGGTCGCCGCCGCCCGAGGTCACCAGGGAGCCGGCGATGGCGACGCGGGTGTGCGGCGGGCTGTAGTTGACGGCGTTCTCCACCAGGTTGCCCAGGGCGGCGGCGAGCTGGCCGCGGTTGCCCCAGACGGAGAGGTCGGCGGTGCCGCCGGAGGCGATGGTGATCTGCCGGCCGTCGGCCTGCTGGCGGCAGCGGTCGATGGCCTCGGTGACCAGCTCGTCCACGGAGACCAGCTCGGCCTGGCTGAGCATGTCGTTGTCCTGGACCCGGGAGAGGTCGATCAGCTCCTGGATGAGGTTGGTGAGGCGGGTGGCCTCGTTCTGCATCCGGCCGGCGAAGCGGGTGACCGCCTCGGGGTCGTCGGCCGCGTCGAGGACCGCCTCGGAGAGGAGGGAGAGGGCGCCGGCCGGGGTCTTCAGCTCGTGGCTGACGTTGGCGACGAAGTCCCTGCGGACGGCCTCGATCCTGCGGGCCTCGGTGAGGTCCTCGACCAGCAGCAGCACCAGGCGGGCGCCGAGCGGGGCCGAGCGGGCGGAGACGGCGAGCAGGTCGGCGCGGCCGGGGCGGTTGCGCCGGGGCAGGTCCAGCTCCAGCTGGCGGATCTCGCCGTCTCTGCGGGTGTCCCTGGCCATCTTGAGCATGGGCTCGACGGCGAGCCGGCCGCCTCTGACCAGGCCCAGCGCGTAGGCGGCCGAGCTGGCCTTGAGCACGGTGTCGCTCTCGTCGAGCACCACGGCCGAGGAGCGGAGCACGGAGAGCACCGTGTCCACGCCGGGCGGCAGGGTGGGCTCGGCCGGCGGGGCGCCGCGCGAGGAACGCCCGCGTTCGCGCTCGCTGAGCCGGAACGCCAGCATGGCGACCACGCCGGTGCACACACCGGCGATCGCCGCCACTGCGGCGACCGCCGCGTTCACGTCCATATCCTCAGGTTATGCGGCGCGGGCCCGGTGCCACAGAGCTGACCGAAGATGCTCGTCCACCCGCCCGGGAGAGTTCACCTTGGCGACAGCGATGGTTCACTTGGCGGGGCGGAAACGGCTGCTTTCCGGACAGAGCGTGAGAGCCGGAAGCCTGGTGCCGGGATGCGCTGGGGTGTTGTCTGGGCAGGCGCCGGGATATTGCCGGGTGAGGAAGGACAGTCATGCGTGACGCTTACCACGAGGAACTGGATGCGATCAGCGACAGCCTGGTCGAGATGGCGCGGTTCGTCGGCTCGGCGATAGGTCGGGCGACGACCGCGATGCTGGACGCCGACCTGAAGCTGGCCGAGAGCGTGATCGAGGCCGACGACAAGGTCGACGAGATGCACCGCGACCTGGAGAACGCGGCGATCGCGCTGTTGGCGCGGCAGCAGCCGGTGGCCACGGATCTGCGGATCGTGGTGACCAGCCTGCGGATGAGCGCGGACCTGGAGCGCTGCGGCGACCTGGCGCAGCACGTGGCGAAGGTGGCGCGGCTGCGCTTCCCTGACTCGGCGGTGCCGCGCGACCTGTCGGCGACCATCCTGGAGATGGGCCAGCTGGCGCAGCGGCTGATGGCGAAGGCCACGGAGGTGCTGCTCACCAAGGACGTCGAGCTGGCGATGCAGTTGGAGCAGGACGACGACGAGATGGACTCGTTGCACCGGACGCTCTTCAGCCATCTGCTGGACGACCGGTGGAACCACGGGATCGAGACGGCGGTGGACGTGACGCTGCTGGGTCGGTACTACGAGCGGTTCGCCGACCACGCGGTGTCGATCGCGCGGCGGGTGGTGTTCCTGGTGACGGGGGAGCACGCGGACGAGTTCACGCCGGAGGCGGAGCGGGCGACCGAGCCGGGTGCCTGAGGCGGCCGGCTGAGCCGGGGTCTGGGGGCGCGTCGCGCCATGGCGCCCCGGGGTGCGCGCCCCGGGGCGCTCGTGCTTCACGCCCGCGCGCCGGCCGTGCGCGGTTGACGCTCCCGGGTGGTGCGGACGTCCAATGAGGGCGTCCAGTGAGGGGAAACGCACCGCCGTTGACCCACGGAACCCACAGAGGGGACTCTCCCATGGCCGTCTCAGCCAACCCGTCGGAGCCGGCGCCGGCCGGCCAGGCAGCGGTGGCGCCGGGCGATCGGCGTTCGTTGCCGGTGTTGGGCGCCTGCGGCTGCGGCTCCGGCTGTAGCTGCGGATGCCAGTCCGGCTCCGCCTGCCAGTGCGGGGCCGCCTGCGGCTGACGCGCGGGGCCCGGCCTCGACGCCCGGCCGGGCCCGCGTCGCGCCGGCCGGGCCCGCGTCGCGCCGGCCGGTTCAGCAGGCGCAGCCGTTCAGCAGGCGCAGCCGATGCCCTGTTCGGGGGCGGTCAACGGGTCGACGGGGCGGCGGGCGACCCGGCCATCGCCGTCGGCGACGGGCAGGCCCTCCCTGGTCCAGTACTCGATGCCGCCGATCATCTCCTTGACGGGGTAACCGAGTTGGGCGAAGGCGAGCGCGGCGCGGGTCGCGCCGTCGCACCCGGGGCCCCAGCAGTAGGTGATCACGACGGTGCCGGGGGCGAGGAGTTCCCCGGCCCGCTCGGCGATCTCGGCGCGCGGCAGGTGGACCGCCCCGGGGATGTGTCCCTGGCGCCAGGCGTCGGGCGAGCGGGTGTCGACCAGGGTGAACCCTGGGGCGCCGGACTCCAATGCCGCGTGGACGTCGGAGACGTCGGCCTGGTGGGCGAGCCGGGCGGCGAAGAAGGCGACGGCCTCGGCGGGCGGGGCCGGCGGGTGCTGGAGCGGGGCGCTGGGCGCGTGGGCGCCGGAGGCATGGGCGCTGGTGCTGTTCATGAATGCGAGATTATGCGTGCGGATCGGCGCTGAACACGGATCATCGACGGGCTTTCGCTTGCCCGACCGGCCTTTCCCCGGCAATGATCGGGCATGACCGCTGTTTCCCTGGACGAGACCGATCGCCGCATTCTGGATGCCCTGCAACGGAACGGGCGGGCCAGCTACGCCGAGTTGGCGCGGGCCGTCGCGATGTCGCCGAGCGCGGTGACCGAGCGGGTGCGCCGGCTGGAGGAGAGCGGGGTGATCGCCGGCTACACGGCCGTGCTGGACCCCGAGCGGCTGGGGCTGCCGATCCTCGCGCTGGTCCGGCTGCGCTATCCGACCGCCAACTACAAGCCGTTCCACGACCTGGTGGACGCCACCCCGGAGATCGTGGAGGCGCACCATGTGACCGGGGAGGACTGTTTCGTGGTCAAGGTGTTGGCGCGTTCGATGCGCCATCTGGAGCAGATCATGGGCCGGGTGGCCGGTCTCGGCTCGGTCACCACCAGCGTCGTCTACTCCAGCCCGCTGCCCCGGCGCCCGCTGACCCCGGCCGGCGGGGAGGGCTGACCCTCAGGGGGCAGGACCGGCGGAGAACCCAACGGCGGGGCCCCTCGGCCGGGTTGGTCGGGAGCCCCGCCGTGGCGGTCGACGGGCGCGGGGCGCGTCGCTTCTCCGCGCCGCTTCTCCGCGTTACTTCTTGCCCTGGTTGGCGACGGCCTGGATGGCGGCCTCGGCGGCCTCCGGGTCCAGGTAGCGGCCGCCGGGGACGACGGGCCGGTAGTCGGCGTCCAGCTCGTAGAGCAGCGGGATGCCGGTGGGGATGTTGAGGCCGACGATGGCCTCGTCCGAGACGCCGTCCAGGTGCTTGACGAGCGCCCGCAGGCTGTTGCCGTGCGCGACGACCACCACGGTGTGGCCGGCGTTGAGGTCGGGGACGATCGCGTCGTACCAGTAGGGCAGCATTCGCTGGACGACGTCCTTGAGGCACTCGGTGCGCGGGCGCAGCTCGCTGGGGATGCCGGCGTAGCGCGGGTCGTCGCTCTGCGACCACTCGGCGCCGTCCGCCAGCTCCGGCGGCGGCGTGTCGTAGGAGCGGCGCCACTTCATGAACTGCTCCTCGCCGAACTCGGCGAGCGTGGCGGCCTTGTCCTTGCCCTGGAGCGCGCCGTAGTGCCGCTCGTTGAGGCGCCAGGAGCGGTGCACCGGCAGCCAGGAGCGGTCGGCGGCGTCCAGCGCCAGGTTGGCGGTGCGGATCGCCCGCTTGAGCAGCGAGGTGTGCAGCACGTCGGGCAGCAGCCCGGCGTCCTTCAGCAGCTCGCCGCCGCGAACCGCCTCCTTCTCACCCTTCTCCGTGAGGTTGACGTCCACCCATCCGGTGAAGAGGTTCTTCGCGTTCCACTCGCTCTCGCCATGGCGGAGCAGAATCAGCTTGTACGGTGCGTCGGCCATGTGCCGAGCGTAGACGAGGCCGCCGGGACGGATACGCGGCCCCCGAACTCAGCTTGGTGCAAAGTAAAGTAATGCGGGCAAAACTCCCATCCGCCCTCCGCCGGCTCGCCGGGATGCGCCGGCGCGCCTTCGGGTCGGTGTTCAGCGGGCGCAGCGTCGTCGGCCAGATGTTCATGATCCAGCTGGTCATCGTGCTGCTGCTCGCCGCATCCGCGGTGGCTGCGCTGGTGCTCCAGTCCCGCAGCGAGAAGACGGACGCCGCGTTCCAGCGCAGCCTCAGCGCCGCCGAGGCGTTCGCCAACGCCCCCGGGATGCTGGAGGCGCTGCGCTCCGACGACCCGACCCGGGTGCTCCAGCCGCTCGCCGAGGACGCCCGCAAGGGCGCCGACCTCGACTTCATCGTCGTCCTCAACGAGGAGGGCATCCGCTACACCCACCCCAAGACCGACCGGATCGGCAAGGAGTTCGTCGGCACCCTCGACCCGGTGCGCCGGGGCGAGACCGTCACCGAGTCCCTGGAGGGCACCCTCGGGCCGCTGCACCAGGTCACCGTCCCGATCAGGGACGGGGACGGCGAGGTCGTCGGCATGGTGTGCGCCGGCGTCACCGTGCGGACCGTCAACCTGCTGCTCGCCGACGAACTGCCGCTCGCCGTCGGCGCCGCGCTGGTGGCCGTCGCGCTGGTGACCGGCGGCACCTGGCTGGTCAGCCGGCGGCTGCTGCGCCAGACCCGGGGGCTCGGGCCGGCGGAGATCACCCGCATGTACGAGCACCACGACGCGGTGCTGCACGCCGTCCGGGAGGGCGTGCTGATCCTCGACGGCGACGGGCGGCTGACCCTGGTGAACGAGGAGGCCGAACGGCTGCTCCAGCTGCCCGGGGAGGCGGCCGGCCGGCCGGTCGACGAACTCGGGCTGGATCGCAGGACGGTGCGGCTGCTGGCCTCCGACCGGGAGGCGACCGACGAGGTCCACCTGTGGGGCGACCGGCTGATCACCGTCAACCATCGGCTGATCCACGAGGGCGGCGACCGCCCCGGCACCGTCACCACCCTGCGCGACACCACCGAGATGCGGGTGCTCAGCGGGCAGGCCGAGGCGGCCCAGCGGCGCCTCACGCTGCTCTACCGGGCGAGCGTCGCCATCGGCAGCACGCTGGACGTGCGGCGGACCGCCGAGGAGCTGACCGAGGTGGCCGTGCCGGACTTCGCGAGCCTGGTCAGCGTGGACCTCGCCCAGGCGGTGCTGCGCGGCGAGGAGGCGATCGGCGCCGAGGAACGGGTGCGGCGCGCGGCCGTCGGCCCGGCCGGGGCACCGCATCCGCTGCACCCGGTCGGCACCTCGTTCCGGCTGGAGATCGACAGCGAGGAGCTGGCCGCACTGCGCACCGGGCGGACCGTGTTGACCGCCGACCTCGCGGCGGAGGAGTGGTGGCGCCACGGGGACGAGGCGTTCGCCCGGCGGGTGCTGGACGCCGGGCTGCACTCGTTGATCACCGCGCCGCTGGTCTCCCGGGGCGTGGTCGTCGGCATGGCCGGCTTCTGGCGCGGCCGGAACCGGCCGGAGCCGTTCGACCTGGACGACCTCTCCCTCGCCGAGGAGCTGGCCGCGCGCACCGCCGTCTGCGTGGAGAACGCGCGCCGCTACACGCGGGAACACGACATGACCGAGGCGCTCCAGCGCAGCCTGCTGCCCACGGAGGTGCCGCCCCAGTCGGCGGTGGAGGCCGAGTCCCGCTACCTCCCGGCGCAGGCCGGGGTCGGCGGCGACTTCTTCGACGTGATCCCGCTCTCCGGGGCGCGGGTCGCGCTGGTCGTCGGCGACGTCGTGGGGCACGGGCTGCACTCGGCCGTCACCATGGGGCTGCTGCGCAGCGCGGTGCACAACTTCTCGGCGCTCGACCTGCCGACGGAGGACCTGCTGGGGCGGCTCGACGAGCTGGCCGAGCGCGGCGAGGAGGACGGCGGCGGGATCAACCCGACCGGGCCGATCATCGGCGCCACCTGCCTCTACGCGATCTACGACCCGGTGGACGGCCGCTGTGTGCTGGGCCGCGCCGGGCATCTGCCGCCGGTGCTGGTCCACCCCGACGGCTCCGTCGAGTTCCCCGACCTGCCGGCCCACCCGCCGCTCGGGGTCGGCGGGATGCCCTTCGAGACGGTGACGATCGAGCTGCCGGAGGGCGCCAGGATCGCGCTCTACACCGACGGGCTGGTGGAGTCGCGGGACCGCGACATCGACGACGGGCTGGCGCTGCTCGGCCAGGCCCTCGCGCAGGCGCCGCCCGACCCGGACCGGGCCTGCGACGCGGTGCTGGACGCGATGCTCCCCGAACACCCCACGGACGACGTGGCGTTGCTGATCGCCCGCACCCGCAGGCTGGCGCCCGACCAGGTGGTGGAGTGGGAGGTGCCGGTCGACCCCTCGGGCGTGCCGGCCGCCCGGACCAGGGTCGCCGCCGTGATGGCGGGGTGGGGGCTGGATTCGGTCTCGTTCGGCACGGAGCTGATCGTGACCGAGCTGGTCACCAACGCGCTGCGGCACGGCGCCGGGCCGATCCGGGTGCGGCTGCTGCGCGACCGCTCGCTGATCTGCGAGGTCTACGACAACAGCGGCACCTCGCCGCACATGCGCAACGCGTCGATGACGGACGAGGGCGGGCGGGGGCTCTTCCTGGTGTCCCGCTACGCGGCCCGCTGGGGAACGCGACACGGGCGCGGCGGCAAGGTGATCTGGGCGGAACAGCGGCTGCCACGCGGGGCGCCTGGCCGGCGGGACCGGAGCGAGGGCGCTGGGCGCCCTCGCGGACGGGGCGCGGCAGCGCCGGACGCCTAGGTGTATTGCCCTGTGAGGTTGGGGACGCGGGTGGCGGGTGGGTGGCCGTTGAGTGCGGTGTGTCCGCGGTGGTGATTGTAGGTGTGGAGCCACTGGTCGAAGGCCGTGCGTCGTTCGCTCTCTGATCG
>NZ_RFFJ01000157.1 GCF_003696235.1 Streptomyces triticirhizae
GACCCCGCCGCCCGGGGCCGGCGGCGGGACCGGGCCGTCGTCGGCCTGGGGCTGCTGGCCCTCGCGGTGACGGCCGCCCTGGTCGCCGCGCTGTTCCTGGGCGACGGCGGCCGGCCCGCGCCCCTGCCGACCGACGGCGACGGGCCTTCGCCCACGGCCGAACACCCCCCGCCGGACGGCGCGTTGACCGAGGGCCAGGTCGAGGACGTGGCCCTGCCGCTGCCCGAGGGGTGGGACGAACGCCGGGCGGACGGCGTGGTCTCGCTGGCGCGCGGCACCTACCCCTGCCCGGCCGACGAGACCCTGGACTGCGTGGCCGGCGCCGCCACCCTGCACGCGGTGCCGGACGCCGGAACGCTCTCCGCCGAGGGCGCGGCCCGCTCCGACGTCGCCGCCTTCCAGCGGACCGGGTACCCGGCCGAGGCGTACGGCGGCGTCTTCGGCAGCGAGGAACTGCTCGCCGAGCCGGTCACCGTCGCCGGCCAGCCCGGGTACCGCGTCAGGGTCGGCCTGACCACGCCGTTCAGCTCGGCCGTCGTCGAGTCGGTCGCCTTCCCCTCGCCCCGGGACCCGTCCATCCTCCTGCTGCTGCGGCTCAGTTGGGACGACACCGACGACGCGCCGCCTTTGTCCGATCTGGAGCTGATTCTGAACGGTGCGACGACCGTCTCCGACGGGCCAGGTACCGCTGCCTAGCCGCGCGCCCGTAAAGTAACCCCGTTCACGTGTGACCAGCAGGTCGCCGGTTGGCCGGGGAGTGGGGCGGATGAACACCGAGCAGGGGCCGCGTTCGATCCCCGTCTCCCCGCTCGCCCACACGCTGCCCCCGCAACGGACCCCCGGCGCCGCCCCGCCGCCCCCGGCGGTCCCGCCGTCGCCCTTCGGGCCGCCGCCCCCGCCGGGCGTGCCGCCCCAACCGGGCGCCCCACCGCACCCGTTCGCGCCCCCGCCACCCGCCAGGCGCCCCCCGGCGCGCGTGTGGGGCGCCATCAGCGCCCGCGTTCCGCTGCGGTTCGTCGGCGCCGTGGTCTGCCTGGTGCTGGGCACCGGCCTGCTGGGCGGCGCCGCCGCCGGCGCCTGGCTCGCCGGCGGCGACGAACGCGCCGAGGCGACCGTGGCGTCCTGGGAACAGGGCCGGCAGCTGTGGCACGAGGTGCCCGTCGACGAGCTGTTCCCACCGGAGTTGACCGCCGGGGAGGCCGGCCCAGGCGGCGCCGACCGCCGCTGGCTGCGGCTGGGCGTCGCCCCCGACAGCGGCTGCTCCGACGCCTTCGACCCGCTGCTCACCGAGGTACTCTCCGCCGTGGGCTGCCACCGGCTGATACGCGCGACCTACACCGACGAGACCGAGACGACCGTGACCACCGTCGGACTGCTCTTCACCACGGCCGACCAGGCCGGCATGGCCGCCCTCGCCGAACGCTTCGCCGACGAGGGCCTCGCCGCCCGCCCCGACCTGCTGCCGCGCCCGTTCCCCGTGGACGGCACCGCCGCCGCGTCCTTCGGCGACGCCCAGCGGGCCTCCTGGTCCATCGCCGTGGAGGACGAACTCCCCGTCGTCGCCTGGTCGGTGACCGGGTTCGCCGACGGCCGACCGGTCGGCGAGCCGACGCCGGCGGCCGAGGCCACCGCCGAGGACGCCGAGGGCAGCGTGGCGCTGGCCGGGCTCGGCCACGACAGCCGGGGGATCGCCGAGCGCGTCACGGCCGAACTGCGCGGGGCGCACGAGGCCCGCGCGGGAGCCGGCTCGTGAGCCGGCGCCTGGCACGCGGAACGCGCCTGCTCACGGCGGCCGGCCTCGCCCTGGGCGTGCTGTGGAGCACGACCACGCCGGCCGGCGCCGACTCCATCAGGGAGCAGCAGCGCTGGGCGCTGGACGCCGTGAACGCCCCCGCCGCCTGGGAGTTCACCCGGGGCGAGGGCGTCACCGTCGCCGTCCTCGACACCGGCGTGGACGACGACCACCCCGACCTGGTGGACAACGTCGACTCCGGCTGGGACTTCGTCCAGATGGGCGCCGAGCCCGGCGACCGCTACTGGGCCGCCCACGGCACCGCGATGGCCGGGATCATCGCCGGCCACGGCCATGGCCGCCAGCGCGGCGACGGCGTGATCGGCGTCGCCCCCGAGGCCCGCGTCCTGCCGGTCCGGGTCCTGCTGGAGGACGACGACCCCGAACGCGACCGGGCCAGGGACGAACGCGCCGGCGCCCTCGCGGAGGGCATCCGCTGGGCCGCCGACCAGGGCGCCGACGTGATCAACCTCTCCCTCGGCGACGACAGCGCCTCCGCCCACCCCGACCCCGAGGAGGACGCCGCCGTCCGCTACGCCCTCGGCAAGGGCGCCGTGGTCGTCGCCTCCGCCGGCAACGGCGGCGAGAAGGGCGACCCGGTCTCCTACCCCGCCGGCTACCCCGGGGTGATCGCGGTCACGGCCGTGGACCGGGGCGGCAGCCCGGCCGAGTTCTCCACCCGCCGCTGGTACTCGACGATCAGCGCGCCCGGCAAGGACGTCATCGTCGCCGACCCCGACGGCCGCTACTACACCGGCTGGGGCACATCGGCCGCCGCCGCGTTCGTCTCCGGCAGCGTCGCGCTGCTGCTCTCCGCCCACCCCGACCTCGAACCGGCGCAGGTGCGCCGGCTGTTGACCGAGACCGCGCAACACCCGCCGGAGGGCGGCAGGAACGACGCGGTCGGCAGCGGCATCGTGGACGCCGCCGCCGCGATCGAGGCGGCCAACGAGGCGGCCGGCGCGGCGGGCGCGCCGGCCGCCGAGAGCGGCGGCACCTACGCCGGCGAGTACTTCGGCCCCGGGCCGGCCGCCGAGTCCGCCGACGGCGGCGGCACGGGCTGGCTGGCCCCGGCCGCCGGCGCGACGGGCGTCCTCCTGCTGGGCACCGGCGGCGTCCTCCTCTTCCGCCGCATCTGGCTGGGCGGCCTGCCGGTGAGACGCTGAACGCTGGCCGCTGGGCCTTCGGGGAGCGGGCCGTCGGCCTGCCGGGCCTCGGGCCCGCCGACCCGCCCGCGGCGGGCGCTGCGCGCCGTCCCGTCGCACGGTGCCGCTGCGTGGCGGGTGTTGGCGGACCTGGGCGGCGAACGGGGCGGCGGCGTGGACGTGTTGGTGATGAGCTGCGCGCCGTTCGGCGGTACGTGCCGCTGCGGCGGGGAGGGTTGTTGGTGGCTCCGGGCCGTGAACGGGGCGGTGGCGTCGTCGCGTTGGCTGATGGATCGCTCGGCCGGTCGTCGTGACCAGGTTCGGCGGGCCGGGGATGGGGTCGTTCAGGTCCTCGATCCACGACGGTGGTCGTCTCGGCGCGCTGGCGCTCGTTCGGGGATCGCCGGCCAATCACGGCGTTCGGCTCCGCCATGGACACCGTGCCCCACACCCGCCGAAGCGCCCCACCGCCAGCCCAACGGCTCGTCGACACCTCGACGTTCGGACCGGAGGCCGAGGCCGAGCCCCCGGCACGACCTCCCGCACCCGGAGCCAGCATCCCGAAGTCCCCGAACCCCCCGGAGGGAACCCCAGGAACCCCCAACCCCCCACCGCACCTGAACCCCCCGGGGTTCAGGTGACCCGAGGCGCCGCGCCAGCGGCCAACGTGTGGATGGCCGCTTCGGCGGCCCACTCGACGGCCGCTATCCCGGCCTCCTGGCTGGAGTGGCCGTCGGAGACCACGGCCACCAGGTAGTCGCGGCCCTGCGCCGTCACCCAGCCGATGCTGTTGATGTCCCACAGCCCGGTCTCGCTGCGCGGCAGCCACCCGTTCTTCAGCTCGAACCCGTCGAGGTTCGTCTCCCCGCCGTCCGCCGCCGCCGATATCCCCCAGCGTTGGCCGTCCACCACCGAGGCCATCAACTCCCGCAGGTAGCGCTGGGATTCCGGATCGAGCGGGGAGTCCGGCGCGTATATCGCGCGCAGCAGCGCTATCTGGTCGGCGCTGGTGGTCTGGGTCAGCCCCCAGTGGCCGCCGGCGCCCGGCGTGGTGGCGGTCAGGCCCAGGCGCTCGTTGGCCTCGGTCAGGCCCGAGGCGCCGCCGATCTGCCACCACAGCGCGTCGGTCGCCGCGTTGTCGCTCTGCCGGATCATGACCTCGGCCCGTTCCCGCTCCAGCTCGGTCAGCTCCCGGTCCTCCTCCTGGGCCTCCAGGAGGAGCGCGGCCAGCACGTTGACCTTGACGATGCTGGCCGTGTCGAACCGCTGGCTGCCGAAGGTGGCGGTCGTCCCGCTGTCCAGGGCCGCCACCGAGACCGACAGTCTGGCCCCCGGCTCGGAGGGCAGCGGCGCCATCGCCTGGGCCAGCGCCGCGTTCGCCGCCCGGTCGGGGACCAGCAGGTTCGGCGAGGTGCGGGAGGGCGGGGAGAGGTCGGACGTGGTGTCGCCGAGCCCGGTGCCCGCCGGCGGGCCGGCCTGGACCTGGTCGGGGGCGGACTCGCTCGGCTGACCGTCGGCCGTCATCTGTGGCGCGTCTCCCACCGCAGCGAACGCCAGCAGCGTGCCCGCGAGGGCCGAGTTCACCAGCAGGGTCGGGCGCAGCCGCCGCGCTGGGTGCCGGTCGTTCAGATTCATAACTCTGAACGGTAACTCGCACATTCACGCGAGTCATCGGCGTATGTGTGAAAAACGGGTAACAGTGCGTGAGGGGGAAGCCGCCCCTCCGTTCCCGTTGCCCGCCGCAGGCGCCGGCTCACGCCCTGGATACCCTCGACGGATGCCGCTCAGGAACATCCCCCAGCCCGCCTTCGCCGACGACGACGGCACCGCCGACCCCGCGCTCCGCGCGGCCCTCGACGCGTGGGCCGCCCAGCCCGACCGGCACGCGCCGGCCGTGGTGGCCGCGCTGGCCGGCGCCCGGCTGCTGGCCGGAGTGGTCGCGGTCCTCGGCGAGGAGGAGGTCGACGAGGCCGGGCGGCGGCGTGAGAAGAGCAGCGACATGGCGTTGCTCACCCTGGCACTCCCTGGCGGCCGGCGCGCCCTGCCCGTCTTCACCGCGCTGGACACCCTCGCCCGCTGGCAGCCCGAGGCGCGGCCGGTGCCGGTGACCGCCACCCAGGCGCTGGCCGCGGCGGTGCAGGAGGGCGCCGGCGCCCTGGTGCTCGACGTCGCGGGGCCCGTCACCTTCGAGGTGGTCGGGCCGGCGCTGCGGTCGCTGGCCGGCGGCGGCCCGCCCGCCGAACGGCCCGAGGTGCTGGCCGCCGTCCGCGAGGTGCTGGCGGCCCAGCCGGCCGTGGCGGCCGCCCAGCTGGTGCCGGGCGGCTCGGCCGACGGCACCCTCGCGGTGCTGCTCGACCCGGGGGCCGACGCCACCGCCGTGGCCCGCGCGCTGGCCGGCGGCCTCGCCACGCACCAGACGCTCCGCGCCCACCTGGTGCGCGGGCTGAGCCTGGCCGTGCTGCCGCCCGGCAGCGGCCTGCCGGGGGAGCCCAGCTACCGGCGCTGAACGGCCGGGTTGGAACGAACGGGGCGCCTCACCCGGACGGCTCGGCCAAGGTGCGGGGGGTCGCGCGGTGGCCAAGACTGCCAGCAGATCCGCTAGGCACGGGAGGCGCCATGTCCGCCGAGACCTCAGCCAAGACCACAGCCGACGCCTCCGCCGGGGGCATCGGGGAGCACGACCCCAGGGCGCTGGCCGCCGAGGCGGTCGGCACGCTGGTCCTGGTGTTCTTCGCCGTCGGTTCCGCCGTGCTCGCCGGTGAGTTCATCGGCACCCTGGGCATCGCGCTGACCTTCGGCTTCGCCCTGCTGGGGCTGGCCTATGTGCTGGGGCCGATCTCCGGCGCCCAGTTCAACCCGGCCGTCACGCTCGGAATGCTGCTGTCCGGCCGCATGACGCCCAAAGCCGCCTGCTGGTACTGGCTGGCGCAGGTCGTCGGCGCCATCGTGGGCGCCGCGCTGCTCTTCCTCGTCGCCCACCAGGTGCCGGGGATCAGGACGGGGGAGGCGTTCGGCAGCAACGGCTACGGCCACCGTTCGGCCGTCGGCCTGTCGATCGCCGGGTCCTTCGTCGCCGAGGTGATGCTGACCGCGCTGCTGGTCTTCGTCTACCTCTCGGTCGCCCGGAGGATCACCCTGGGCAGCCTCGACGGCCTGCCCATCGGCCTCACCCTGGCCGCCGTCAGCCTCGTCGGCATCCCGCTGACCGGCGCCTCCGTCAACCCGGCGCGCAGCATCGCGCCCGCGCTCTTCGCGGGCGGCGACGCGCTGATCCAGCTCTGGCTCTTCGTGCTGGCGCCGCTGGTCGGCGCGGCCATCGCCGTGCTGGTGCACCGCTTCACGCACGCGGAGCCGCACGCGTGGTTCGCCGACATCCCCTGGCTGTCGTCGAAGCTCAACGGGAAGGGCGGCCACCGAGGCAAGGGAAGCGGCGAGACCTCCGGGGCTAGCCGATGACCGGCCCGGTGAACTTCTCGCCCGGCCCCTGGCCCGGCTCGTCCGGGACGGCCGACGCCTCGCGGAACGCCAGCTGGAGCGACTTCAGCCCGTCCCGCAGGGGCGCGGCGTGATACGTGCCGACCTCGGTGGCGCTCGCGGTCACCAGCCCGGCCAGCGCGGTGATCAACTTCCGCGCCTCATCGAGGTCCTTGTGCCGCTCCCCGTCCTCCGCCAGGCCCAGGTTGACGGCGGCCGAACTCATCAGGTGCACCGCCACGGTGGTGATCACCTCGACCGCCGGGACCTCGGCGATGTCCCGGGTCAGCTCGGCCGTGTCCTGGCCGGCCCCGTCGCGGGCGGGCTCAGTCTGGGGGTCGCTCATGGCGCCCAGCCTAGGCCCCGCGCCAGGGACCCCTGACCGGGGGCGGGACGACGGGCGCGACGGCGGGAGGACGCCGGGTTCGCCCATCCCGCGAGGTGGTGTAGCCTGGAATGTGACCGGCCGGACATATGTTGTGTGCGGCCCGCAAGTGGAGGCTCCGCGCTCCCACCTTACTGACCCCAGGGTCGGGAGGTCTTCGGTCAGGCAGCGCCTCGCGGTCACGCCGCGTGGGTGCTCCCGGTCTGTATCTCGGAGCCCCCACCTGTGTGCCGGTCGGGGCGTTTTTTCACGCCCTCCACAAGCCGGTGGTCAACTGACTTATCCGGCACGGCTGTCCGCCAGACATCCGTGCGGCGCAACCGAGGAGGCCCCATCAGCGCCGAGCCCCGTATCAACGACCGGATTCGCGTCCCCGAGGTGCGACTCGTCGGTCCCAGCGGCGAGCAGGTCGGCATCGTGCCGCTTGCCAAGGCCCTGGAGCTTGCCCAGGAGTACGACCTGGATCTCGTCGAGGTGGCGGCCGCCGCCCGCCCGCCGGTCTGCAAGCTCATGGACTACGGAAAGTTCAAGTACGAGTCGGCCATGAAGGCCCGTGAGGCGCGCAAGAACCAGGCGCACACGGTCATCAAGGAGATGAAGCTCCGGCCGAAGATCGACCCGCACGACTATGACACCAAGAAGGGTCATGTCGTCCGGTTCCTCAAGCAGGGGGACAAGGTCAAGATCACGATCATGTTCCGTGGCCGTGAGCAGTCCCGCCCCGAGCTGGGGTTCCGGCTGCTCCAGCGGCTCGCGGAGGACGTCCAGGATCTGGGCTTTGTCGAGTCCAACCCGAAGCAGGACGGGCGGAACATGATCATGGTTCTCGGTCCGCACAAGAAGAAGACCGAGGCGATGGCCGAGGCGCGTGAGGCCCAGGCCGCCCGCAAGGCAGAACGCCAGAAGGGGAAGACGTCGGCCTGACACGGGCCGCCTTTCCCAGCGGGTTCATTGGACAGGAAAGAACGAGGAGAGTACGGCGATCATGCCGAAGAACAAGACGCACTCCGGTGCCGCCAAGCGGTTCAAGATCACTGGCTCGGGCAAGGTGTTGCGGCAGCGGGCGGGTCGCCGTCACTACCTGGAGCACAAGCCGTCCACGCTGACCCGACGCCTGGCCGGCACGACGGAGACCTCTCCGGCCGACGCGAAGAGGATCAAGAAGCTTCTTCGCAAGTGATCCGGGCCGGCCGCCCGCCCCACCAGGCGGCGGTCGGCGGACCGACCGGAACCATCCGTTCCCGGGCCGTGTGACCACCCCCACGGCCCCGCTACAAGGAGTACACACGTGGCACGCGTCAAGCGGGCAGTCAACGCCCACAAGAAGCGCAGGGCGATCCTCGAACAGGCCAGCGGCTACCGTGGCCAGCGCTCGCGGCTGTACCGCAAGGCGAAGGAGCAGGTCACCCACTCCCTCGTCTACAACTACAACGACCGCAAGAAGCGCAAGGGCGACTTCCGGCAGCTGTGGATCCAGCGGATCAACGCCGCCGCCCGCGCCAACGGCGTCACCTACAACCGGTTCATCCAGGGGCTGAAGGCCGCCGAGATCGAGGTGGACCGCAAGATGCTCGCCGAGCTGGCCGTCAGCGACCCCGCCGCCTTCGCGGTGCTCGTCGAGACCGCCCAGAAGGCGCTGCCGAGCGACGTCAACGCGCCCAAGGCCGCCTGAGCGATCCCGCTCTCACCGGACCCGCAGGCCCCGAAGCCTGCGGGTCCGTCGCTTCCCCGGGCCGGCCCGCCGGCGCCGGAATCCGTTCCCCAACAGCCGCCGTCACGAAGCGAGTTCGCCGTCCATGGCTCCTGGCACCCAGCTGACCTCAGCGCGTTCCCCCCGCGTGGTGGCCGCCCGCCGGCTGGCGCGGCGCAGCTTCCGGGGGCGGGAGCGGCGCTTTCTCGCCGAGGGGCCGCAGGCCGTCCGCGAGGCCGTGGGGCACCGCTCCTCGGAGGGCGCGACCCTGCGGGAGCTGTTCGCCACCCCGGAGGCGGCCGAGCGCTACGCCGAGCTGGTCGAGGCCGCCGAGGCGGCCGGCGCCCGGGTGCACCTGGCCGACCCCGAGGTGGTCGCCTCGATCTCCCAGACCGTCACGCCCCAGGGGCTCGTCGGCGTCTGCGCCTTCCTGGACCGGCCGTTGGCCGAGATCCTGGCCGCCGCGCCCCGGCTGGTCGCCGTGCTCGCGCACGTGCGCGACCCGGGGAACGCGGGCACCGTGCTGCGCTGCGCCGACGCCGCCGGCGCCGACGCCGTGGTGCTGACCGACGCCTCCGTCGACCTGTACAACCCGAAGGCGGTGCGGGCGTCGGTCGGGAGCCTGTTCCACCTGCCGGTGGCCGTGGGGGTGCCCGTCGCCGAGGCGGTCGCCGGGCTGCGCGGCGCCGGGGTGCGGGTGTTGGCGGCCGACGGCGGCGGCGAGGCCGACCTGGACGCCGAGCTGGACGGGGACACCATGGGCGGCCCCACCGCCTGGATATTCGGCAACGAGGCGTGGGGCCTGCCGGAGGAGACCAGGCGGCTGGCCGACGCGGTGGTGCGGGTGCCGATCCACGGCAGGGCGGAGAGCCTCAACCTGGCGACCGCCGCCGCCGTGTGCCTGTACGGCTCGGCCAGGGCCCAGCGCCGACCGGGCGGCTGCCGGGCGGCCCGCTAGCTCACCCTCCACAACGTTCGTCCCCGAGGGCTGTAGCCCCGGCGGGTGCTGTGGCGGTGGCACCTGCGGGATGATTGCCCGTTCAACCGGTCGCTGGACGGGGCGGGTTGGGCGTGCTCGGGGTGACCCATATCGGGAGAGGGGCGAGGGGATGGACACAGCGGTCGGTGCCGGGGAGCTTGCGCGGGTGCACCCCGACGACCTGCCCGACGGGCTGGTGATCGCCGACCACCGGGGGGTGGTGGTGTGCTGCAACGCGGCGGCGGCCCGGCTGACCGGCACCCCGGCGGCCGAGGCGCTGGGCCGGCCGATCGAACGGGCCCTCCCGCTGGAGGACCAGGACGGGCGGCCCTGGTGGCGGCTGACCGACCCCTACGGCGGACTGGCCACCCGCACCGGCCAGCCGGAGCGCAACCTGCTGCTGCCCGGCGCCCGCGAGGTGCTGGTCTCCGCGCGCTACGTCCGCGCCCGGCCCTCGGGGGAGCTGCTGCGGCTGGTGGTCTCGCTGCGTGGCACCGAGGCGCGGCAGCGCATCGAGCGCGGCAACGCGGAGCTGATCGCCACCGTGGCCCACGAGTTGCGCTCGCCGTTGACCTCGGTGAAGGGCTTCACCGCCACCCTGCTGGCGCGCTGGGAGCGGTTCACCGACGAGCAGAAGCGGCTGATGCTCCAGACCGTCGACAGCGACGCCGACCGGGTCACCCGGCTGATCACCGAGCTGCTGGACGTCTCCCGGATCGACTCGGGGCGGCTGGAGATCCGCCGCCAGCCGGTGGCCCTCGGCGAGGCGGTCCGCCGGCGGGTCGACGCCTTAGTCAACAACGGTCAGACCGCCGACCGTTTCCATCTGGACATTCAGGAGGACCTGCCCAACCTCTGGGCCGACCCGGACAAGATCGACCAGGTTCTGGTCAATCTGCTGGAGAACGCGGTGCGGCACGGAAGCGGTAGGGTCACCATTGAGGTGCACCGCGCACCCGCGACCAGAACCCGCCAGGAAGGGACGGCCGTCACCGTGAGCGACGAGGGCCCCGGCATCCCCGAGGACGCCATGCAGCGGGTCTTCACACGCTTCTGGCGGGGCAGCGAACGCGGCGGCACCGGCCTTGGCCTGTACATCGTCAAGGGCATCGTCGAGGCGCACGGCGGCACGGTCACCGTCGGCCGCTCGACCGGGGGCGGCGCCCGTTTCCGATTTATCCTGCCTGCGGGCACCCCGGCCTTTCTCCGCTGAGCCGCCCGGTGGGTCACCACCGATACCGGAAACCACCAGCGCGGGCCGAGTCCGCAGGCTGACCCACGCGTGTCCAGGCCGCCGCGCGCCGCCCCTTAGACTCGGGTCCCGGGTCCTCGCGGGGGCGCAGCGGAGCCCAAGCCATCAGGAAGCACGGGAAGAGATGTCGGCACCCAACAAGTCGTACGACCCTGTCGAGGTCGAGGCACTGAAACCAGAGGAGATCGACGCGGCCAGGGACGCGGCGCTCGCCGCGTTCGAGGCCGCCGCCGACCTCGATGCGCTGCGCGAGGCCAAGATCGCGCACACCGGCGACCGTTCGCCGCTGGCGCTGGCCAACCGGGAGATCGGCGCCCTGCCGCCGCAGGCGCGGGCCGCCGCCGGCAAGCGCGTCGGCCAGGCCAGGGGCGCGGTCAACAAGGCGCTCGCCGCCCGGCAGTCCGCGCTGGAGGCGGAACGGGACGAGCGGGTGCTGGTCGAGGAGGCGGTGGACGTCACGCTGCCCTACGACCGCGCGCCCGCCGGCGCCCGGCACCCGTTGACCACCCTCTCGGAGCGGATCGAGGACATCTTCGTGGCCATGGGCTACGAGGTGGCCGAGGGGCCCGAGTTGGAGGCCGAGTGGTTCAACTTCGACGCCCTCAACCTCGACCCCGACCACCCGGCGCGCTCCACCCACGACACGTTCTTCGTCGCCGACGAGCAGGGCAGCCCCGACTCGGGGCTCGTGCTGCGCACCCACACCTCGCCGGTGCAGATCAGGTCGCTGCTGGACCGCGAGCCGCCGGTCTACGTCGTCTGCCCCGGGCGCACCTACCGCACCGACGAGCTGGACGCCACCCACACGCCGGTCTTCGGCCAGGTCGAGCTGCTGGCCGTCGACGAGGGCCTGACCATGTCCGACCTGAAGGGCACCCTCGACCACATGGTGGTCTCGCTCTTCGGCCCGGGGATGCGGACCCGGCTGCGGCCCAACTACTTCCCGTTCACCGAGCCTTCGGCCGAGATGGACATGGTGTGCTTCCGGTGCCGTGGCGAGTCCGTCGGCAACCCGGACCGGCCCTGCCGCACCTGCTCCAGCGAGGGCTGGATCGAGCTGGGCGGCTGCGGCGTGGTCAACCCCAGGGTGCTCATCGCCTGCGGGGTCGACCCGGAGCGGTACAGCGGCTTCGCCTTCGGCTTCGGCATCGAGCGGATGCTGATGTTCCGGCACGGCGTCGCCGACATGCGGGACATCATCGAGGGTGACGTGCGGTTCACCCGGCCGTTCGGGAGTGAGATCTGATGCGCGTGCCCCTCTCCTGGCTTCGGGAGTACGTGGACCTGCCCGCCGAGGTCGGCGGGCGCGAGGTCGCCACCCGGCTGATCTCCGCCGGCCTTGAGGTCGAGCTGGTCGAGCGTCTGGGCGCCGACCTGACCGGGCCGCTGGTCGTCGGACAGGTCCTCGCCATCGAGGAGTTGACCGGGTTCAAGAAGCCGATCCGCTACTGCCAGGTGGACGTCGGCGAGGCCAACGGCACCGGCCAGCCGCAGAACATCATCTGCGGCGCGACCAACTTCGCCGTCGGCGACAAGGTCGTGGTCGTGCTGCCGGGCGCGGTGCTGCCCGGCGGGTTCAAGATCTCCGCGCGCAAGACCTACGGCCATGTCTCCGAGGGCATGATCTGCTCCTCGCGCGAGCTGGGCGTCGGCGACGACCACGACGGCATCCTGGTGCTGCCGCCCGAGCACGAGGTCGGCACCGACGCCATCACCCTGCTCGAACTCCTCGACGAGGTGCTGGACATCGCCGTCACCACCGACCGTGGCTACTGCCTGTCGATGCGGGGCGTCGCCCGCGAGACGGCCACCGCGTTCGGCCTGCCGCTGCGCGACCCCGCGCTGCTCGACGTGCCGGGCGCCGGCGGCGCCGGCCAGCCGGTGCGGATCGACGACGAGGCCGCCTGCGACCGGTTCGTCGCCCGCACGGTCACCGGCGTGCGCCCCGACGCGCGCTCCCCGATCTGGATGCGGCGCCGGCTCCAGAAGTCCGGGGTGCGCCCCATCTCGTTGGCCGTCGACATCACCAACTACGTGATGCTGGAGATCGGCCAGCCGCTGCACGCCTACGACCGCGCCCGGCTGAACGGGACCATCGTGGTGCGCCGCGCGGCCGCCGGGGAGAGGCTGACCACCCTCGACGACGTCGAACGGACGCTGCACCCCGAGGACCTGGTGATCGCCGACGACCGGGGGCCCATCGGGCTGGCCGGCGTCATGGGCGGCGCCGACACCGAGATCGCCGACGCCCCGCAGGAGGCGCGCAGCCCGCTCGCCCCCGAGGGCACCACCGACATCGTGATCGAGGCCGCGCACTTCGACGCGGTCACGGTGGCCCGGGCGGCCCGCCGGCACAGGCTGTCCACCGAGGCCTCGCGCCGCTTCGAGCGCGGCGTCGACCCGGCGGCGGCCGGCGCCGCCGCCCAACGGGCCGTCGACCTGCTGGTGTTGCTCGCCGGCGGCACGGCAGATGAGGGCGTCACCGACCTGGGGACGCCCGCCGCGCCCGCCACCGTCGAGCTGCGCGCCGACCACCCCGACCGGGTGGCGGGCGTCACCTACGGCCGCGAGGTCGTGGTGCGCCGGCTCCAGGAGGTCGGCTGCTCGGTCAGCGGCTCGGACGTGCTCCAGGTCACGGCGCCCACCTGGCGCCCCGACCTGACCGACCCCAACGACCTCGCCGAGGAGGTGCTGCGCCTGGAGGGCTACGAGTCGCTGCCCTCCACGCTGCCCAAGCCGCCGGCGGGGCGCGGGCTGACCGAGGGGCAGCGCCTGCGCCGCCGCGTCGGCCGGGCGCTGGCCGGCGCCGGCTATGTCGAGACCCTCAACTACCCCTTCGTCGGCGAGAAGGCGCTCGACGGGCTCGGCCTGCCGCAGGACGACCCCAGGCTGCGCGCGGTGCGGCTGGCCAACCCCCTCTCGGAGGAGGAGCCGCTGCTACGCACCACCCTGCTGCCCGGGCTGCTGGAGACGCTCCGCCGCAACCACGGGCGGGGCGCCCACGACCTGGCGCTCTTCGAGACCGGGCTGGTCTTCCGGCCGACGGGCCAGGAGCCGGCGCAGATCAGGCCGCCGGTCACCCGCAGGCCCACCGACGAGGAGGTGGCGGCGCTCAACGCGGCGCTGCCGGCGCAGCCGCGCCGCGTCGCCGTGGTGCTCTCCGGCGCCAGGGAGCCGGCCGGCTGGTGGGGCGGGGAACGCCCCGCGCTGTGGGCGGACGCCATCGAGGCCGCCCGGGTGGTGGCCCGCGAGGCGCGGGTCGAGCTGATCGTGGAACGCGACCAGCACGCGCCCTGGCACCCCGGCCGCTGCGCGGCGCTGCGGGTGCGGCGGGACGGCGAACGCCGACTGGTGGGCCACGCGGGGGAGTTGCACCCCCGGGTGGTGAAGGCGCTGGGGCTTCCCGAGCGCACCTGCGCGATGGAACTCGACCTGGACGTGCTCGCCGACGCGGCGGGCGGTCCGGTCACGGGGCCTCATGTGTCGACCTTCCCGGTGGCCACCCAGGACGTGGCGCTGGTGGTGGACAACGCGGTGCCCGCCGCCGAGGTGGAGGCGGCGCTGCGCGCCGGCGCGGGTGAACTGCTGGAGTCCGTGCGGCTGTTCGACGTCTTCACCGGCGAACAGCTGGGCGCCGGGCGGAAGTCGCTGGCGTACGCGCTGCGGTTCCGGGCGCCGGACCGGACGTTGACCGCCGAGGAGGCGACGGCCGCCCGCGAGGCGGCCGTCGCGACGGCGGTCTCCCGCACGGGGGCGACGCTGCGCTCCTGACGGGACCGGACGCGCGGGCGGG
>NZ_RFFJ01000158.1 GCF_003696235.1 Streptomyces triticirhizae
TGTTCACTTCCAAACGGGCACCTAGAAAAAGGTCCCCCCACCCCCCGGCGCGCCCGCCTTCGGGAGTCGACGGCGCGCGGACTACCAAGACGGCAGGCGTTGTTCGCGCGGCAGCGTGGTCGTTGGCTGAAGCTACCCATGACCGTCCGCCCATCACAGGACCGCTACCGGCCCCTCGATAAGTCCGACGCTCCGCAACACTTCGAGACGGACGACATGCCGGGGCAGGCCGGCGAAGCCGGTGCGCGCCACGCACGCCCCCACCCACCAACCGACCCCCGAACAAGGCGCAGTCCCCGCGCCCAGAGGGCACGGCCGTCAGGGCTGATCCCCGTTCGGCAACAAACCCCACCTACCGGAAGCCGCGCCCCCCTTCCCAGCCAGCCTCTCCCAGCCATTCGTTACGCCCGCACCCGGCCGACCCACCCGCCATGTAAGCCGCGCGTCGTAGCCCGCGCCAGAGCCTTCCGCTCCCGTGGCGCGTCTCGTCGACCGACGGCGACCAGTCGAGCTGCCCCGCACCGGCCACCGGCCCGCAGACGAAACCGGCACCCACCCACCCCGGCCGCCCACCAGCGCCGGCCCCCCGGCCCCACCCCCCGGGGCCCCGGGCCCCCAGGGCCTGGGGCCCCTCCGGCGCCGGCCCCCGCTCCGCCCCGCTTCCGCTGTCGCTCCAGAGCCCGTCGACCGTTCTCGCCCACGGTGAAGGGCGGGTCCATCGTCCCGCACCCCCGATGGTTGAGGAGAGATCACCGTGACGGAACCGCAAACGCGCGCCGCCCCCCAGCCGCTGCCCGGGTTGAAGGGCAAGAGCGCCCTGGTCGTCGGCGGCACCCGGGGCGTGGGCCGCGCCGTCGCCGAGAAGCTCGCCGTCTCCGGCTGCGATGTCCTCGCCGTCTGGGTCAACTCCGCCGAGCACGCCGCCGGGTTGGAGGAGGAGCTGGCGGGCGCGCCCGCCGCCGTCTCCACCGAGCAGGGCGACGTCCGCCGCCCCGGGGAGCTGCCCCGGCTGGCGCGGCTGACGAAGGAGCGGCACGGCCGGCTCGACTTCGTGGTGCACTCCGCCGCCTCCGCCCACCCCATGGCCGTCCCGGCGATCGACCCGGCCGAGATGCGGGCCGACCTGGCGACGGCGCTGGTGCCGCTGGCGTCGGCGGCCGGCTCGGCGGCCGAGTTGATGCCGGAGGGCGGCCGGATCGTGGTGATCTCCGCGAGCGTCGCCCAGGGCGTCGCGCCGCACCTGGTCAGCCTGGGCGTCGCCAAGGCGGCCCTGGAGAGCCTGACCCGGTTCGCCGCCGTCGAGTTGGCCGCGCGGGGCATCACGGTGAACGCCGTCTCCGCCGCCAAGCTCGACAAGGGCCCCGGCACCGTTCGTCCCGAGGCGCTCCGCGCCATCTCCGCCCGCACCCCCGCCGGGCGGCCCGCCACCCCGCGCGAAGTCGCGGACGCCGTGGCCCTGTTGTGTCTGCCGGAGGCCCAGTGGATCACCGGTCAGGTGATCCCGGTGGACGGCGGCCTGGGTCTGCTGGCCTGAAGGGAGCACCGTGATGGAAGAAGCCACCGATGTGTGTGTGGTCGGCGGCGGCCCGGCCGGCATGGCCCTGGCGCTGCTGCTGTTGCGCTCCGGCGTGCGGGTCACCGTCGTCGAGAGCAGCCCCACCCTGGACCGGGAGTACCGGGGCGAGATCCTCCAGCCGGGCGGCCTGGCCGTCCTGGACGAGATCGGCGTCCTGGAGGGCGCCGCCGCCCGTGGCTCCCACCGGCTGGCCAGGTTCCGGCTGGTGGAGCGCGGCAAGACGCTGATGGCGTTCGAGTACGGGCGGCTGCGCGGCCCCCACAACTACCTGCTGAGCCTGCCGCAGGCCCATCTGCTGGCCGAACTCCGCGAGCGCTGCGAGGAGTTGCCCGGGTTCCGCTATCTGGTGGCGCGGGCCGGCGCGCTGGTGGAGGAGAACGGCGTGGTGCGGGGCGTGCGCGCCAAGGGCGCCGACGGCAGCCACACCGTGACCGCCTCCTGCGTGGTCGGCGCCGACGGCCGGCACTCGAAGATCCGCCGGCTCGCCAACATCGAGCACCAGCGGCACGACATCTTCGACCAGGACGTGGTGTGGTTCCGGCTGCCCGCCAAGCGCCCGCTGGGCGAGGTGATGGTCAACCGGGCCGGCGGCAACCCGATGATCGCCTACGACTCGCACCCCGACACCCTCCAGCTGGGCTGGACCCTGCCCAAGGGCGAGTGGAAGCGGCTCGCGCCGCTGGGCATCGAGGCGCTGCGGGACCGGATCGAGGCGGCCGCGCCCGACGTGGTCACCGACGTGCGCACCGGGATTCGGACCCTCGCGGACCTGTCGCTGCTGGACGTGTTCGGCGCGACCGCCGAACGCTGGACCGCCGACGGCCTGGTGCTGATCGGCGACGCCGCGCACACCCACGGGCCGCTGGGCGCGCAGGGCATCAACCTGGCGCTCCAGGACGCGGTGCTGCTGCACCCGGTGCTGCTGGCCGCGCTGCGCGAGAAGGACCTGAGCGCCGGCCGGCTGCGGGAGTTCGAGGACACCCGCCGCCCGCACATCAAGGCCGTCATGAAGTTCCAGACCATCCAGAGCCGGATGATGCTCTCCGCCGACGGCCTGGCGACGTTCCTGCGGCCCAAGTTGGCCCGCGTGATGATGCGCACCCCCATCGGCGCCAAGGTCACCGACCGCGTCGCGTTCGGCGCGCCCGGCATCCGGGTCGCCGACTCCCTGTTCACCGCCGACCGGAAGGAGTGACCCACGATGCGGATGATCGACCTCTCCTCGCCCGTCGACGCGCGGGGTTGGGAGCCGGAGAAGCTCACCCACGAGGTGATCACGCCCGCCGAGGGCGCCCGGCACATGGCCGAGGAGATGAGCGAGCACTTCGGCGTCGACTTCGACCCCGAGGTCCTGGACGACGGCGAGCTGTTGTCCATCGACACGCTGACGCTCACCACCCACACCGGCACCCACATCGACGCGCCCGCCCACTACGGCACCCGCGCCTCGTACCGGGAGGGCCCGCCGCGCACCATCGACGAGCTGCCGCTGGAGTGGTTCCACCGGCCGGCCGTGGTCCTCGACCTCACCGACGCCGAGCCCGGCGCGGTCGGGGCCGACCGGATCAGGGCCGAACTGGACGGGCTGGGCCGGGAGTTGAACCCGCTGGACATCGTGCTGCTGCACACGGGCGCTGACCAGCACGCCGGGACCGAGAAGTTCTTCACGCACTTCACCGGGCTGGACGGCCCGGCCACGCACCTGCTGCTCGACCTGGGCGTCAAGGTCATCGGGACCGACGCCTTCAGCCTGGACGCCCCGTTCGGCGACATGCTGGCCCGCTACCGGGAGACCGGCGACCGGTCCGTGCTGTGGCCGGCGCACTTCGCGGGCCGGGACCGGGAGTTCTGCCAGATCGAACGGCTCGCCCACCTCGACCGGCTGCCGCGACACGGCTTCACCCTCTCCTGCTTCCCCGTGAAGATCGCCGGCGCCGGCGCCGGCTGGACCCGCGCCGTGGCCCTGATCGACGAGAACGACGCGAGCGACGCGAGCGAGGAGTCAGCCGCATGACCGACACCGCCCAGGAAGGGGCCGCCGCGTACTCGTTCGCGCAGGGCCCCGACATCTCCGACCGGCAGCGGCTGATGCTGCTCGCCAACGGGCAACGGTTCTCCGCCGTGGTCTACGCGCTGGCCGAGCTGGGCATCGCCGACCAGCTGGTGGACGGGCCCCGGACGGTCGCCGACCTCGCCGGGGCCGTCGGCGCCCAGGAGGCGGCGCTCTACCGGCTTCTGCGCTGCGCCGCGCTGCTCGGCGTCTTCGAGGAGATCGACGGGCGCCGCTTCCGGCTCACCCCGGTCGCCGAGGGCCTGCGCACCGACCTGCCGGACGGCGTGCGGGACGCGGTGCTGCTGGACGGCTCCGCGTTCTTCTGGAGCGCGTTCGGCTCGATCCTGCACTCGGTGCGCACCGGCCGGCCCGGCTTCGACGAGGCCAACGGCATGTCGTTCTGGGAGCACCTGCGGCGCGACCAGGACGCGGGGCAGGTCTTCGACGACGCGATGACGACGATCAGCCGCCGGCTGGGCGCGCTGTTCCTCGAACGCTACGACTTCTCCCGCTTCGGCACCCTCGCCGACATCGGCGGCGGCCGGGGCTACTTCCTCTCCGAGATCCTGCGCCGCGACCCCGACAGCCAGGGCATCCTCTTCGACCGGCCCGAAGTGACGTCGACCGCAGCCGAGTTGCTCGACGAGCGCGGCGTGACCGGCCGGGTCAAGGTGGTCGGCGGCGACTTCTTCGCCGACCCGCTGCCCACCGGCGCCGACGCCTACCTGCTGAAGACCGTGCTGCACGACTGGCCCGACGACCGGGCCGTGGAGATCCTGCGCGCGGTCCGCGCCGCCATCGGCGACGACGGCGGCCGGCTGCTGGTCCTGGAGCAGGTCGTCGCGCCCCTCAACACCTGGGACACCGCCAAGTTCCTCGACGTGGACATGCTGGTCGTGATGGGTGGCCAGGAGCGGAACCTGGAGGAGTGGCGCGCGCTGCTGGCCGCCGGCGGCTTCACGCTGGAGAACGAGCCGCCCGCCGGCGACTGGGCCGTCCTGGAGTGCACCCCCCGCTGAACGTCCCGCCGAACCCCCGCCCAAGGAACTCCGTCTAGGAAGGCGAACCCCCGATGACCGACACCCTCCCCGAGGCCGACAGCCTCGCACGGGTCGTGCTGCACTCCGAGGTGCAGCAGTTCTACGCCCGCCACATGCAGCTCCTCGACGCCGGCCGGGCCGACGAGTGGGCGCTCACCTTCACCGAGGACGGCGTCTTCGCGCCCGAGCACCGGCCCGAGCCGGTCACCGGCCGGGCCGCCCTGACCGCCGCCGTCGCCGGCGCCCACGCCGCGCTCGTCGAGCAGGGCGAGGTGCGGCGGCACTGGCACGGGATGCTCGACGTGACCCAGAACGACGACGGCACGGTCGCCGTCCGCTGCTACGCGCTGATCGTCGGCACCCCGCTGGGCGGCGAGACCCGCGTGGTGATGAGCTGCGTCTGTGAGGACCTGCTGGTGCGCGAGGACGGCGAGCTGAAGGTCAAGCACCGCCGCGTCACCAAGGACGGCGTGGCCGCGCCCGTCTGACGGTTCACCCGCAACGGCCGGCGGCCCCGGGGCAGTTCGCCCCGGGGCCGCCGGCTTGCTGTCCTCGGACCCGCGCTCAGTGGTCGTCGACCGAGCGGTAGAGGTCGGCGTCCGGCTTCGCCAGGCCGGCCAGGCCCTTGACCCGGGTGCGGAACTCGTCGCTGCTGACGGCCTTCTTGTGCGAGTCCGCGTGGTCCCAGGTGGCGGTCTCCACGAAGATCTCCGGCTTGCTCAGCGACTGGTACAGCTCGTGGCTGATGAAGCCCGGCTGCGCCTGCATGTACTCGCTGACGTGGGCCAGTGCCTTGCGGAAGGTCTCGACGTCGCCGACGACGGTGAACTTGTTGATCAGCGTGGCCATGGAACGGCTCCTTCGTGAGAGGTGGTTGACGGGTCAGTCGGCGGTCAGCAGCGTCGCGAGTTGCTGCCGCAGCTCCTGGCGGCGGACCTTGCCGCCGCCCGAGCGGGCGATCTCGGGGACCGCCCGGATGTGGCGGATGTGCTGGTAGGAGGGGAGTTCGGCGTTGACCTCGGCGGCCACCGCGTCGAGCGCCGGCTGGTCGGGCACCTTCGGCGCCACCACCAGGGCGGCGGCCACCGCCCCGCTGAACGGGTCGGGGTGGTCCACGACCACGCAGTCCACGACCGAAGGGTGCCGCAGCAGCACGCCCTCGACCTCCTGCGGCGACACCAGCTCGTTGTCGCACTTGAAGACGTCCTTGAGCCGGTCGACGACGAACAGCTCGCCGTCCTCGTCGACCAGCCCCACGTCCCCGGTGGCGAACCAGCCCTCCGCGTCGAACGCGGCGCCGGCCGGCTCGCCCAGGTAGCCCTTCATCAACTGCGGGCCGCGCACCTGGATCTCGCCGCGCTCGCCGGTTCCCACCGGCTTGCCCGTGGTCAGGTCCACGATCCGGCACTCCGTCCGCGGCACCGGCGGGCCACAGGAGCCCGGCTTGGGCCGGGACCGGTCGCCGCAGTGCGTCATTGGGGACGTCTCCGCCAGCCCGTAGCCCTGGAGGACCGGGATGCCGAAGTGCTCCGACAGCCGGCTCGCCGCCGCCACCGGCAGCGCCGAGCCGCCCGAGTAGACCGCCTCAACGGAGGTCAGCCGCATCGTGGACAGCTCCGGGTGCGCGGCCAGCCGGCTCAGCCGCATCGGCAGGCTGTAGTACCGGTGCGCGCCCACCTCGTTGGCGGTGCGCAGCGACGCCGCCAGGTCCGGGTCGGTCGCCAACACCTGCTCGGCGCCCACGAACAGCGCCGCGTTGAGGTGCATCGGGTGGAACGTCGGCAGGTGGTTGAGCGTCACCGAATCCGGCCCGAGCCCGTGGGCGTGCGCCGTCTGGGCCGCGTTCACCGCCAGGTTGTGGTGCGTCTGGCACACACCCTTGGGCGCGCCCGTGGTGCCGCTGGTGAAGTGCACGCAGGCGACGTCGCCCGGCTCGACGGGCGCGCGGTCGCCCGGCGGGCCCTCGACCAGGCTCGGATCGGCCAGGTCGACGGCCGGCACGTCGGTGTCGAGCCGCTCCGCGATCTCCGGAACGGTCAGCACCAGCGCCGCGCCCGAGGCCGCGACCAGCCGGGCCAACCCCTCCGCGCGCAGCATCGGGTTGACCGGCACCACGACCCGCCCGGCGCGCAGCGCGCCGTAGTAGGCGACGACGAAGTCCGGGTGCAGCGCCGAGGTCAGCGCCACCACCGTCCCAGGACCCTCCGTCAGCGCCGCGATCCGCGCCGCGCAGGCGTCCACCCGCCGTTCCAGCTCGCCGAAGGTGAGCGACTCACCCCGGTCGGTGCGGACCGCCACCCGGTCCTGGTGGTTCCGGGCGGCGATCCGAGGCAGGTCGTCCAGCCGTGACACCGGGTCACGCACGGGCGCGCTCCTCCGCGTACGTCTTCGACAGCCGCAGGTTGGTCATCGAGTTGGTGCTCAGCACCCGGCGCAGATAGCGGCGGGCGCCCTCCACCGTGGTGCCCTCGCCGAGGACGGGCAGCGCCGACGGCTTGATGACGGCCACGTGCCGGGACTCGACGATCAGGCCCTCGCGGGTCGGCGTGAACAGCCAGTGCCCGGTGTGCGCGTCGAGCAGCGCAGGCAACCCGATCTGCTTGTAGACGATCTTCCGGTGCGGGAAGCAGATCCGCACCGAGCGGGTGGTGTGCGGCTTGCCGTCCGAGGTGGTGGTGTCCATGTCGAAGAACTGGATGTTCGGCACGTCCTCCTTGAGGTCGATCCGGGAGACGTGCTCCAGCCGCTCCGGCCAGCGGTCGGCCTCGTAGAGGATCTGGTAGGCGTCCTCGGCGGCGCCGCCGACGAACAGCGGGTCGCGGAAGTCGACGACCAGGTCGGACAGTTCCTGCCTGCGGGTCGCGGCGTCGGCCACCGTGGCCAGCAGCACCTGGCGGGCCTCCTCGGCCCGCCCGGCGGCGCCGGCGTCGGCCAGCCCCGAGGCGTCCTGGGTGAGGCTCAGTTCGGTGCGCTCGCCGTCCAGCGCGCGCACCGTCCAGGTGCCGGTGAGCCCGGCCAGCGAGGACTCCTTCGTGTCGGTGAAGGTGACCTTCGAGCCGTCCGCCTCGAACACCCGGTGCTGGGTGCGGGACCACACCTCCTCGTCCTCGGTGACGGACCAGAGGGTGACCGTGTCCTTGCCCTCACCGTCCGCCTGCCGCTCGGCGTAGACGACCGAGGGCGCCAGGTAGTGCAACGGGTCGGGGTCGGCGATCAGGTCGAGGACGACCTTCGCGGGGGCGTCGACGGTGACGGACTCGCCCACGGGGGCTTGGCTGGTGACCACTGGTGTTCCTTCCACGGTGAGTGCGGGCGCTGCCCGAGCCTGAACGGGCAGGCGTAAGCGGGGTGTTCACCCACGGCCGGTCAGCGAGACCAGTTCGCCGGTGATGTTCTCGTTGGCGGGGGAGCAGTAGAAGACGACGGCCCTGGCGACCTCCTCCGGGCTGCCCAGGCGGCCGGTCGGCATCGCCGAGGCGGCCTTCGCCAGGACGGCCGGCGGCAGGAAGCCCAGCGCCCCCTCGGTGGTGGTCAGCCCGGGGCTGACCACGTTGACCAGCACGCCGTCGGGGCCGGCGGCGCGGGCCAGGCTCAACGCGAAGCCGTGCAGCGCGGACTTCGCGGCGGTGTAGATCTCCTGCCCGGCCTCCCCCTTGGTGGCCAGGTGCGAGGAGATCAACCCGATCCGGCCGTGGCCGCGCGTCCGCATCCCGGGGAGCGCGGTCTGCACGGTGCGGATCGTCGCGGTCAGGTTGTGGTGCAGCTGCGCGGACCACTCGGCCGGGTCGAGGGTCGCGAAGTCGGCGCCGGGGCCCTGTTCGGGCCGCCGCACGGCGTTGGCGACCAGGGTGTCCACCGAGCCGAAGTGCTTCTCGACGGTGGGCACCAGCGCCTCGACCGACTCCGCGTCGGCCAGGTCGTAGCGCACCGCGAGGGCCCGCTCCGGGCCGCCGAGCTGGTCCACCAGCTCGGCGGCCCGGCCGGCGGCGGCCCGGTAGGTGAGCACCACCCGGGCGCCCTCGGCGGCGAACGCGCGCACCGTGGCCTCGCCGATGCCACCGGTTCCCCCGGTGACGACGGCGACCCGGTCCCGAAGTCCGAGATCCACGCCGGCCCCTAGCGCGCGCCGGCGACCGGGCTGGTCAGCGGCAGCCGTTGGAGCGCCCCGGCCAGCGCCTGCCGGCTGAGGGACTCGCCCCGCGCCAGCAGATACGCGTCCGGCCGCACCAGCAGCCAGCCGCCGGGCGCGAGGCCCAGCCGGGCGGAGACCCGCCCGTCGGCGTCGGGCACCGTTCCCTCGCCGTCGACCAGCGGCGCGTCGGTGACGGTCAACGTCGTGAGCCAGCCGCCGTGTTCGCGGCGCACCCAGTCGAGGGCGTCGGCCTGCGCGGCCTCGCCCGGCGTCGCCCGCGTCACCAGCAGCCAGCCGGGCCGGCGCAGCGCGTCCAGCAGCACCGGCCAGCCGGTGCCCGTCAGGTCGCCCTCGTCCACCTCGGTGACCCGGGTCCCGGGCGCGGGGCCAGCGCCACGGTGCGGCTCCTTCGCGGTCAACTCCCGCTCCGCGTAGGACAGCAGCAGGCCCGACATCCCGCCGAGCATCTCCCGCTGCATCCGCTTCCGGATCGGCGCGACCCGGCTGACCACGCCGAAGATCACCGGCAGCGCCAGGTTCGTGAACCGGCTGCGCAGCTCGATCATCTGCGTGGCCTTCTTGGTGGACTCCAGCAGCGCCTCGCCCACCGGCACCCGCTCGTCGGCGTAGCTGTCCAGCAGCTCCTCGCGGGCGTGGCCCTCGATCACCATGGTCAGCTTCCACGCCAGGTTGACGGCCTCCTGGATGCCGGTGTTCATGCCCTGCCCGGAGGCCGGGCTGTGCACATGCGCGGCGTCCCCGGCGACCAGGGCGCGCCCGGACCGCATCCGGGGCACCATCCGCTGCTGCGCGGTGAACCGCGACACCCACGTCGGGGTGCCGACCCGCACCTGGTGGCCGAGGCCCTGCGTCAGCTTCCGCTCGAACCGGGCCGCGAGCGCCGACGGGTCGCCGTCGTAGTCCGTTTCGGCGGTGTCCAGCAGCCGCCACCGGTCGTCGGCCAGCGGAACGGCCATCATCGTTCCGCCCTTGGCGCGGACCCAGTAGATGCTGTTCGGCGGCAGCTCGCTCTTCAGCGGGGCGTCGGCCAGCAGCCAGGTCTGGTTCTCCTCGCCGATCAGCTTCAGGTCCAGCTTCTTGCGGACCGTGCTGTGGCCGCCGTCGCAGCCGACCAGCCACGGCACCCGCGCCGACTCCGTGCGCCCGTCGGCGTGTTCCAGCTCCACGCTCACGCCCTCGTCGTCCGGCGCGACGTCCGTCAGCTTCACGCCCCACTCCACCTTCACGCCCAGGTCGGCGAGCGCGTTGCGGAAGACCTCCTCGGTGGCGGTCTGCTCGATGGCGAGGGTGAACGGGAAACGCGTCGGCATCGTGGAGTAGTCGGCGTCCAGCCGGGCGAGCCGGCGGCCGTCCTGGAAGAGCGTGAAGGCGCGGATCTCCCGACCCCGCTTCAGCATCTCCTCGATGACACCCATCTGGTCATACGCCTCCAGCGTGCGCGGATGGGTCGCGATCGCCCGGCTGGTGGTGGCGGGTTCGCTCTTCGCGTCGATCAACCGCAGCGGGATTCCGCGGCGGGCGAGTTCATGGGCCATGGCGAGCCCGACCGGGCCTGCGCCGGCCACCAGGACCTCGGGGACGTTCGAGCCTCTCGTCACTGACATCTCAACCTCTGCTGCCGTCGGCCGTGCCCTCCAGGGGTGGCGCGGTGGGTGGGCTGGGTGTCCGGACACCGTCGGGCACCGCGCTGGAGTCCGCCTCAATCCGTGGTGGATGCCGTGTTCGCGAAGATCAACGCGCCCTCCACCAGGGCTTGAGGGCCTGCCAGCAGGCTGAGCGCTGGCCGCGCGGCCTGACCCGTGGTGGGCGGCGGGACGCCGCCGTTCGCTGGGCGAACGGCAGGCTACCGCCGCGGGGTCGCCTGGCGGCGGGCCTCGGGACCCGCCTCGGGCGGGTGCGGAACGCTCGCCCGGCGGGCGCCTGCCGGCGAGCGCCTGCCGGCGGCAACGGGTTGGCGGGCGGCGGTTGTTGGGAACGTGCCGGCGTGTGCCGGCCGGTGGCAACGGGCCGGTGGGCGACCGCCGGTCGCGGATCGGTCGGTGGGCGACCGCCGGTGGCAGGCAGGTCGGCGTGAGCCGGTTGGCAGGAACGGGTCGGCGGTGGTGCCGGTCGAGGAGTAGGGGTCCGCGTGAGCGGGCCGCGAGTGAACGGGTCCGGGCCAGCGGGCCGAACAGGATCGGCCGGTGTGAGCCGGCGAACGCGAACTGCCCGTGGGCGACCGCCGGCGGCAACGGGGCGGCGGGTGCCGCCCGTTGGAAGACGGCCGGCGGGTGCCGGCCCAGCAGGAACAGGCCGGCTGAGGAACAGCCGCAGAGTACAAGCCAACGTCAGCCGACGGGGCGGGCCGAAAAAGAAGGAGCGTGCATGGACACCGACGTCCTCGTGGTGGGAGGCGGACCGGTCGGCCTGATGTTGGCGGCCGAGCTGCGGACCGGAGGGGCCCGCGTGGTCGTCCTGGAGCGGCTGAAGGAACCCAGCGGCCACTCCCGGGCGTTCCGGATGCAGGCCAGGATGCTGGACGTGCTGGACCAGCGCGGCCTTCTCGACCGCTTCACCGACGGCAACCGCACCTGGCCCAAGGCGCACTTCGCCGGCCTCGAACCGCTGCTGGACTTCGGTCATCTGCGCAACGAGCACCCGTACGCCCTTCTCATCCCGCAGGCCCGCACCGAGCAGCTGCTGGAGGAGCACACCCGGTCGTTGGGCGTCGACATCCGGCGCGGGCACACCGTGACCGCCGTCGACGACACCGGTGACGCCGTCCGCTGCGAGGTCGAGACCGACGAGGGCCGGCACTGGCTGACCGCCTCGTACCTGGTCGGCTGCGACGGCGGCCGGTCCACCGTGCGGAAGCTGGCCGGCATCGGCTTCACCGGCTCGGACCCCACGGTCAGCGCCCTCCTCGCCGACGTGGAGCTGGCCGACCCGAGCCAGCTGCCCAACGGCGTTCCCGGCACCATGCGCACCCCGCACGGGCTGTTGATGGCGATCTCCCTCCAGCCCGGCGTGACCCGCATCCTCACCACCGAGTTCGTCCCGCCGGACCCGGCGACCGCGCGCAGCGAGGTGACGCTCGACGAACTCCGCGCCACCGTGCGGCGGATCAGCGGCCTGGACGTCGACATGGACCGGCCGCGCTGGCTGTCCCGTTTCACCGACACCACCCGCCTCGCCGACACCTACCGCTCCGGCCGGGTCCTGCTGGCCGGCGACGCCGCGCACGTTCACTTCCCGATCGGCGCGCAGGGCCTCAACCTGGGGCTCCAGGACGCCGTCAACCTCGGCTGGAAGCTGGCCGCCACCGTCACCGGGCGGGCGCCCGAGGGGCTCCTCGACAGCTACGGCACGGAACGGCGGCCCGTCGCCGAACGCGTGCTGCGCGAGACCCGGGTGCAGCTCATGCTCATGTCGCCCGACCCCAAGGTGGACCCGCTGCGCGAGGTCTTCTCGGAACTCCTCGCCATGCCGGAGGTCAACTCCCGGCTGGCGCACGAGATCACCGGCCTCGACATCCGCTACCAGCTGCCCGGGGGGCGCTACACCCACGAGCTGCTCGGCTGCCCCTGCCCCCCGTTGAAGCCAGGACCGGGCGACGGCGTGCGCGCCCTGTTGCGCGCCGGGCGCGGCGCGCTGCTCGTGCCGGACGCGCGCCCCGGCGTGGCCCGCGCGGCCGAGGGCCACAGCGGGCGGGTCGGCACCGTGCCCGCCGGCGAGGGGCCCGGGCTGCTGCTGCGGCCCGACGGCCATGTCGCCTGGGTCGACCCGGGCGACGACACCCCGGCCGACGACGTTCTCGCCGACCTGACCGACGCCCTCAGCCGCTGGTTCGGCGACCCCGCCCCCACCGGCACGCCCCGACCCCCGACCTCAAGGAACGGGTGACCCCATGAAGACCAGGCCACTCGCCGTCCTCGGCGGCTTCGAGTTCACCCCGAACATCCACGAGGACGAACGGGGACTGTTCGTCTCGCCGCTCCAGGAGGACGCCTTCCTGGCGGCCGTCGGCGAGCCGTTCCCGACCGCCCAGACCAACCACAGTCGCTCCGCGCGCGGTGTGCTGCGCGGGCTGCACTTCACCACCACCCCGCCGGGGCAGGCCAAGTACGTCTACTGCGCGCGCGGCCGCGCCCTCGACGCGCTCGTGGACATCCGCGTCGGCTCCCCGACGTTCGGGCGGTTCGACGTCGTGGAGATGGACGCCGTGTCGTTCCGCGCCGTCTACATCCCGGACGGCGTCGGCCACGCGTTCCTCGCGCTGGAGGACGACACCGTGATGTCCTACCTGGTCACCAGCGCCTACCGGTCCGACCTGGAACAGGCGATCGACCCGCTCGACCCGGCGCTCGGACTGCCCTGGCCCGCCGACCTCACCCCGCTGATGTCCGAACGGGACACCAAGGCCGTCTCGTTGGCCGAGGCCGAGGCCAGCGGCATGTTGCCCCGCTACGCCGACTGCCGCCAGTGGCCGCTTCCGCCGGACCACCCGGGCCTCTCGGACGCGCCCCGGTGAGCGGCTTCGGCCCGCCGCCGCGCCGGGTCGTGGTGCTGGGCGCCACCGGCTGCATGGGGCGGCGCATCACCCGCGCGTTCGCCGACCAGGGCACCGAGGTCACCGCCGTCGCCCGGCGCGGGCCCGCGCCGCCCGGCGCCGACCGGCTCCGCACGCTGGACGCCGCCCGCGAGACGGCCGGGCGGCTCGCCGAACTCCTCGTGGAGGAACGGGCGGAGGCCGTCGTCAACGCCACCCTCGGCTGGGGTGACGACCTGCACAGCACCAACGTCACCGTCGTCGAACACCTGTTGGCGGCCCTGGCCTGCCTGCCCGCGCCGCCCCGGCTGGTGCACCTGGGCACCATCCACGAGTACGGGCCCGTTCCGCACGGCACCTCCATCGACGAGACCGTGCCGCCCAGGCCGCAACAGCCCTACCCGCGGTCCAAGTTGACCGCCGCCAAGCAGATCCTCGCGGCGTCGGCCGCCGGCACCGTGGACGCCACCGTGCTGCGGCTGACCAACACCATCGGGCCCGAGCCGGCCGAGGAGAGCTTCTTCGGCTCCCTCGCCGCGCGGCTGCGCGACGAGCCCGACACCATCGAACTGACCGTCGCCGACGCGCACCGCGACTACCTCGACTCCCGGGACGCGGCCGACGCCGTGGTACGGGCCGCCGCCGCGCCCACCGGGCACGGCGTCCTCAACCTCGGCAGCGGCGAGGCCCGCCCCATCGCCGACCTGGTCGACGCCCTGGTGCGCGCCTCCGGCCGGCCGCCCGAGTCCGTGCTGACGCGCGCCGGGTCCGTGGCCAGCCGGGGCGGCGACTGGATCAGGGTCGACAACGGCCGCGCCCGCCGCCTGTTGGGCTGGCGCCCACGCCACGACCCCGACGCGTCCATGCGCGCCCTCTGGAACAGCGTCCGCGCCGCGACGCTCCAGCCCCGCTGAGTCGCTGGCCGCTGGGCTCGATCCCGGGACCGGCCCCGGGCCCTGGGGGCCCGGAGGCCGGGGTCTGTCTGCGGGCCGGTGGCTGGTGCGGGTCAGCCCGACTGGTCGTGGGTGAACAACGAAACTGTGCGGTGTGGTTGGGGCTGTGGCGCGGGCTACGACGCGCGGCTTACATGGCGGGTGGGTCGGCCGG
>NZ_RFFJ01000159.1 GCF_003696235.1 Streptomyces triticirhizae
CCGGTCGGCGCCGGCGGGCGCCGCGCCTCCGGCGGCGCCTCGGCCGCCGCCTGCGCGATCTTCGACGGCGCCGGCGCGCCCTCGGGCGTCGTCGCCTGCTCGGCGCCGCGCCGATACCGCGCCCAGTAGGCGGCGCCCGCCAACGCGGCCAGCACCTCAAGCGAGAACCAGGTCGTCGGCCCGCCGTTCCCCAACGCGGCCAACAGCAGCCCGCAGCCGGCCACCACGAAGAGCAGCGCGGTGAGGCCGGGACCCTCGACACGGCCGGAGAGCAGCCGGCGGCCCTCGTTCTCCTCGTCGTCCTCGAACGGCGTGATCAGCCACGCGATGCCGTAGACGATCAGCCCGAGGCCGCCCAGCACCGACAGCACCACCAGCGGCACCCGGAAGATCACCGGGTCCAGCCGGTAGTAGCGGCCGAACCCGCCGCACACCCCGCCGATCACCTTGTGCCTGCGGGAGCGGCGCAGCGGCGCCTCGTCGGGAGTCGCCGGCGCGGTCGCCGTCGGGGCCGGCCCGCTGCCGGCACCCGACCGCCTGCGGTCGTCGGTCATGGGCCCATCCTCTCCTCAGCGGCCGGGCGGCGGAATCCGGGGAGCCCCCGAGCTTTCCCGCCGCTCCCTTCCGGGGCACCCCTGATGTGCCGGGGGGTCCGCTCGTGTGACGATGCGGGGCATGACGATCGCCACGCCCTACGGCGGCGCCGGGGACGAGGCGCCGCTCCGGAAGCTCTACCGCAGCGCGGACGGGCGCTGGCTGGGCGGGGTGGCGCAGGGCCTGGCCGGACACCTGGGCGTCCCGGTCTCCTGGGTCCGGGTGATCCTGCTGGTGCTGTTCTCCTCCAACGGCCTGGGCGTGCTGCTGTACGCGGTCTTCTGGTTCGTGGTGCCGCTGGGCACCCCCGAGACGCCGACCGCCCCGGCCCGCCGCAAGCTGACGCTGCGCAGGCCCGGCAAGGAGTCGCTGGTCGCGGGCCTGGTGCTGGTCGTCGCGCTGTTCGCGCTCGGCACCAGCGTCCAGTACCCGATCTCCAGCCGGTACCTGTGGCCGCTGCTGATCATCGGCGTCGGCGCCGCCGTCGTCTGGCGACAGGCCGACAACTCCCGCCGCGCCGTCTGGGCCGAGGCCACCCGCAGGAGCCGCTGGCTGCCGCTGCTGCGCAGCGCGGCCGGCGCGGTGCTCGTCGGCGCCGGCGTCTCCGTCTTCGTGCTGGGCCAGGGCGCGGCGGCGACCGAGAGCCTGGGCGTCGCGCTCCAGGCGTCGGTCGCCGTGGTCGTCGGCATCGCGCTGCTGGCCGGCCCCTATCTGGTGCGGATCGTGCAGGACCTCTCGGAGGAGCGCACCATGCGCATCCGCGCCCAGGAGCGCGCCGAGGTCGCCGCCCACGTCCACGACTCGGTGCTGCACACCCTGACCCTGATCCAGCGGAACGCGGAGAACGGCCGCGAGGTGGCCCGGCTGGCCCGCGCGCAGGAACGCGAACTGCGCGCCTGGCTCTACCGTTCCGCCGAGTCCAGCACCGGCCAGGCGGTCGAGGAGGACGAGGAGCCGAAGACCCTCGCCGAGGCGGTCCGCGCCACCGCCGCCGGCGTCGAGGACCACCACGGGGTGCAGATCGAGGTGGTCTGCGTCGGCGACTGCCCGCTGGACGAGCCGCTGGGCGCGACGTTGCAGGCGGCGCGTGAGGCCATGGTCAACGCGGCCAAGTACGGTGGAGACGGCGGGCCCATCCGGGTGTTCGCCGAGGTCGAGGGCCGCACGGTCTTCGTCTCGGTGCGCGACCGCGGCCCGGGCTTCGACCCGGACACGGTGCCGGCCGACCGGATGGGCGTGCGCGAGTCCATCGTGGGCAGGATGCGGCGCAACGGTGGCAGCGCCCGGGTGCGGTCCACACCGGGCGAGGGGACAGAGGTGGAGCTGACGATGGAGCGAACCGAATGAGCCAGGCACCCACGAACGAGACGCCGGGCGGGCGACGCGCCCGGGTGGTGCTGGTGGACGACCACCGGATGTTCCGCGCGGGCGTGCGGGCCGAGATCGGCCGCACCGAGGAGACCGGGGTCGAGGTCGTCGGCGAGGCCGGGGACGTGGACCAGGCGGTCAGCGTGATCAAGGCGGTCAGGCCGGACGTGGTGCTGCTGGACGTGCACCTGCCGGGCGGCGGCGGGGTCGAGGTGCTGCGCCGCAGCGCCGAGCTGATGAGCGCGGCCGAGGACGCGGTGCGGTTCCTGGCGCTGTCGGTCTCCGACGCGGCGGAGGACGTCATCGGCGTGATCCGGGGCGGCGCGCGCGGCTATGTCACCAAGACGATCACCGGCACCGACCTGGTGGACGCGATCTTCCGCGTCGCCGACGGCGACGCGGTCTTCTCGCCCCGGCTGGCCGGCTTCGTGCTGGACGCGTTCGCCTCCTCGGAGGCCCCGCCGGTCGACGAGGACATGGACCGGCTGACCCAGCGGGAACGCGAGGTGCTGCGGCTGATCGCGCGCGGCTACGCGTACAAGGAGGTCGGCAAGGAGCTGTTCATCTCCGTGAAGACGGTGGAGAGCCATGTCTCGGCCGTGCTGCGCAAGCTGCAACTCTCCAACCGCCACGAGCTGACCCGCTGGGCGACGGCCCGCCGCCTGGTCTGAACCGCCGCGCGCCCCGCGTCGCTGCGCCGCCCGGCGGCCGGGCTGCCCAAGACTGGAGCGATGTTCGGTTTCGTGGTGCTCGCGGCGGCGCTGGTCGCGGCGGGGCGGGGCGCCTGGAACACGCCCTCGTTCCGTGGCGCGGCGCTCTCCCTGATCTCTGTCGTCGCCACCGGCACGGTCTTCTACCGGGTGCACGAACACTGGTCGGTGCTCGACGCGCTCTACTTCTCGGTGACCACCGGGCTGACCATCGGCTACGGCGACCTGGCGCCCAGCACCACGCTCTCCCGCGTCTTCACGATGCTGTACGCGCTCAGCGCGGTCAGCCTCTTCGCGATGGTCGGCGGCCTCCTCGCCCGCACCGGCCTCGCCCAACGCCGGTCCAGGCGCCACCACGGCTCCTCCTGAACGCCGCTGCTACGGTGTGGGTGATCGTCCGTCAACACCGCGTAAGCGAAGGGGAGTTCCCACCGTGCTCCGCCACCGACTGGCCGCCACCACGGCCCTGCTCCTCACCCTCACCGCCTGCGGCGGGGGCTCCGACGACTCCGCCGACGACCCCATCCCCGGCGTCGACGAGGAGACCACCGCCCCCTCGGAGGAGACCTCCACCCCCGAGGCCGAACCCGACCCCGACGACACGGAGATCCCCCTCCCCGACGACGTCGAGCTGATCTTCGACTGGGAAACCCCCGACGACCCGGACGAGGCGGCGGCCGCCAGCAACGCCGCCAACTTTCTTCGTGCCATCGCGGCCGGAGTGGTGGCTCAGGACGCCGACCACTCCTCGTACCAGGGGCTTTCCACGAACCAGGCGTACGACTACGCGCGCGACCAGATTCAACAGTGGATCGACGGGGGCTGGACCAAGACCGGCACCGATCGCTACTACCAACTGACCGTCGAGCAGAACGAGTCGGTCATCGGGGTGAGCTTCTGCCGGGACAGCTCGGAGATCTTCGGCAAGGAGATCGACACCGGTGAGATCGTCCCGGTCGAGACCACCGAGTACAGCAGCTTCAGCTACTACACGATCGCCATGGCCGAGGCTCCCGGGGCCGAGGGTCACTGGTGGGCGAGCGGCATCGAGGTGGTGGGGGAGGCGGCGGAGTGCGCCTGAGACGAGCACTGGTCGTCTCGTCGGGCGCGCTGGCCCTCCTGGTCGTCAGCGGCACGGCGAACGCCGACGAGCCGGTGGGAGACACCACCGGAGAACAACGCGGACCGGAGATCGGGGCCGGTGCGAGCGCGGAGGTGGTCGTCTTCGACGAGGGCGCCAACGGTGACGGGGGGCCGTTGACCACCACCTCCCGCAACTGGACCCCGCCGCCCTGCTGGTACGCCCCCACCTGGTCACCCGAGCAGTTACGGGACCTGGCCGAGCGTGCGTGGGACCCCACCGGACAGACCGGTCATGCGGCGGCGGCCCTCAGCTGGCTGTGGAACCACTACGACAGCGGCGAGCCCTACACCGACTTCAACGCCGAGGAAGCCGGCAACGGCATGTGGTGGGGGCCGGTCGAGAACCCGTCGGAGCCGGACCTGTTGGAGCGGACGTCCTGCTCGGAGATTCCCTTCTGGGTGGAGAACGGCGTCGTGCCCGACGTCGAGAACGCGCTGTCGCCCCAGGTGCTGGCCGAGCTGGCCTACGAGCGCATCCGCGTTCCTGACACCGAGGTCACGTTCAGCCCGGCCGCGTTGGACGGGCAGGTCGTCAACCTGCCGACCTGGGTCTGGGCCGAGAGCGGGGACTACGACCCGGTGGCCGTGACGGCGACGCTGGAGAGTTGGGACATCTGGGCCACGACCACCGCCCGGCCGACGGCCCTCACCATCGAGCCCGGCACCCCGGACGCCGAGACCCACCCGGCGTCGGGCAGCTGTCCGATCAACGAGGACGGCTCCATCGGCACCCCGTACCCCGCCGGCGACGGCGCCGGCGAGGACGCCATCCCGCCCTGCGGCCTCACCTACCTCCGCGCCACCCACGACGCCGCGAGCTACCCGTTGACCGCCAGCATCACGTGGTCCATCGCCTGGGAGGGCTCCGACGGAACGGGCGGCACCCTCCCCGACGCCACCTTCGCCACCACTCACGAGGTCCAGGTCAACGAGATCCAGTCCATCGTCCGCCCGTGACGGAGCCCGGACCACCGGCTCACATGCGGTCGATCTCGGTCAGATCCAGATCGATCCGGTAGGGCTCGTCCACCTTCAACCAGCCGTGGTAGACCCCGGTCGGGCTGTACCAGGCGGTGCGGGCGTCCCGTTCGAAGGTGTAGACGACCGGGTGGTCGTCGGAGCCGGCCATCTCCACGCGCCAGAAGTGGGGGATGCCCGCGCGGGCGTACTTCAGGGGCTTGGTCTCCCGGTCCCGCTCCGCCGACTCGGGAGAGACCACCTCGACGACCAGCAGCGCGTCCCGCGCCTCGTACCGGGTCTGGCGCCGGCTCAGCACGGCGTCGGCCCGCACCACCAGCACGTCCGGCTCGGGCGCGGTGTGCTCGGTGAGCACCACGGTCATCTCCCGCTTGACGCGCAGCCCCTCCGGCGCCGAGCGCCGCAGCCCGGCCGTGATGAGATCCACGGCCAGGGAGTGGAAGTCCCGCTGCGGACTCATGAAGACAAGACTCCCGTCAATCAGCTCGGTGTGCGGCGGGAGGTTGGGCAACCGGTCAAGGTCATCGACGGTGTAGCCCCCGGGAGGCGGCACCGGCCAAACGGGGTTACTGTGCTGCGAGTCGGGGGCGGTCACGGTTCCTCCCATGGACGGAAGTCTCCCTCGCACGGCCAGGAGTTTTCGCATCAATGACGCCTCGCCACCCTAACGGGCGGCGCCGCCGTCCACGTTGACGACCGGGCGGGACCCGTTGCCCCGGGCCCCCGGGGCCCGGGCCTCACTCCCACTCGATCGTCCCCGGCGGCTTGCTCGTGACGTCGAGGATGACGCGGTTGACGTCCGGCACCTCGTTGGTGATGCGGGTGGAGATCCGGGCCAGCAGGTCGTAGGGGAGGCGGGACCAGTCGGCGGTCATGGCGTCCTCGGAGGTGACGGGGCGCAGCACCACCGGGTGGCCGTAGGTGCGGCCGTCGCCCTGGACGCCGACGCTGCGGACGTCGGCGAGGAGCACCACCGGGCACTGCCAGATCTCCCGGTCGAGGCCGGCCGCCGTCAGCTCCTCGCGGACGATGGCGTCGGCCTCGCGCAGCAGGTCGAGGCGTTCGCGGGTCACCTCGCCCACGATCCGGATGCCGAGCCCCGGCCCGGGGAACGGCTGCCGCTGGACGATCTCGTCCGGCAGGCCCAGTTCCTGGCCGACCATCCGCACCTCGTCCTTGAACAACTGCCGCAGCGGCTCGACCAGTTCGAACTCGATGTCCTCGGGGAGCCCGCCGACGTTGTGGTGCGACTTGATGTTGGCGGTGCCGGTGCCGCCGCCGGACTCGACGACGTCCGGGTAGAGGGTGCCCTGCACCAGGAACGCGACGTCCTCGCCGGCCGCGCCGGCCTCAGCGATCAGCTCGGCCTGGGCCTGCTCGAAGACCCGGATGAACTCCCGCCCGATGATCTTCCGCTTCTGCTCGGGGTCGGAGACCCCCTTGAGCGCGGTCAGGAAGCGCTCGGAGGCGTCCACCAGCCGCAGCCGGGCGCCGGTCGCCGCGACGAAGTCCTTCTCGACCTGCTCCGTCTCGCCCTTCCGCATCAGCCCGTGGTCGACGTAGACGCAGGTGAGCTGGTCGCCGATGGCCCGGTTGACGAGCGCGGCCGCGACCGCCGAGTCCACGCCGCCGGACAGCGCGCAGATGGCGCGCCTGCTGCCGACCTGGGCGCGGATCGCCGCGACCTGCTCCTCGACGATGCTGCCGGTGGTCCAGGTCGGGCTGATCCCCGCGCCCCGGTACAGGAAGTGCTCCAACACCTGCTGGCCGTGGGTGGAGTGCAGCACCTCCGGGTGGTGCTGGACGCCGTAGAGCCGACGTTCGTCGTTCTCGAAGGCGGCGACGGGAACGGTGTCCGTGGCGGCCGTCACCGCGAAGCCCTCGGGCGCCGCCGAGCAGGCGTCGCCGTGCGACATCCACACCTGCTGCCGGTCGGGCGTCCCCTCGAAGAGGGTGGAGCCGGAGCGGGTCACCGACAGGCTCGTGCGCCCGTACTCGCGGGCCCCGGTGTTGTCGACCGTGCCGCCGAGGGCCTGGGCCATGAGCTGGAAGCCGTAGCACAGCCCGAGGACCGGGACGCCCGCCTCGAAGATCGCCGGGTCCATGCCGGGGGCGTCCTCGGCGTAGACGGAGGCGGGGCCGCCGGAGAGGATGATGGCGCTGGGCCGCCGGGCCAGGATCTCGTCCACCGGGGTGGTGGAGGGCACGATCTCGCTGTAGACGCGGGCCTCGCGGACCCGGCGGGCGATGAGCTGGGCGTACTGCGCGCCGAAGTCGACGACGAGGACCGTGTCCTGGGGGGCCGCGTCGTCCACGGATGCCTCAGGTGCCACGTCTTCCACGGATGCCACGGAGCTGCCTTTCGTGCCTACCCGGCCTGCTGCCTGTCGGCGGAGTTGGTGCGGGGTGCGCGGTCCCGACGGAGTGCGCTGCGGTGTCGTCGAGTCTACCGGCGGCGGGCCGCGCGCCGTCCGGGCCGCCTTGGGGGCCCGGCGGGGGCGGTGGCATACTCGGGCCCATGCCACAGCGGCGGCACGACTTCTTCTTTACCTATGGCACCGGTCCGGCCGGAGGTCATGGGGACTGTCGCACGCGGCACTGACAACGAACTCCCCGACGCCCCGGGCCCGGATCGACCGGCCCGGGGCGTCGTCGCGTTCGCGGGCCGACACATCCGGCCGCCGGGCCGTCCCGACCGTTCCGGAGGAACGACCATGACGACCCACCTCACGACCCAACGGGCGTCCCAGGCAACGCCCCACCCGACGGAGCGGTCCGCGACCGCCTCCGCACCCGCCGGGGTGGGCAAGCTCACCGACCCGGCTCCCGACCGGACCACCGACCAGGACCCGGAGGCGGTGATCGCGGAGGCGCGCGCCGGGATCGACGCGCTGGACGCGGAGATCGTGCGCCTGGTGCGCGAACGGATGGCGCTCTCGGAGCGCGTGCAGCGGACCCGGATGGCCAACGGCGGCCGCCGGATCAACCTGGCCAGGGAGAACGCGGTGCTGCGCCGTTGGCGCGGCGAGTTGGGCGAGCCGGGCACGACCCTGGCGATGACCCTGCTGGAGCTGTGCCGGGGCCGGGTCTGAGGCGCGGGGCGGGGACGACGCCGGGACGCGCGTGGCGGCCGAACCGGGGGTCGACGCGTCACTCGTACGGAGCGTGACCGGCCGCCGGGGCCTTCGTTGAAGGTGGTGTCCCCGGGGCGATGAGGCGATGTGGCCCTCGCGGTGTGGCGAGGACCACGCGCCGTGGGACCTCGCTCCGGTGCGGTGGCCGGGCAGCAGGGGACAGCAGGCCGGTCACGCCCCACGGCCGGTCCTCGGGACGCCGAGGACCGGCCGCCCGGACTCTTGCGGGATGCCTCCCGTCTCCCGCACGATGCGGGGAACGGGTCCAAGGACGTTGGCGGACCACGGCGCACCCCCCTCCGGTGGTTCGACAACGAGAAGCGGCGCCTACCCCCCGGGTGCCGCTCCCAGCACCGGCGCCGCCCTGTCGCCGTGCTGACCCGGGGGCCCCGGCCGGCGGCCGGGGCCCCCGGCGCGTTTCCGCCCGGTCCCGCGCCTTTCCAAACATCCGTGTCCGATTCGTGACCGAATCGCGAACAACCTTCTTCGCTCCCCACCGGTCCAACCACATGCGCGACTCCTTGTGAGCCGTGCCTCCATGACCGGAGAGGCCCGTTCCCATTCCCCCGAGGGACGGGCCTCTTCGCTTCTCCCGAAACCGGGAACGTTCAACGGTCCTCACCGGGAACGTTCAACGGTCCTCGCGCGGCGGGACCTCGGGGACGGGCAGCACCACGGCCGGCAGCCGCAGCGCGCCGAACGCGGACTCCGGGACCGCCGGCCGGCGCGGCGGCGTCGGGGCCAGCGAACGGTAGGGCTGGCCCGGGGCCGGGCGTTGGTCCGGTTCGCCCGCGTTGGGCCAGAGCGCGAACGCCCGCTCCGCCTGGGCGGTGATGGTCAGCGCCGGGTTGACGCCCAGGTTGGCGGAGACGGCGGAGCCGTCCACCACCGAGATGCCCGGGTGGCCGAACAGCCGGTGGTAGGGGTCGACCACGCCGCGCTCCGGGTCGTCGCCGATGGGGCAGCCGCCGAGGAAGTGCGCGGTGAGCGGGGTGCCGATCAGCTCGCCGACGTTGGTGCCGGCGAACCCCCCGATGTCCTCGGCGAGATGGCGCGCCGCCTCGGCGCCGGCGGGGATGAAGTCGGGGTTGGGCGCGCCGTGCCCCTGCCGTGCGGTGAGCAGGCCCCGGCCCGGGCGGCGCGTTCTGCGGTAGGTGGTCAGCGAGTTGTCGTGGGTCTGCATGACCAGCCCGATGATGGTCCGCTCCGACCAGCGGCGGTTGGACATCGACAGCAGGAAGACCCAGGGGTGGCGCACGCTGGTGGCGGCGTAGGCCAGCGCGCGGGGCAGCCGGCCGCCCCGGCGGAACTGCTTGATCGACAGGAAGCCCATCGCGTTGGAGCCCCGCCCGTAGCGGACGGGCTCGATGTGGGTGTGCTCGTCCGGGTGGATGGAGGAGGTGATGGCGACACCCCGGGTGAAGTCCGGGGTGGCGTCGCGGCCGTGCCGGGCCCGGTAGCGGCGCGGGTTGGTGCGGGCGCCCACCAGCGCCTCGGAGTTGGTGCGGGTCAGGGTGCCGAGGCGGTCGGAGAGGCGCGGCAGGGCGCCGGTGTCCCGCATCCGGTGGAGCAGCGTCTGGGTGCCGTAGGTGCCGGCGGCCAGCACCACCCGGCGCACCCGGAGCGTGGTGCGCCTCCTCCGTCGCCCGCGCGCCCCCGCGTCCGTCGGCACACAGGCGACGAGATGCCCGCGCCCGTCGGGGAGTTCGCGCACCTCGGTGACGGTGGTCAACGGCCGGATCTCGGCGCCGGCGCGCTCGGCGAGGTGGAGGTAGTTCTCGTTGAGGGTGTTCTTGGCGCCGTGCCGGCAGCCGGTCATGCACTCGCCACACTCCTGGCAGGCGCGCCGGGAGGGCCCCGCGCCGCCGAAGTACGGGTCGGGCACCTCCTCGCCCGGCCGCGCCCGGCTCGCCCCGTTCTCCCCGCCGGCGTCCGCCGCGTCCCGGCCGTCGCCGAAGAAGACGCCGACCGGGGCGAGGTGAAAGGTGTCGCCCACGCCCATCTTCTCGGCGGCCGCCCGCAGATGGCGGTCCGCGGGCGTCGTCGTGGGGTTGTTCCTGACGCCCAGCATCCGCCTGGCCTGCTCGTAGTACGGGGTCAACTCCCGCCGCCAGTCGGTGATGTGGGCCCACTGCCGGTCCCGGAAGAAGGCGTCGGGCGGAACGTAGAGGGTGTTGGCGTAGTTGAGCGAGCCGCCGCCGACCCCGGCACCTGCCAGGATCATGACATTCCGGAGGAGGTGGATGCGCTGGATGCCGTAGAGGCCGAGCCGGGGCGCCCACAGATAGTCCCGCAGATGCCAGGAGTTCTTCGGCAGCTCCTCGCGCCGGAAGCGGCGGCCGGCCTCCAGGACCACCACCCGGTACCCCTTCTCCGTCAGCCGCAGCGCGGCGACCGCCCCGCCGAAGCCGGAGCCGACCACCGCGACGTCGTAGTCGAACGCGTCGTGGCCGAACGCGTCGTCGGAGGCGGGCGGTTGGCGCCGGGCCGGGCTCTGACGCTCGGGCGGGACCTCGGCCATCAGCGCACCCCCAGCGACTTCATGGCCCGCAACGAGCGGCTGATCAGGGCCGTGTAGCGGCGGTCGTCCAGGCCGTGCGAGGGCCCCAGCGGCAGCAGCCGCTGGCGGGCGACGGTCTGCGGCTCGGTGTACTTCAGCAGCCCCTCGGCGCCGTGCCGCCGCCCGAGCCCCGAGTCGCCCATGCCGCCCATCGGCGCCCGCACGCTGCCGTAGGCGGCGGCGTAACCCTCGTTGATGTTGACGGTGCCGCACCGCAGTCGGGCCGCGATCCGCCGGGCGCGGCGCGCGTCGCGCGACCAGACGCTCGCGTTGAGGCCGAACCGGGTGTCGTTGGCCGACGCCACCGCCTCCTCCTCGGTGGCGAACCGCCGCACCGCGACCACCGGGCCGAAGGTCTCCTCGGCGCAGACCCGCATCGGCGGGGCGACGTCGGCGAGCACCGTGGGCTCGTGGAAGTAGGGGCCCAGGTCCGGGCGGTGCCGCCCGCCGGTGAGCACGGTCGCGCCCAGCGCCACGGCGTCCTCGATGTGCTGGGTGACGGTGGCGAGTTGGGCGGCCGAGCTGAGCGAGCCCACGTCCACGCCGTAGTCGAGGGCCGAACCCAGCCGCAGCGCCTCGACCCTGGCCACGAAGCGGGCCAGGAAGTCGTCGGCCACCGAGGCGTCGACCAGCAGCCGTTCGACCGAGACACACAGCTGTCCCGTCGAGGAGAAGCAGGCCCGCACCGCCCCCTCGGCGGCCCGTTCCAGGTCGGCGTCGCGCAGCACCAGCATCGCGTTCTTGCCGCCCAACTCCAGGCTGCTGCCGATGAGTCGGGCGGCGGCGCGCTGCGCCACCTCGCGCCCGGTGCGGGTGGAGCCGGTGAACGTCACGAAGTCCGCGTACTCCACCAGCAGCGGCCCGACGACCGGGCCCTCGCCCAGCACCACGGTGAGCACGTCCTCGGGCAGCCCCGCCTCGATCAGCAGCCGCCGCGCCCACAGCGCGGTCAGCGCGGTCTCGGTGTCGGGCTTCATCACCACGGCGTTGCCGGCGAGCAGCGCGGGCAGCACATCGCCGGCCGTCAGCTCCAACGGGTAGTTCCACGGCGCGATATGGCCGACCACCCCGTGCGGGTGGCGGATCTCCCGCACCTGCGTCAGGAACGGGATGGCGCCCAGGTGGCGGCGCGCGCGCAGCCGGCCGGGGGCGGTGCGGCCGTAGTGGCGGGCGGCCATCGCCACCGACTGCACCTCCTCGTGCGCCGAGAGCCGGCTCTTGCCGGTCTCCAGCTGCACCAGGTCCAACACCTCGGACTGGCGGCGCAACAGCAGGTCGTGGAAGCGCAGCGCCACCCGCGCGCGCTCGCGAACGGGTCTGGCGGCCCAGGCGGGTTGGGCGGCTCTGGCCCGCTCGAAGGCGGCGGCCACGTCCTCGGGGGTGGCCTCCGGGAGTTCGGCGAGACGCTCACCGGTGAACGGGCAGTGGCAGGCGGTGCGCTTGCCGCCCTCGACCCCACGGGTCAGGGAGGCGACCAGGGCATCGGTGACGACGCGGGCGGCGGCCTCGCCCGCGTCTGACTGCGCTGTCGTCATAGCCGGAGGGTACGACGGTCCGCCACGGCTGCCTACCCGTTGGTAATCAGTTTTTGCCAGTGATCGCTGGCAGGGATGTCGCTGCGCCGGCTCGGGGTGACGGCCGGCTCCGGTGGGCGCTGACGGCGGTCGCCCGAGGAACGGTGCGCCGGACCACCCAAGGAGGAGTGCCCAAGGAGGAGCGTTCAAGAAGAGTGCCCGAGGAAGAGTGCCCGAGGAAAAATGCCCGCCGAACCGAACGTCCGTTCCCCTAGAGTCGGTTCATGACGGAACTCCCCGAGGCCGGCCGCCGGCCCGCAGACTGGCTGGCGCTGGGCGCCGCCGGCGTCACGGTGGTGTTGTGGGCCACCGCCTTCGTTTCGATCCGGAGCGCGGGCGACGCGTACTCGCCGGGAGCGCTGGCGCTGGGCCGACTCGCCGTCGGCACCCTGCTGTTGGGGCTCTTCTGCCTGGTGCGGCGGGCGGGCGTGCCGCCCCGCGCGGCCTGGCCCGGGGTCCTGCTCTCCGGCGTGCTCTGGTTCGGCCTGTACATGGTCGCCCTCAACTGGGGCGAACGTGAGGTGGACGCCGGCACCGCCGCGATGGTGGTCAACGTCGGCCCGGTGCTGATCGCGCTGCTCAGCGCGTGGCTGCTGGGCGAGGGGCTGCCCCGGCCGCTGCTCGCGGGGATCGCGGTCTCCTTCGCCGGCGCGGTGGTGGTGGGGATCTCCGTCTCCGACTCCTCGCACGCCTCGGCCCTCGGCGTGCTGCTCTGCCTGCTGGCCGCCGTCTGCTACGCGGCGGGCGTGGTGGCGCAGAAGCCGGCGCTGGCGCACGCCGGCGCGCTGAGCGTCACGTTCTGGGGCTGCCTGGTGGGAACGGTGGGCTGCCTGCCGTTCACCGGCGTGCTGGTCTCCGAGGCGGGGGACGCGCCGCTGTCCGCCACGCTGAACATGATCTATCTGGGCGCGTTCCCCACGGCGTTGGCGTTCACCACCTGGGCGTTCGCGCTGGCCCGAACGACCGCCGGGCGGATGGGGGCGACGACCTATGTGGTGCCGGCGCTGGTGGTGGTGATGTCCTGGGCGCTGCTGGACGAGACGCCCGGCGCGCTCAGCCTCGTCGGCGGGGTGCTCTGCCTGGCCGGCGTGGCGGTCTCCCGCCGACGCTCGGGCCGCGCGGCCCCGCGCTCCAGGACGGTGGCGGCGAACACGCCGCCCGCCGCGCCCCGCAGGCGCTCGGGCCGCGGGGCCTAGGTGTATTGCCCTGTGAGGCAGGGTCTCTCGCCGGGTGCGGGCGTAACGCATGGCTGTCACGGGACAACGGGCGGGCTCCGCACCGCCGTTGCGGCGCCCCGCGCCCCGGGAACGCATCCGCACCACCCGGCCGCGCGGCGGCCGGGATCAGACCACCGCCCCCGCCAAGCCAGCGCAGCGTCACACGCGTCACACGTGGAAGGTCAGCCGGTCCAGCAGCCCCCGGTACACGCGGTCACCCGCCGTCGCCGCCTCGCCCTCCGAGCCGAGGGTCGTCACCTGGACCTGCCAGTGGGAGCCGGCCGAGGGGCCGCCGAAGTGCAGGGAACGGCGTTCGGCCGGGCCCTCGTGGGGCCGGGTCGCGCTCGTCGTGACGACGCGCAGCTCCGCCGCGTCGCCGCCCGCCTGGAACTCGACCGGCCACGCGTCGCCCTCCACGCTCGCGTGGTTGGCGGTGTCCGCCCGATACGTCTCGACCTGGTGCTCCGCCTCCGTGAGTGGCGGGGAGGTGAAGCCCGGGTGGTACCAGAGGTCGACCGAGTGCCGCCCGTCGGGCGAGCGATAGCTCACCTGCCGCTCGGAGTTGGGGTTCTGCTCGCGCACATAGCCGGGCGGCAGGGCCAACGTCATGGCCAGGTTCGGCTCGTCGACCACGTTCCACAGGGCCGGGGGCGCGACCTCGGCCGGCGGCTGGTCCCCGTTCGCGGCGTCGTCGCGGCCTGCCGGGTCGTCGGTCGGGTCACTCGGGTCCTCCGTGCCGTCCTCGCCGCCGGCCCCCCGCTCGTCCGTCGCGCCGCCCTCGCCCGACGCCCCGTCCTCGGCCACCTCCTCGCCGCGCCGTTCGTCCTCGTCCGCGTCCTCGACGCCGTCCCCGTCCGCGTCCCCCGGCGTGGGCTCGTCCGCGCCGGCGCTCAACGCGGTCTCAGCGCGCCCCCGTTCGCCGTCGCCGTCCTCCGCGTTCGCCCCGCCCGGCCCGCCGGGCCAGGGCGTCAGCAGCAACACCGTCGCCAGCAGCACGGCGGCGGCCGAGCCGCCGACCACCCACCGGCCGCGCCGGCCTGGCCGCAGGCG
>NZ_RFFJ01000016.1 GCF_003696235.1 Streptomyces triticirhizae
GGTCAGCGCGGGCGCCGGGCGGCGCGTGCCCGAAGCGCGCGCCGTCGCACGCGCCGTGGCGAGGTCGGCGGCCGCGCCCAGTGGCGCGCCCCTGAGCGGACGACGGGGGATGAACACGCGCAAGCCTTTCGCTGTGGCGGCCGTCGGCGCGTTGACCGCCGAAGCGCGCACAGCGCTCAGCGGCACCGGGCGCGACGCCGTACTCCTCGACGGTGCCGGTCGCCGGGGCGGCGACCGTGGCCAGTGCCCATCACGGCGGGCGTTCCGGCTCACGCGGGCGCCCGGCCGGGCGCCCGCGATCACGGTTGCGGGTCAGCGCCGGATTCGCACCGGCTTCCCCCACGCGTGAGTGAACTGATCGGCCTCACTCTAACGGCCCCGGCACCCGCGCCCACCTGCCGCTCGGACCACCCCGGAACCGGCACCCACTCCCACCTCTCCACCGGCACTCGCCCGACCGGCCCGCCGGCTATCACTAAGACCACCCCCGACCGTTCCTGACACCCCCGGACCGCCCCCGACCACCCCTGACCACTGCCGACCGCCCCCGACCCCGTCTCCGCCGCCCGGTTCCCGCCACCGGGCAGCCTGGTGCCCGGCTCCGGCAGCGAGTGATAATCGGCCGACCCGCCGCAATTCCCCCCGTCGACGGGCGAGTAGTCTTCTGTACCCGCGAGTAGGCAAGCGGCAGACCCCAGGGAGCGTGTGTGGCGGCGGAGGCCCGGGCGGAGCGCCCGCTGAGAATCGCACTGCTCAGCTACAAGGGGAACCCGTACTGCGGAGGCCAGGGCGTCTATGTCCGCCACCTCTCCCGCGAGCTGGCCGCGTTGGGCCACCAGGTCGAGGTGATCGGCGCCCAGCCCTACCCCGAACTCGACGCCGGCGTCACCCTGCGCAGGCTCCCGAGCCTCGACCTCTACCGGCAGCCCGATCCGTTCCGCACCCCGCGCCGCGAGGAGTACCGGGACTGGATCGACCTGCTGGAGGTCGCCACGATGTGGACCGGCGGCTTCCCCGAGCCGTTGACGTTCTCCCTCCGCGCCCGGCGCGAACTGGCCGCCCGCCGGGCCGAGTTCGACGTGGTGCACGACAACCAGACCCTGGGCTACGGCCTGTTGGGCACCGGCCGGATCGGCCTGCCGCTGGTCACCACCATCCACCACCCGATCACCGTGGACCGCCGCCTGGAGCTGGCGGCCGCGCCGAGCCGTCGCCGCCGCCTCGCGGTGCGCCGCTGGTACGGCTTCACCAGGATGCAACGCCGGGTCGCCCGCCGGCTGCCCAGCGTGCTCACCGTCTCCGGTTCATCCCGCCGGGAGATCGTCGAGGACTTCCAGGTGGCGCCGGAGCGGGTCTCCGTGGTGCCGATCGGCGCGGACACCCGGGTCTTCCACCCCGACCCGAGCGTGCCCAGGGTGCCCGGCCGGATCGTCACCACCTCCAGCGCCGACGCCCCGCTCAAGGGCCTGGTCCACCTCGTCGAGGCCCTCGCCAAGCTGCGCACCGAACGCCCCGACACCCACCTGGTGGTCGTCGGCAACCGCCCCACCTCGGGTCCGGTGCGCGAGGCGCTGGAACGCTTCGGGCTTGGCGGCGCGGTCGAGTTCGTCAAGGGCGTCAGCGACGCCGAGCTGGCCGACCTGGTGCGCGGCGCCCAACTCGCCTGCGTCCCCTCCCTCTACGAGGGCTTCTGTCTCCCGGCCGCCGAGGCGATGGCCGCCGGCACCCCGCTCGTCGCCACCACCGGCGGCGCCATTCCCGAGGTCACCGGGCCCGACGGCGAGACCTGCCTCGCGGTGCCGCCGGGCGACGCGGGCGCGCTGGCCGCGGCCCTGGGCCGGCTGCTGGACGACGCGGCGCTTCGCGAACGGCTGGCCGCCGCCGCGTTGGAACGGGTGCTGGCCCGGTTCACCTGGCAGCACACCGCGCGTGCCACCGCCGAGCACTACCGGGCCGTCATCGCCGCCCAGCGCCGGAACGGGGCCGGCGCCCCACCCCGGCCCCGCTGAACGGCGCACCGGCCGTCGCCCCACCGCCGAACCACCCCGCCGAACCGCCCGCCGACCCCGAACGGCCACCACAGCAACGACGAAAGGGCCGACCACGTGCTGACCGTGGACTTCACCCGCTTCCCGCTCGCCCCCGGAGACCGCGTCCTGGACCTGGGCTGCGGCGCGGGGCGGCACGCCTTCGAGTGTTACCGACGCGGCGCCCGCGTGGTCGCGCTGGACCGCGACGGCGAGGAGGTGCGCCAGACGGCAGGCTGGCTGGCCGCCATGCGGGAGGCCGGCGAGGCGCCGGCCGGCGCGGCGGCCGTCGCCGTTGAGGGCGACGCGCTGGCGCTGCCGTTCCCCGACGACAGCTTCGACGCGCTGATCGTCTCCGAGGTGATGGAGCACATCCCGGACGACAAGGGCCTGTTGGCCGAGGCGGTCCGGGTGCTGCGCCCCGGCGGCCGGATCGCGGTGACCGTGCCGCGCTACGGGCCCGAGCGGGTCTGCTGGGCGTTGAGCGACGCCTACCACCAGGTCGAGGGCGGACACATCAGGATCTACCGCGCCGACCAGCTCCTCGCCCGCCTCCGCGAGGCGGGCCTGCGCCCCTACGGCACCCACCACGCGCACGCCCTGCACGCCCCCTACTGGTGGCTCAAGTGCGCGGTGGGCGTGGACAACGAACGGGCGCTCCCCGTGCGCGCCTACCACAAGCTGCTGGTCTGGGACCTGATGAAGAAGCCGCTGACCACCCGGGTCGCCGAGCGGCTGCTCGACCCGGTCCTCGGCAAGAGCTTCGTCGCCTACGCCACCAAGCCGCACGCCGGATCGCACGCCACCAAGCCGCACGCCGGCGCGCGCCAGACCCCGCACGCCGAGGCGCACGCCGACGCGCACTCCGGCGCGCGCACCGCTCCGGCCGCCGACGCCCGTTCGTCGGCCGCCAACTCCCGTCCGTCCGCGAACGGTTCGGCCCGTGGCGAGTCCTGAGCGCCCCGGGCCGCTGGCGCTGCCCGGGGTGTTGACCGCCGAGGAGGCCGGCGCGACCGCCGCCTGGATAGCCAGGCAGCAGCGTCCCGACGGCGCCATACCGTGGTTCGACGGCCACCACCTCGACCCCTGGGACCATGTCGAGGCCGCCATGGCACTGGACACCGCCGGCGAACACGACCGCGCCGCCGCCGCCTACGACTGGCTCGCCAAGCACCAGAACCCCGACGGCTCCTGGTACGCCGCCTACGCGGCCGGCGACCCCCGCCGCCCCACCGACCTGGGTCGGGAGAGCAACTTCTGTGCCTATCCCGCCGTCGGCGTGCTCCACCACTATCTGACCACCGGGGACGAGGCGTTCCGCCGCCGGATGTGGCCCGTGGTGCGGGCGGCCGTCGCGTTCGTCCTCGACCTGCAACGGGAGGGCGGCCAGCTCGGCTGGCGGCGCGACGCCGCGGGCCGCCCGGTGCCCGACGCGCTGCTGACCGGCTCCGCCTCCGGCTACCAGGCGCTGCGCTGCGCGCTGGCGCTGGCCGAACGGGCCGGCGATGCCCAGCCCGACTGGGAGGTGGCGACCGGCCGGCTCGGGCACGCGGTGGCCCACCACGAGGAGCTGTTCCTGGACAAGTCCCGCTACTCGATGGACTGGTACTACCCGGTGCTGGCCGGCGCCGTGCGCGGCGAGGCCGCCGCCCTGCGGCTCGCGGCGCGCTGGGACGAGTTCGTGGTGCCGGGCCTCGGGGTGCGCTGCGTGCGGGAGAACCAGTGGGTCACCGGCGGCGAGAGCGCCGAACTCGCCCTGGCGCTCTGGGCGGTGGGCCAGGAGGAGCGCGCGGTTGAGGTACTGCGCGCCCTCGGCCGGCTGCGCACGCCGGACGGGCGGTACTGGACCGGCTATGTCTACGCGGACGACGCGTTCTGGCCGGTCGAGCACACCACCTGGACGGCCGGCTCGGTGCTGCTGGCCGTCGCCGCGCTCACCGGCGACCCGGCGACCACCGCCGTCTTCGGCGGCCACGACCTGCCCGCCGGCCTGGACCCCGACTGCCGCTGCCTGGCCACCGATTCCTGAGAGAGATGTCAAGCGGCCAGCGTGACGGAACCGGACAAGCGAGCGAGAAGGCGGCGGCCCCACCGGAGTCCCGTGAGGGAACTCCCGGTGGGGCCGCCGCCGTTGAGCGGGGTGCGAGCCGTGGTGAGGCTCAGCCGCGCTGGATGCCCGAGGTGTCCTGGAGCACGCCGCGCCGCCCGTCCTGGGTCTGCGCGACCAGCGTCTGACCGCGCTGCTCGACCGCCAGGTACCAGGTGCCGGGCGCCAGTTCGGCGACCGGGGTCGGCGAGCCGTCCTCGCCGTACAGCGGCCGGGCGGCCGGCACGGCGAACCAGAACGGCTGGAAGTTCGGGTCGGCGCCACCGGGCGGCGGGGTCCCCACGCCGCCGGGCTGGCCGTAGCCGCCGGGCTGCTGCTGACCGCCGGGGTAGCCGTAGCCCTGCTGCTGGACGCCCCCGTAGGGCGCGCCCGCCGCGCCGGGCTGCGCCGGGGAGGAGCTGGTCAGCGGCGCCTGGAGCGCGGGAATCATCGGGGTGGCCCCGGCGAAGAACGCCAGCGCCAGCGCCGAGATGAAGCCGAGGATCAGGCCCACGCCGGCGTCCATGCCGTCGAACCCGCCCACCAGCGACCAGAAGCCGGCCCAGGCCGAGGTCACCGACAGGGCGATGCCCCACTGGTTGAGCTTGAGCCCGAGGAACTCGCGGTCGGGCTGCGGCACGAAGCGCGACCCCACGATGAGCCCGCCGCCGATGACACCGGCCAGGAAGACCGAGGGCAGGATCGGGAACCATTCAGACGCCCAGCCGGTCCAGTCCTCCGGACCAGCCGAGCGGGCTTCGAGGAACGAGGAGATGAAGAGCAGGACCGCTGCTCCGATCACTCCAGCGTCGCCTCGGGAGAGCGAGCGGTTGTTCACGTCAGATCCTTTGTCGTTACTCGTCGTCGATGGTCGGTCGGGCCGGGCGAGCCCATCGTACGGATGAACCGCGACCCGGGTGTCCGGGAGGGGTTTCCTGTTTCCCAGGCGACACGCTTGTGATGCTGTTGTGACCTCGCGGCCCCCGTGCGAAGCCCCGGACGGCTCCGGGGTCAGTGACCGAGGGCCACCCGTCTGAGGACGCGCAGTGACCGTTGCTGGGCGACCTCGACGAAGGCGCCGCTGGCCAGGGCACGCGTCCAGACACGATAGGGGGCCTGGCCGCCGTCCGCCGGGTCGGGGAAGACATCGTGGATCGCCAGCAGCCCGCCGGGCGCCAGCGAGGGCGCCCAACTCGCGTAGTCCGCCTGGGCGTGCTCCTCGGTGTGGCCGCCGTCCACGAAGACCAGCCCGAACCGGCCGCCGCCGTTCCCACCGAGCGCCCGCGCCACCACGGGCGAGGCGCCGACCACGGCGACGACGTGCTCCTCGAGACCGGCCGAGGCCAGCGTCCCGCGCAGGAACGGCAGGGTGTCCATCCGGCCCGGCCGGTCGGGGTCGGCCAGCTCCGGGTCGGCGTACTCCTGCCCCGGCTGCTGCTCCTCGCTGCCCCGGTGGTGGTCCACGGTGACGCAGACCGTGCCGGCGGCGCGGGCCGCGTCGGCCAACAGCAGGGTGGAACGGCCGCAGTAGCTGCCGATCTCCAGCAGCGGCAGGTCGAGGCCGGCCGCCTCGACGGCGGCGGCGTACAGCGCCAAGCCCTCGTCCCGGGGCATGAAGCCCCTGGCCGCCTCGAAGGCGGCGAGCACCTCCGGCGCCGGCGCGACCGCGCCGCCGCCGTTTCCGACGTCCTCGGCCACGCTCTTCCCCCTGTGGTGCCGATGCCCGAACTCCCCACATGCTGCCCTATCCGCCCGCCCGACCCGCGAACGGGGTCCGGACGGGCGTCAACGGCGCCCGGAACGCGGGGAGTTCAGCGGGTGCGGGCCAAGGGCGCCTGCTGGAGCGGAACGGGGCGGGTGACCCCGGTCGGCTCGGCGGCGTCGCGGGGCGGGGCGGCCGGGCCCGTCGCCTCGATCCTCGGCGGCGGCAACTCGGCGTCGGCCTCGTTGCCATACCCGTTCCCACCCGTGTTCCCGGCGTCACCCGGGGGCGCTTCGGCCGTGGCGTCCGCCGGCTCGTGCGCCGCCGGCTCGTGCGCCGGCGCCCAGGGGGGCGCGTCGGTCGGGGTGGCCGGCGCGTGCGACTCGTTGCCGCGCGCCGGCTCGTGCAGCGGGTCGGCCTCCGACTCCGCCGGCGCCTCCCGGGGCTCCTCCCTCGGCGCGGCCGGCGCGGCCGCGCCCGGCTGCCGATCCGGCACCGGCACCCGGGCCACCCCGCAGGGCGCCTGTGGGGTGACGCACGGCAGCAGCAGGTCGCCGTCCACGGTGAACCGCCCGGTGCCGGCCAACCAGCCGGCCGGCGCCGGCAGATGGACCAACTCCCGCTGCTGCGGCCGCCACACCGCCACCCAGTCCGCCTCAACGGTGGTCAACCGCAGCGCGACGCCGCAGTGTTCCGGCATCAGCACCTGCCCCGGCCGCACCGCGAACGGCGCCATCCGCACCCCCGGCTGGTGCAGGCTCTCCGGAAAGCGCACCGGGCGGTGGCTGCCCAGCACCCCCCAGCCGATCCGCTCGCTGCCCGGCGCGTCCGAGCGCACCACCAGCAGCCCGCTGTCATAGTCGGCCAGCAGCAGCCGGTCGTCGCTGTCCTCGGCGATCCGCAGCAACTCCGTTGGCTCGCCGCCGTGTTCCACGTCCACCGTCACCGCGCGGGTGCGCCCCGAGGCGTCGGTGCGGTTGAGCGCCAGCAGCCGCCCCGTGCCGTCCAGCCAGGCGCCGCCCGAGCACGTCCCCGCGACCACCGTCACCAACTCGGGACCGAACGCGCCCCCGCACACCAGCCAGAGCGCCGTTCCGCCGCCCTCGCCCGCCTGCGGCGCGAGCGCGTAGACGCGCGCCCCGTCGGGCGCCGGCGGCAACAGCGTGAGCCGCTCGCACTCCACGGCGCCCAGCGCCAACTCGCCGGTGTCCGGGCCCGAGGGGTAGAGCAGCGAGAAGTGGTAACGCCCGTCCGTGCGGCGGCCGATGAGGACCCGCCCGTCCGCCAGCGGCACCAACGGGCTGTCCGGCTCCTCGGGTTGGTCGCCCGGCAGCAGCACCGCGTAGGGCTCGGGGCCCTCCAGCGTCCAGCGTTCCGGGCACCAGCCGCCGCCCCGGCCCCGCGCGACCAGCCGCGCCGCGTAGGAGCCGTCGGCCGCGATGCTCAACGGCGCGGGCGCGGCGCCCGACGGCCCGGTCGCCTCGGCCGACGACGCGTTGGTCTGCGGCGCGTTGCTGTGCGGCCCGTTGGTCTGCGGCCCGTTGGCCAACGGCGCGGCTTGGTGGGCTTCGCCCTTCATCCGCCTGTCACCTCCGTCAGGGGTGGTCCGACCCATGGCACCGCGCCCCCCGCCCGCCGTGCCCGAGGCGGGGCCGCCGCTGCCGTGGCAACCTCCGACGGTAGGCCCGATCGGCGTGCGCGCCGGGCCACTTGCCGCGCGCGGCGCGGAGAAAACGCCCCGGCACCCGCCCCACCAGGGCCTTCCGTTCTCACTCTCACGGGGGTCCTCCGTCCACTCCGGTTGACGTCGCCCGGCTCGTCCAGGCCCCGGGGCCGGGGCTCCGGCCCGGCCGCCGCCGGCGTTGTCATGGACGCCCAACCGCCCCGCGCCCGGCCGCCGTCGGACCGGCCTCCCCGGCCCTCAGGCCAACCTCGGTGAGGCGGTTTCCCGAGGCCGCGAGCCAGGTAGCCTGGGCCCGTGCCCGTACTCTCCGATGTGATCACCACGCTCGACAGCCTATGGCCCCGCGCCTGGGCCGAGCAGTGGGACGCCGTGGGGCTGGTCTGCGGCGACCCCGAGGCCGAGGTCACCCGGGTGCTCTTCGCCGTCGACCCCGTGCGCGAGGTCGCCGAGGAGGCGGTCGCCATGGGCGCGCAACTGCTCGTCACGCACCACCCCCTCTATCTGCGCGGCACCACCACGGTCGCCGCCGACACCTTCAAGGGCCGCGTGGTGCACACCCTGATCCGCCACGGCATCGCCCTGCATGTCGCGCACACCAACGCCGACCGCGCCGACCCCGGCGTCTCCGACGCCCTCGCCGGCGCCCTCGGCCTGCGCGTGGTCGGGCCCCTGGTCCCCGCGCCCGACGACCCCGCAGGGCGGCGCGGCCTGGGCCGAATCGTCGAACTGGACGCCCCGTTGACCCTCGGCGCCCTCGCCGAACGGGCCGCCGCCCGGCTGCCGCGCACCGCGCACGGCATCCGCGTCGCCGGCGACCTCGACCGGCCCGTCCGCACCCTCGCCGTCTGCGGCGGCTCGGGCGACAGCCTCTTCGCCGAGGTCCGCGCCGCCGGCGTGGACGCGTTCCTCACCGCCGACCTGCGCCACCACCCGGCCTCCGAGGCCACCGAGCACTCCCCGCTCGCGCTGCTCGACGCCGCGCACTGGGCCACCGAGTGGCCCTGGTGCCAGCAGGCGGCGGCCCAACTCGACGCCGCCTCCGAGCGGCACGGCTGGGGCCTGCGCACCGAGGTCTCGCGCCTGGTGACGGACCCCTGGACCGTCCAACTCCCTTCGTCCACCTCAGGAGCCCCGAACTGAACGCCGCGCCCGCCGACCAGCTCCGTCTGCTGGACGTCCAGGCCCTGGACCTCCGGCTGACCCAGCTCGCCCACCGCCGCGAGAACCTCCCCGAGCACGAGGAGATCCGCACCGTCGAGAGCCAGATCGTCCAGCAGCGCGACCTGCTGGTGGCCGCCCAGACCGAGGAGGGCGACACCGCGCGCGAGCAGGCCAAGGCCGAACAGGACGTCGACCAGGTCCGCCAGCGCGCCGCCCGCGACCAACAGCGCCTGGACTCGGGACAGGTCACCAACCCGAAGGACCTGGAGTCACTCCAGAGCGAGATCGTCTCCCTCGCCAAGCGGCAGGACGACCTGGAGACCGTCGTCCTGGAGATCATGGAGCGCCACGAGAACGCCCAGGCCCGCGCCAAGGAGCTGTCCCACGCGCTGGAGGGCCTCCAGAACGTGGCCGCCGAGGTCACCGCCCGCAGGGACGCCGCGCTCGCCGAGATCGACGCCGAGGTCGCCACCGTGCGCGCCGAACGTTCCACGGCCGTCGAGGACGTCCCCGCCGACCTGCTGAAGCTCTACGAGAAGCTCCGCGAGCAGCAGGGCGGCGTCGGCGCCGCCCGGCTCTACCAGCGGCGCTGCGAGGGCTGCCGGCTGGAGTTGAACATCACCGAGCTGAACGAGGTGCGCGCCGCGGCGCCCGACGCCGTGGTCCGCTGCGAGAACTGCCGCCGCATCCTGGTCCGCACCCCGGATTCGGGGCTGTGATCCGTCGATGACACGGCAGTTGGTGGTCGAGGCCGACGGCGGCTCCCGGGGGAACCCGGGCCCCGCCGGCTACGGCGCCGTGGTCAGGGACGCCGCGAGCGGCCAGGTGCTCGCCGAGACGGCCGCCTACATCGGGCGGGCGACCAACAACGTCGCCGAGTACCGGGGCCTGATCGCCGGGCTGCGCGCCGCCCACGCGCTGGCCCCCGACGCGGCGGTGCGGGTGCGGATGGACTCCAAGCTGGTCGTCGAGCAGATGTCGGGCCGCTGGAAGATCAAGCACCCCGACATGAAGCCGCTGGCCCTGGAGGCCCAGAAGATCTACCCGCCGGGCGCGGTGCGCTTCGAGTGGATTCCCCGCGAGCGCAACAAGCACGCCGACCGGCTCGCGAACGAGGCGATGGACGCCGGCAGGCGCGGCGAGGAGTGGCAGCCAGGCCCACCGGGCCCGGCCACCGAACCGCCCGCCGCCGGACCGTTCGCCGAACCGCTGGTCGCCGAGGCCGCCCCCGCCGAGGCCACCGCCGAACCGCCCAGCCACGAGCCCAACGCGGCCGCCACCGCCCGGGGTTGGGGACCGGCCACCGGCACCCCGACCACCCTGCTGCTGCTGCGCCACGGCGAGACCCCGTTCACCGCCGAGAAGCGCTTCTCCGGCAGCGGCGGGCCCGACCCGGCGCTGACCGAGGTCGGCCACGCCCAGGCGGCCTCGGCCGCCGCCGCGCTCGCCGGCGTCGGCATCGGCGCCGTCGTCAGCTCGCCGCTGCGCCGCTGCCGGCAGACCGCCGAGACCGTCGCCGAGCGCCTCGGGCTCGACGTCCGGATCGAGGAGGGGCTGCGCGAGACGGACTTCGGCGCCTGGGAGGGGCTGACGTTCGAGGAGGTCAGGCAGCGCCACCCCGACGAGCTGCGGGCCTGGCTCAGCTCGGCCGACGCCCAGCCCACCGGCGGCGGCGAGAGCTTCGCCGCCGTCGCCCGCCGGGTCGCCGTCGCCCGCGACAGGACCCTCGCCCACTACCCGGGCCGCACCGTCCTGACCGTGACCCATGTCACCCCGGTCAAGACGCTGCTGCGGCTCGCCCTGGAAGCGCCGCCGGCGGCGATGTTCCGCATGGAGCTGTCCCCGGCCGCGCTCAGCGAGATCGGCTACTACCCGGACGGCAAGGCCACGGTGCGTCGCTTCAACGACACCGCGCACCTGGGCGTCACACCTCGGTGACCACCACGTCCAGCCGGCCCGGGGCCGCCGGGTCCTCCTCCACCCGGTAGCCCAACTCCCGCAGCGCACCGGCCACCAGGCCCGCGCGACGCGGCAACGGGCCGGCCTCCAGCAGGTCCCGCACCAGGCGGCCCTTGGTCGCCTTGTTGAAGTGGCTCACCACCGACCGCTTCGGCGTCCCGTTCACCATCCGCTCCTGGAGCACCCGAACGGTCAGCGTGCGTTCGGCCAGCTCGCCCGTGGGGTGCCACAGCGCCGCGTAGGCCGCCGATCGCAGGTCCAACACCGGGCCGCCGCCCGCCACTTCGGGCAGCACCTCGCCCAACGGGCCCCGCCAGTGCCCGGCCAGCGGGCCCAGGCCGGGCAGCTTCACGCCGCCCGAGCAGCGGTAGGCGGGAATCCGGTCGCCGATCCGCAGCGCGCCCCACAGGCCGGAGAAGACCAACAGCGCCTTCCCCGCCCGCCGTTTCGCGGCCGGGCTCAGCGAGGCCAGGCCCAGCGCGTCATAGAGCACCCCGGTGTACACCGCCCCGGCCGGGGCCGTGGGCGCGGTCACCAGCCGGGCGTTCCGCGCCACCTCGTCCGACTGGCCCTCGCTCAGGCCCAGCACCTCGCGGGCCTTGCTCGGATCGCCCGAACACAGCTCGACCAACTCGTCCAGCACCCGCGCCCTGGCCTCGGTCAACGCCGGCAGCGACAGCGACTCCCACGCCAGCGGACGGCCCCGCGAGGCCCCGGCCTTGCCCTCCGAGGGCGGCAGCAGCACCAACATGCCCCGCAGGGTACGCGGTGGCGGGGGCGCCGTTCGGCCCGAGGTAGGGTTGTCCACACGGCGGACGAGCCGGCCGGGCGGTCGCGTCGGGCACTCTTCGGAGGGCCCGCCGAGGAACGTCCGGGCTCCACAGGGCAGGGTGGTAGGTAACGCCTACCTGGGGTGACCCACGGGACAGTGCCACAGAAAACAGACCGCCGGGACCGCGCGAGCGGGACCCGGTAAGGGTGAAACGGTGGTGTAAGAGACCACCAGCGCCCAGGGTGACCTGGGCGGCTCGGTAAACCCCACCCGGAGCAAGGTCAAGAAGGGGCCGTCCTCGGACGACCCCGCGTGAACGCCTGAGGGCTGCCCGCCCGAGTTCACGGGTAGACCGCTTGAGGGTGATGGCGACATCACTCCTAGATGGATGACCGCCACCCGGAGCGCCCCAGGGCGCCCCGGGAACAGGACCCGGCGTACAGGCCGACTCGTCTCACGCCGGGGGTCTGACCTCGCCTAATAAGCAGGTCAGGCCCTCGGGCCGTACCCCTCGGGGGGTCCCGTTTTCCTGGGACTTCCCGGGGGTTCCCACTCATTCGTTTACGGGTTGTTTCCCCGTCCGGCCCCGCATTGCGGTGCTGCTGGGCGGGGTTTCGTCATGCCCGGGTGCGGCTGATCTGACGCCGTCCACCCCCTGGCCTCGGGGGTGGACGTGACTTAGCGCGAACGCCGAAGGGCCGGAGCGCCCGGGGGTCACGACCCCGGTTTCTCCGGCCCTTCCAAAAGGTCAGCTCCCGCAGCACCCCACCGGTCTGGACAACCCAGGTGCTAGCGGGTCCGGTGACCCTCGGACCCTGACTCTCTCCCGCCCCCCATCCCCCCTTTAGGGCGGAGGAGTCGAGGAGGCCGAGGCCCGAACCAAGGCCCCGCAAGGGGCACTCAGTGAGGCCCAAGAATGGCACAGCGCGAAACGGCCGCCAAGTCGGGCGGTCGTATTCCGGCGCCCCGCGCGCCCGGGGTTCCCTGGGAAACCCTGGGAACTCAGGGGAATTCGGATGGCACGCCGCGACACGCCGAGACGCCCGGTCGGGTGACCCGGCCGCGCCTGGCGTACGCCGCTGCCGCTGAGCAGCCGGACACCGGGCGCCTGCCTCGTCTCGGCCGCCACATGCAGCGCGTACTCCGGGCGGCCGTCGCGTGGCTGACGGAGACCGGACCGGCCCGCGACTGCGGCCATGCCGCGCTGGTCGTCCTGGTGGTGGTGCTGGCCAAGGCCAACCGGCAGCGCGGCCGGGTCACCAGTACGACCGTGCCCGAGCTGGCCGCCTGGCTGGGCGTGAGCGCCAGCACGGTGGACAAGGCGCTGGCCGAGCTGCGCCGTGCCGGGGCCGTGGAGACCTGGGAGAGACGGAACGTGGAGGGGGAGGTGGACGGCCTACTGTGCCGCGTCGCCGTACCCGACGGCAGTCCCCGCCACCCGCTGGCCGTCCTCGGCCGCGCCGAGCTGGCCACCCTGCTGCGCTCCTGTGAGGCCCTGTTCGGCCCCGGCTGGACCCCCGCCGACCGGGCAGCGACCCCGCCCGGACTGCTCGCCCGCCATCGGGGCAAGGGTGCGCCGACGCTCCGCCTGGCCCTGCTGCGTATCTACCTGGATACCCGGCGGGACGGGCGGCTGCGCCTGTGCGGCGGGCGGCTGGACGGGAAGCACGGCCGCGCGGCCGTCACCGTGGCCCGGATGATCGACCGCGCGCCGTCCGGCGGTGCCCGTGTCCTGGCCGAGCTGACGGCAGCCGGGGTGCTCACCAGGACCGAGGAGGCCGCCGACACCGGCATGTCCGGGCGCACCGTCGTACGGTTCCCGGCCGCCGCCGACCCGCGCGCCGGCCGCCGTCACCTGCGGGCCGTGACGGACCAGGACCCCGGAATTCCGGGCCACCCAGGAACGGCAGACAGTGGAAGCGGTCCCGAGGTCGACGCTGCGCCGCAGGTCACGGACGTGGAGGAGGCCGACAGGCCCGAGATTCCGGGCCACCCAGGAATGGCAGACCTCCACGCAGTACACGCTCCGGTGGTTGATCTCTCAGGGTTTGGTGCTGCTGATCTTGTTGTTGTTCCCGCCGGAGGCGGTGGTGGGCTGGGCGCCGTCGGCGGTAGCGCGCAGGTGCGCGAGGGGACCGCCGGGGCCGAGGCCACCGCGCAGGCCGCCGCCTCGGCCGAGGCCGACGCGCTCCGCGCGGAACAGACCAAGATCCTTCCTGCCCAGTTCCGCAAGGTTCGGTCCGGCCAGGGCGCCGACGTGGACCAGGTGCTGGACGTAGTCCGGCCGCTGTGGGCGCAGCTGACGACCGAGGGCCGCCGCGTCACGGTCACCAGGGCCGTGCGCCAGCTGCTGGCCGCCGCCTCGGTGGACGCCGTCCAGCTGGCCGTGGCCGACCGGTACGCCGCCGACCGCGCCACGATCCGGGACCCGTACGCCTGGCTGCTGCGGCGCGGCCTGCGCCCGCTGGACGCCTGCGGGACGCCCGGCTGCGTGGACGGCTGGCTGGCCTCCGATGCGCCCTGCCACGGCTGCCGCGCCGACCAGGCCCGCGCCGAGGACCGCCGCGCGCTGCGCGCCGCCATCGGCGCCCAAGTCAAGGCCGAGCAGCCGCTGGCCACGCCCGAGGAGCGCCGCCGGGAGACCGACCGCCGCACGCACCGGCACGTCATGAAGCAGCAGGCCCACGCCCTGGCCCAGCGTCCGGTCCTCCCCGCCCAGCGGCCCGCCCTGGCTGTGGAGGCGCTGCTGCCGGTGGCCGGACCGTGCACCAGCTGCGGCACCGTCACCCCGAACGGCCGGACCTGCGGGCCGTGCACCGACCTCCGCGCCGTCCAGGACGCTGCCGACCGCGCCGCCGACGCCATGGCCGCCACCACCGCCGACCCGCAGGAGGCCGAGCTGCTTGCCGAGACGGCCCGCGCCGAGCTGCTGGCCGTCGTGGACCAGGCCCTGGCCGACGCGGAGCAGCAGGACGCCCTCCCGGAAATCTTCGGCACTCTCGCCCGGCTGACCGCCGTCAATCATGCCGACGACACCCGGCGCCGTGCCCTGGCCCTGCTCGCCGACGGTACCGAGGCCCGCGCCGAGGCCGACCACGCCCGCCGCATCGCGTGGACGAGCGCCTGGAACGCCAGCCCCGCCGACCGGCGGCAGGCAGCCGAGGAGGCCGGGGCCGATGCCGCCGACCGCGCCGCCCAGTGGCTGTACGACCAGCGCACCGCCGCCCGCGCCCGCCGTCGCGCCGCCGTCGTCCCGGCCCAGTACCCGGACCGGCCGGGCAGCCCCGCGCACCGGGAGATGCGGGCCGCGCTGCGCAGCACCCCGAGGAGGACCGCATGACCCCCGAGGTGGAGGACAACACCGTGGACCAGCAGCCGACCGCCACCCGGCCAGTGGACCAGGTCCCCCGGCCCGCGCCGCCGCGCCGAGGCACGCCGCCCCCGGGTGCGCCGTCGTACGTGAGTGTTCCGGCGCAACTGATCATTGAGCAGGGCCTGGGCGACGCCGTGTTCTGCGTGGTCGTCGCCATGGACTCCCTCGGACGGCCAAGACGCCAGGCCCACGACAGCCCGTGCGTGCCGATCCCCACTGCCCTGCTGGGCAATGTGCCCGCCGCTCACGTGCGCGCCTATGCGCTGCTCGCCGCCAGGGAGGCCGCCGGCCGGGCGGCCACCGAGGAGGAACTGGCGGTGTTCCTGCGCGCCCTCCACCCAGAGCAGGAGCAGGGTGCCGCCAGCGCCGAGGCCCGCGCCGCACTCGGCAACCTCCAAGCCCTCGGCTGGGTCAGCGCCAGCACCGAAGATCCGCCCCGGCACACCGTCCACACCCGGCCGTACAGGAGCACACGGTGAGCCCCAGCGTGGCCCGTCGGGGCCAGTCCAACGGCGGCCGAGCCTACGGCCGCAACCAGGCCCGTGCGGCCAAGTCGCTGACGGCCGCGCTCACCGTGCCGACCACGGACCAGGTGCGCGTGGCCTGCGACGGAAAGTCGGCCCTCTTCGACCGCGCCACCTACGACCGGCCAGCGGGCAACGCGCCCACCGAAGCCCGCACGGCCTGGTACACCGCCGCCCTGGAGGCCGCCCGGCTGTGCAACGGGTGCCCCATCCGCTCCAGCTGCTCGGTGCGGGTGAGCGCCCCGTGACCGCCGCCGTGGAGCAACTGCCGGGCCGGACGCTCCCAGGCCCCCGCCGGGGCGCTCGTACCGACGACGACGGCCGCCGCTATCGGTACATTCCCCTTCCACTCCAGGCCCGACCCGTGGACGCCATCGGCAGGCCGCAGGCCGCTTGTACCGGCCTGGACCCGCGCGCCTTCTTCACCACGGCATCGGCCCCGAGCGACCGGCCGACCCACGCTGAGCGGTACGCACTGGTCGTGTGCGCCACCTGCCCTATCCGGACCAGCTGCCTGATCTTCGATCTGGAAGCCGCCAGCGACGTGTCCGACGTGAACGGCGTGTTCGGCGGCCTGCGGGAGGCCGAGCGCCGGGAGATCATCCGGCAGCGCATCCAACGCCGCCGCGCAGCCAAGGACGCGGAATGACCGGCGGTCGGGCGTACGCGGCGGCCCCGCCGGGGCGTTGTTGTGTCGGTGCAACGGGGGCGGGTGGGCGTGACGCCCGGTGTTGTGCGGGCGTCACGGCAGCGTGGCGGGGTCACTCCTCGGTGGTCTGCTGCTCCCGCACCTTGGCCGGGTGGACGTACGGCACCCCGGCGTCCCGGACCAGTCGCTGGACGGTCCGGGTGTCGTATCCGGCGGTGCGGGCCGCCTCGGCCTGGGTGACGGCCCCGGCCTGGACGTGTCGAGAGATGCCCTGTGCCAGTTCCTTGCGCCGGGTGCGCACCAGTTCCTCCGCGTCGTCCAGGGCGCTGCGCAGCCTGCGGATATCGGCGGCTGCCGAGTCGGCGGCGGCCTGTTCCTCGGGGGTGCGGTTCTTCCATCGGCGCGGTTCTGGCATGGGCACATGTTGGCACCCGAGTGTCCGGACTCGGGTGTCAGGGCGTGAATGCCTGGACACGGCGAACTCCCATCCCACTTGACATGCGACACGAATGTCTAGACTCTGAGACCGCAACTCAGGTAAGCAAGTCCCCAGGGAGCAGCAGAAACACAAGCGGCCCCCGCCGGTGCGCTCACACCGAACGGGGGCCTTACCGAGATCCACCTACGCGACTAGGAGGACCCGACCGTGACCAAAGGTACCCGGCCGGCACCCAGTGCGGCCCCGGCCGCAGTCGGCAACAACGGCCGACGCCACCGCCGTTACACCCCCGTCCCGCTCCAGGCCCGGCCCATGGACGCGACCGGCAGCCCGCAGCCCGCGTGCACCGGCCTGGACCTGCGCGCGTTCTTCCCCAAGCCGTCCGACCTGGGCGAGCGCCCCACCGCCCCCGAGCGGTACGCACTCGCCGTGTGCGCCGTCTGCCCGATCCGGCGCCGCTGCCTGCGCGACGACCTGAACGCGGCCACCGACCTGTCCGACGTGAACGGCGTGTTCGGCGGCCTGCGACAGGCCGAGCGCCGCGAGATCATCCGCGCCCGCGCCCAGGCCGCCAAGGACACGGAGGTGGCCAAGTGATCACCGCCACCGACACCGTCCACCTGGCCGACCCGCACGACCTGAACCCGTCCCAGGGTGCGCCGCTGACGGTGTGCAACCTGCTGGCCGCCCGGCTGCCCGACGGACACCGCCTCACCACCGACCGGCGCGCGGTCACTTGCGCCGACTGCGCCGAGTTGGACGCCGTCGTGGCGCTGGCCCGCACCGCCGGGGGTGCCTGATGGCCCTGTGGGGACTGATCGGCAACGACCGGCAGATGGCCACCACCACGTACCAGGGCCGGGAGTCGGTCAGCGACCGCGCGACCCGCAGGGAGGCCGAACGGTCCGCCACTCGGCGGCGCAACGCCAAGCGGTCCGTAGCGAGCGACGCGGCCAGCGGCGGCGGTGAAGCGTTCGCCGACCGCTCCGCCCGCTCCACCACCCGCTGGTACCGGGGCAGTCGGGGGCGCGGCTGATGAGCGCCCACACCCGCAAGCCTGCCCCCGCCCCACCGACCCCGGCCGAGCTGCGCGCCTCCGCCCGGGTCTCCGTGGCCCGCGCCCGCGCCGTCCGTACCGAGGCCGCCCACGCCGCCGACCGGCTGGCCGCCCTGCTGGGCACGAACAGGAGCACCACGTGAACATCCCCGACCTGATCGGCCGCGCGGACCCGACGGTGGTCCTGGTGACCGCCGCCGTGGCCGCCCTGGCCCTCCTCGGCGGCGGGGCGGTCGCCATCGCCCTGGCTGTGCGCTCCGGCATCCGCCGCCGCGCCCGCCTGGCCAAGCTGGCCACCGACAACCCCGAGGCCGCCACCGAGGCCCGCGCCGCCGACGACCACCGCCGCGCCGGAGTCGCTACCTACTTCGCGGCCTCCGTCGCCTCGGCCCTGTCGCTGGTCGGCATGTGGCCGGTCGTCACCGACGTGGTGGCGGAGTCCGGCCTGCCCAAGGCCCTCCACACTCCCACCGCCGTGGTGGTGCTGGGGTTCCTGGAGGTAGCCGTGCTGGCGTCGGCATGGCGTGCCCGCGCGAACGTCCGCACCACCGGCAGCGTGGGCGTGGACGGCGCGGCCCTGTGGGTGCTGGTCGCGTTCTCCTCCACCGTCGCCCTGACCCAGGCCCAGACCCTGACCGGCGCCCTGGTGAAGATCGGCGCCCCGATCGCAGCCGCATGGATGTGGGAGCGGGGCCTGGCCCCCGAGCGGCGCGCCCATCACGGCCAGGAACGGGCCGCCGTCCACTGGCGCGTCAACCTCCGCCGCGTCGCGGTGGCCCTGCGGCTGGCTGACCCGGAGGAGGCCGACCTGGCCGAGCTGGCCCGCGCCCGCCGCCTGGGCGTCATCGCCTCCCACATCGTCCGCGCCCGTCGCCGCCGGTGGGTCCTCGGCTGGGTCTCCCGCGTCCGCGCGGAGCGCGCCCTGATCGGTGCGGCCAAGCGCGGCACGTTCAACCGGCCCGGCCGCGCACTGTCCCTGACCGAACACATCGGCCTGCGCGGAGCGACTGCCCACCTGGTCGCCGAGGAACCGGCCGTGCCCATGCACCTGTTCACCCCCGCCGCCGACACCGAGCCGACCGCCGGTGAGGAGGCGCTGGCCGAGCACACCGCCCGCACCATGCGGGAGGCCGCCGGCCGGGTGCGCGGCCAGCTGCCCGCCGCGTTCCGGCAGCAGATCCCCCGCCAGGACCCGGCGGTCCTGTTCGCCGACGTGACCCCCATCACCGACGCCCGGCAGTCGGAGCGCGTGGAACAGGCCACCGCCCCCGGGCCGCCCGAGGCTGCCGAGGAGCCCCAGCAGGCCCCCGGAACCCCCGGCCCCGCCAAGGCACTGGAGGCCGACGAGGAGGCCGAGCTGGAGGCCGAGGCGGACGACGGCCTGGCCTTCACCCGACACACCACCGCCGCGCTGCGCGTGGCCCGCCAGGGCACCCGAGTGACCCTGCCGGTGGGCGCCGGTGAAGCACCCGCCGACGCCTCCGAGGGCACCGCCCAGGCCCCGGTGGATGAGCGACACGACCGGGCGGCCGAGGAGGCCGCAGGCCGCGCCGGTGCCGACATGTCGGCAAGTTCATCGGGCTTCTTCCCGTCTGGCCTGACCGCCCCCGCGGAGGCCCGGCCGGTGAACCCCGCCGACGACACGGAGACCTCCGCCGCCGACGGCGCCGAGGACGACACGGTGAACCCGCCCGAGGAGTCCACCGACACCCCCGCGAAGCCGATCCCCGCGCACATCCTGACCCGCACTCCGGAGGCCATCGCGCACCTGGAGCAGTGGGAGCGGGACGGCGTGGCGCCGAGCGCCAACCGGATGCGCAAGGCGTTGGGCATCGGCACCCAGTGGGGCGCCCCGATGTTGGCCCACGCCCAGCGCACCCGCGCCGAGCGGCCCCGGGAAACCGTCCCTGACCAGGGAGAACGCGGCCAGGGCAACGACCGATAAACGACGGCGCCGGACACCCGGCGCCTGCCAGAATCCGAACGCACGTGCGGGGCCAGGGTCCAGGCGACCAACCAAGCGCCCAGCCCCGCACGGCCACCTCATGGAGGCACAGCCACTATGACCGCCATTCACCCGCCCAGAACCCACACGGGCCACAACGCGCCGATATTCCACCGCCGTTGGGGCCGCCGGGCGTCGCGCACCACCTCCACCGGTACCACCCTGGTCCTGCTGCCCCACGTCCTGCCGCAACTCCCCGACGGCTGGCAGCCGACCGAGGACGCCGAGCGCGCCGCCGCCGAGCAGCACACCGCCACCCCTGGCCCGGACGAACTGGCCACCCAGGCGCGCCTGTTGACCCTGGGGGCCGTCCTGTGACCGGTATCGACTGGTGGCGCACCAGCGCACCGCAGCCGACCGCCCCACAGCCCCCGGCCGACCCGCAGGCCGGGCACTGGTGGGATGCCCTCTACGACGACCCCAGCACCGGCGACGTGTTCGGAGTCAAGCAGCCCGCCGAGTCGCCCACCGTCCCGGTCAAGACCGAGGAGGCACCCGAAGGCACGGAGGAGGCCGAGGGAGCCGACGCCGAGGAGGCAGAGGGGGACGGGGGCGACTGGGGCCGGTATGAGCCCGCGCCCGTCGCCGACTGGCGCACCGGTGAGCAGTGGCGCAAGTGGGACGGCCAGCAACTGGCCACCCGCACGGACCAAGCGGCGGAGACCGCCCGCAGCGTGTGGCGGTACGGCGGCCGGCACGTCCTGTGGCTCGGCGCCTCGGCCTCCCTCGGCTGGTATCTGGGCTGGCCCCAGTGGCAGCGCGCATGGATCACCGATCTCGGGGAGGCCGACAGCATCGGCCTGGCCATCGGCGTGGGCGCCGCCTGCGTCGGCGTGTGCCTGCTCCCCGCCGCCTGGGCGCGTCGCCTCGGCCAACGGCTGGACAACCTGACCGCCGACGCCATCGACCACCCGTTCCGCCTGTTCGCTCCGCTCCTGGGCTGGGTCGGCGCCGTCCCCCTGGTGTCCGCCGCCATCGGCCTGTGCCTGTACGCCCCCGCCGCGCTGTGAGGACCAACGACATGATCATGGAGATTCTGCTGGCAGCCCCCGCCGCCCCGGTCGCGCCGCCCACCATCGGCGGCAAGATCCTGGGCACCGTCGGCGCCGGAGGCATCGCGCTGGCCCTGACCGCCGCCCTGGTCGCTGGTATCCGCCAGCCCAAGGCCGGAGGCGGCGGCAAGGGTGAGGGAGGCGGCGGCGCCCGCACTGCGCTGCGCCACCGCCTCACCAGCGATCAGGCCCTATGGACCGCGTTCTGTGCCGGAACCCTGTACGCCGCCGCCGGGGCGTTCTGGTCCGCGCCTGAGCAGGTGTCCATGTCCCTGGCCCAGGTCATCACCGACGGCGGTTTCGGCTCGGCGGGCCTCGGCGGTGTCGCGCTCCTGTGCGGCATCTGGGTTGCTCTGCGCAAGCTGGCCCCCTGGAAAGCCGCGTTCATGGGCATCTTCATGGCCACGATCTGGGCGGCGGCCGGCGGAATCTGGGGCATCCCCAAGTACCTGATCATGGCCGGTGCACACGCGGTGGGGATCGTGTGATGACCGTGCACGACACCCCCCAGGAGGAGGCTCTGGAGGCCGCCCCCGCCCCCGCCGCCTGCGGTAGGGGCGGGGGCACGTGGGCGCAGGTGGGAGCCGTCTTTCAGGGCACCGGCGGCCCGCTGCTGCGGCTGCTGGCGGGGTCCGTGGTCCTGGTCCGGCGCGGTGTCGGCTGGGTGTGGACCGGCGTATGGCTCACCCCCGCCCAGGCCCTCCAGGCCGCTGCTGCTGCGGCAAAGGCCCAGGAGCAGGCCGAGCCCGCGCCAGAGGCCGCCGGCAAGCGGAAGTCCAAGGCGCAGCGCGCCAAGGAGGCCGAGGCGGCGGAGGAGGGCAGCGACTGGGGCGCTGTCGGCGGGCGCCTGATCGGCGTGGCCGTCGGCGCCCTGGTGGTCAAGACGCTTGGGGGCATGTGGCCGTTCGTCGTCGGCCCGGTCGGAGTCACCGCCTGGGGAGTGGCGGCCTGGCTCTACGCCCCCGCCCGGCCGCACCCGTCCGGCCCGGACACACCCCAAAACGATCATGAAGTGTCGGGGGAGCAGGACCAGGAAGGAGACGACGACCCCGCCGAGGAGGCGCCGCGCTCCTCCCCCGAGAAGGTACGGGCGGCCACGCTGGCCTGGGTGGCCGCAGTGATCGGCGACCGCAACGGCGTCCACCTGGACGAACTGCTGGCCCGCGCCCACGCCTTCGGCATCCTGCGGGAGCTGGACACCTCCGGTCTGCGCCAGGCCCTGGAGGCGCACGGCATCCCCGTGGCCGACGGCGTGAAGATCAAAGGCAACGACGGCAAGGCGTACAACCGGCAGGGCATCAGCCGCAGGCAGCTGGAGGAGGCCCTGGGCCACCCCCTCGGGGACCTGCTGGAAACCCCCGCCCATGCCCCGGCCGAGGCCCCCGCCGGGGCGCCCGTCGCCCCCGCCGAGGCAGCCCCCGCGCCGGCCGACTCCCACCCCGCGCCATCACCCGACGTAACCACCCCGGCCGAGGCGTCCCCCACGGCCGCACCCGGCCCCACCCCTCCCCCACTTCCGGGCCCCACCCCTGGGGACCGGGTAGCCGCAGGTAGCGACTGCCTACCTACCCGCCTACCTCCACCGGCCACCGCGCCGGGGGAAGGGGTGCGCCACCTGCGACTGGTAACCGAAAGTCACGCAACGGAAGGCTGACCCAGCCCCATGCCCCACCGCTACCGGTGCAACCAGTGCCGCACCACCTGGCCCGAGGGACCCCGCGGCCAGGCCGAGGGCGACCGCGACCGGCACCGCCGCCGCACCCACGACGGCGGAGCACCGGACGCAGGCGACGCCATCGACTGGCGCCCCGTCACACCGCCGTCCGAGCGGGTCAACTGGGGGGCCGTCATCAAGTTCGTGGCGTTCTTCGCGCTCCTGGTGATCGCCAACAAGCTCTGGCCGTACATCGCCCCGCATGTGGGCAGCCGGTAGCGCCAACCCGCCGCCCGGCCCGCGCGCCGCACCGCCGCCGGACCCCTGACCCCAGACGACCGAGGAGGACACCCTGATGACCCGATGGATAGAGGACCCCGCCCTGGAGGCCCCGGACGGCCACCGGTGGGTCCGGCCCGCACCGGACGACTGCCCGGCCTGCCCGTGCCACACCCTGCGCACCTGCGAGGGGCACCAGTGGCACCTGGCCACCCCGCCCGCCTACGGCGACGGCGCCCCGTACACCGAGCCGTGCCCGTGCGAGCAGGCCGCCACCCCCGAGCCGCGCACCATCACCGTGACGCTGGGCGGCACCACCCGCACCGTGCCGGTGAACCTCCACCGGCGTGGCTGGCTGCTCGGTCAACTCACCACCGCCGACGGCCGGGACGGCGCCGTGTTCGCCGCCGACGTGGACGGCCGCACCGTCCGCGTCCGCGCACGGTTTGAGCCCGCCACCGACGGCACGCCCGCCGCCGACCGCTGCACCGACTCCGCCGGCACCCAGTGGGTGCTGGCCCGCCGCGTCAGCCACGGCGCGCAGTTCGGCACCATCACCGGATGGGCCGACCCCACCACCGAGGAGACGACCCGATGACCGCCATCGTCCGAGGAACCGCCACGGCGCCGATGTACGCACAGGGGATGCGCAACGCTGCCAATTCCCTGGCGCACGGCACGCTCCCCGCCGACGGCTTCCCCGCCGTGGAGTACATCGGCGACGTGTACGACACGGTGGGCAGCCTGGACGGCGTCCTGGGCAGCCTCGGTCAGTCCCTGGAGCAGCTGGGCGCGTTCGTGTCCCGGGAGTCCTCCGGCGGCCGTCTGCGGCACGACCAGGGCCAGCACCCGCACGAGACTGCGGAGGAGGCCGCGGAAAAGCTGGAGGAGGCCGCGCGGCTGCTGGCCGACGCCCGCCGCGCCCTCGGCGCCAGCCACTCCGCCCTGGGTCACCTGGGGACCGCCGACCCCGGCCCCGTGGGCTGACCCGCGTCTACGCCGCACCGTGCCGCGCCCCGTCCCCGGCCCGCACCGGGTGGCGGGGCGCCGCCATGTCCGCACCCACCGCCAGTCGAGGGCCGCACACCTCGGCGCAGGAGCACACCCCGACCCTGTGTGCGTCATGTTGACGCACATGCGCTGAGTTGACATACTCAGAAATGCGAGCGGCGCCCCGGTGGTCGAGACCGGGACGCCGTGCCGGACCGCCACCCGCTGAGAGACAGGAGAAAGCCCGGATGACCACCACGGTAACCCGCCGCCAGGCCACCATTACCCGCGTCCTGGAGCGCGCCGCCGCCAGGGAGGCCGAGCACGCCCAGGCCGTCAAGCTGGCCGACCGCGCCGAGGCCAAGGCCACCCGCCTGGCCGCCAAGGCCAAGGGTGCCGCCGACACCGCCAAGGAGGCCGCCAAGGACGCCCGCTGGCTCACTCGCCGCGCCGAGGCCGCCGGGGTGGTCCTGCTCGCCGAGGAGGCCGCCAAGGCCAACCGGCTGGTCGCCCGCCTGGCCGTCAAGGCGACCCGGGCCAAGGACGCCGCCAAGGAAGCCCGCGCCGAGGCCCGCCGCCTGCGCACCGCCGCCCGCCGTGCCGAGCGTGCCGCCGCACACGCCGCGTTCAAGGCCGCCACCGTCCTGGCCACCACCGTGGAGCGCATCACCCAGCAGGTGGCCGAGCTGGACCTGGCCCCCGCCGAGCCCGCTACCGAACAGGCCCCGGCCCCCGTCATGACGGACGCCGAGCTGGAGGAGGTCGCCGAGCGGTTCCAGGCGAACGACGCCCAGGCCAAGGAGCTGGCCAAGCTGGCCGACGCGGACAAGGCCCTGTTGCGCCGCGTCCTCGGCGCCGGGCAGCGCGGCCGGGTCACCGGCCACTACTCCAACACCGGCACCCACCTGGACACCCAGGCCGTGGCCGTCCACTACGCCGCCCGGGGCTTGGTCCCCCCGCGCAAGACCAAGCGCCCCGCGTACAAGCTCACCGTTTCCCCGGCCGCCGACACCGAGGCGGCCTGACCGCCCCGGCCCCGCCCGCCCTGGGCGGGGCCGGCCACCCGAGGAGAACCCCGTGCCCGCCACGCCCCGCAAGTCCGCCACCGCCCAGGCCGCAGCCGCCAAGAAGACCGCCACCAAGACCAGCCCCCGCCGCAGCGTCTACGTCCACGCCAGCGTGTGGGACGCCGCCGACCAGCGGTGCGCCGAGACCGGCGACGCGGCCAGCATGTCCGCGCTGATCACCCAACTCCTGCGCGGCTACGCCGCCGGAACCATCCAGCTGACCGCCGTGGGCACCGCCCCCGCCCCGCCCACCAGCAGCACCGAGGAGAACACGCAGTGACCGCCCGCCGCCGCTACACCCCCGAGCTGCTGGCCGCCGCCGCACGCGGCGCCTCCATCCACGAGTCCATCACCGGCCACCCTGTCGCGTACGACCCGCGCCACCGCAACGACGGCCAGCCCTGGGTCCAATACGACCGACAGGGACGGGAGTTCGCGCGCTACACCGGCCGGGAGTGCCACGCGGAAGCAGACCCCGGCCCCTGCGAGACCGAGCAGGCCGCGCCTGCTCCGGTCGGACGCCGGGACCTGGTGGAGGCCGGGCGCCTCGGCGTCGAGACCCTGACCGGCGGCACCCAGTGGGCCACCGCAACGGTGGAGTTCCCCAACATCGGCCGAGGCGGCAGCAGGCGCCGGGCCTGGGTGCAGGGCTGGGCATCCGCGTTCAACGTCCGCGCGGAGCAGCCGGTGGCCACCATGCGCCATGACTGGGGCCTGATCTACGCCGACGGCGGCAGCTGGTACGACGTGCACACCCTGGACCCGCGACGGCTGCGCGTCACCGGCCGCCCCGCCGACGTGGCCCGCTACCTGTCCGCCCTGCCCCGAGCCTTGGAGCGCGTGGAGCAGCTGGCCACCCGCGCCGCCTGCGACTGCGGCCGGTGGCTGCGCACATCGGCGCACGCCGAGGGCTGGACCGAGTACATGGACGCGGACGGCCTGCGTGCCGAACGCCGGGCGTTCCGCCGGGAGGTGGCCGACCTGGTGGCCGCCGGACTGTCCGTCATGCCGTCCCGCTTTGACGCCGAGTTCTTCCCCGTCTACGACGACACCGCGCCGTGGCGGCAGGCCGACCGCATCGCCCGGGAGCTGTCCCTGGAGGCGTACGCCCACGTGACCGAGCTGGTGGACCCGGCCGGGCGGGACCGGCTGCTGGAGGCCGCCCACCACATCGGCGGCGCCCACGCCGTCATCCACGCGGCCGAGGAGGAGCGGCTGCGCTCCGTGCCGTCCGCCGCCGAGGTCATGGCCGAGATTCACCACGGCAGCACCTGGGACCCGTTCGCCGTCCCCGCCGACGCCGACGCCGTCCCGGCCCCCGAGGTGGACATGGACGCCGCGCTGGCTGCCTGCCACACCGACGCTGAACGCCGCTCCGTACTGGCCGCGTTCGCTGCGGAGGAGGACGCCCTGGAGCCCTCGGTGCCGGACACCGTGGCCGAGCTGCTGCACCGAGCCGGACCGTCCGAGCAGGCGCTGGCCGAGATCGCACCGCTTACCCCTGCCGCCCGTTGCGCCGACGCCACGGGGGCGGCCACCCACCGCCCCAGTCGTTACGCCCACACAACAGGACGGGGCCATGGCGCGCCGAACTGTGGAGAACTGGTTACCTACCGGGCAGATCCCCGGGGATGCGCCGATGTTCCACCCGGCCGACACGGAGCGGTCCGTGGACCCCGAGGAGCTGGAGCGGCAGGCCGAGCAGGCCGGGCCGGTGGAGCGCGTGGAACTGCTGACACGGGCCGTCGGTGCCGCACGCAACCCGCTGGAGCGGCTGCGGCTGCTGATGCTCGTATCGGACGCGGCCGGGCGGGCGGCTCACCACGTGGCCGGGAAGGCACGGGACGGCGCGGGGATGCCGGAGGGCCGGTGTTGAGCGGCACTCAAGATGCCGATGTCGCGGGCACGGATCGGGCGTTGAGTGCCCCGATGGGATCGGCCGGTGGATTGGTTCGTTGGCGGCGGCACCTTGCCGAAGAAGGGAGCCGTCGAGCCGGAGCCCACGCCAGGTCCGGGACACGGGAGGAACTCGTCGGCACGGTGCCGGTAGCCCGGAGGCGGGACGGGGCTCTTGCGCCCGGTTGGTGTGGAGGGCCAAGGTGCAACACGAGCTGCCCCTTTCCATGCTCGGCCGCGAGGCCGCAGCCTGACGGGATGGACGATGATCGAGGTTGCGGACGCGGCGATGGCCCGCGAGGCGTTGTCCCGCCGGATGCTGCGCTGCCCGGACTGCGGCGCCGCTCTCAAGCCCTGGGGCCAGGCCCGCCCCCGCACCGTCCATGACCTCGGCGGACACGTCACGGTGCGGCCGGATCGCGCCCGGTGCACCGCCTGCGGCCACACGCACGTGCTGCTCGACGCCTGCCACCTGCCCCGCCGCGCCTACACGGTCCGCTTCCTCGGCCAGGCCCTGGCCGGCGCGGTACGCGGGCACGGACACCGGCAGATCGCTGCCGAGCTCGGCGCCCCGGAAGGCACCGTGCGCGGCTGGCTGCGCCGCGCCCGACGCACCGCCGAGCAGCTGCGCGTCATCGGCGTCCAGGCCGTCGTCGCCCTCGACCCCGACGCGCTGCCCACCACCGACCGCGGAGATCCGCTCGCCAACGCCATCGAGGCGCTGGTGGCCGCCGCCGTGGCCGCGCACCGCCGATTCGGCCACGGCCCTCGCGAGATCTGGGCGCAGATCGCGCTGCTCACTCGGGGCCGCCTGCTCGCGCTCGCCCCGGCAGGCTGAGCCGCCGACGCCGTTCCCGGCTACCGCCTGCCCGAACACCGCCATCGACGCGGCCGGACAGCTCGTCGCAGCGACGACGGAGCAAGTCCTACGCATCCGTGCGACACCTTGCCGACGACAGCGACACCTTGCCGACGATCCCGTCCGATTCGCCGGAATCTTCATCGGCACCGCGAACGCCCGCTTCGTTGGCATTTTCAGCGCCGGGCAACAGGCCGGGCCGCCTCCTGGGACGCCGTCGGTACGGCGGCCGGACTGGACCGCTCCACCGCGTACCGGCAATGGCACGGCGGCCAGGCGTTCAACTGGTCCCGCAGGCCCGAGGAGTACAACAGGGCGGCCGGAAGCCCCGGACGACCGCCGTAGTGGACAGTGAGTGACCGAATGGCGCTAAGCTGTCACTGAGCGAAGTTGTGGCAGACAGGGCCGCCCTACCGGCACGCCGGGGCGGCCCTGTTCCATGCCAAGGGCACCAAGGGCGTACCGGTGCGATCATCGGCCCCGCCGGGCGCGCCGCACCTTCCCCATGGCGCCGACACCCAGCGCGGCCTCCAGGTCCGCCGACTCCTCGGCCAGCCGCGCCGACCCCACCTCCCTGGCCCGCTCCTCAGCCTCCCGTCTGCCCTGCTCCGCCTCGGCCAGAGCCTCCTCGGCGACTCCCCGCGCCTCCTCCTCGGCCGCCGCCAACTCCACCGCCGCGTCCGCCTCGGCCCGAGCAGCAGTCAACTGCCGCCGCAGTTCGGCCACCTCCTCCTGGTGGCGCCCGGCCTGCTCGGCCTGTTCCTGCTCCGCCTGCCGCCGGACGCAGTCGGCGGCCTCGTCGGCCAGCTGCTCGGCCTCAGCCCGCAGCCGGGCGGCCTCCTCCTCGGCGCTCCTGCGCGCCGTACGCTCCAGGCCCAGCTGGTGCTCCCGTTCATGGAGGCGCCCCTGGACTGCCTCCAGCTGGGAGGACACGCGGCCCAGCTCCCGCTCGGCTGCCTCGGCCCGGCCCCGATACTCCCCGGCCTCCCGGATGATCCGGGCCATGTCCGTCGCCGAGGGCAGCGCCATGGGCAACGGCACCGCGCGGACCACGTCACACCCCCGCGACCGTCGGCGCGGCGGCGCCGTCCACGCCGTGGAGCCGGTCATAGGTGCGGCCCCACTGGTGCGCGCAGTCGTCGCACACCGGCACCCGGCGCTCCGGCGTCGGCTGGAGCGGGGCCGGGCAGGACAGGCATACGGCGGGCCACGGTCGCACCCGGCGGGCCTCCTCCTCCCGCTTCTGGACGGCCATGGACTCGGCCGCCTCGGCCAACCGGGCCACCAGGTCGGCCTGGTGTGACCACGGCTCCACCGGCGCCAAGATGCCGCCTCCTCCTCCGGCCGTGGTGCGGAACTGCTGGACCGCCCCGCCGACGGCGCGCAGCACGCTGTCCGGGCCGACCGCTTCCATGGCCTCGGCTGCCTGCTCGCCGTGCCGGACGCGGACGGCCGACACCAGCACCGCCTCCGTACGGCGCAGCCCGTCACAGGTGGGGCACACCCTCCAGGAGTACGCGGTGGAGGTGGCCAGGAACCGCCCGGCGGCCGTGGACCCGCCACACATGTGACAGGCGGTGTCCGGCACAGCGCGGGCGTAACGGGATGCGGTGGTCATCGGCGGGGCCTCCTCGGCAGGACCCCGGCGGGGTCCAGGTAGACGGTGTTTCGCGGCGTGGAGCAGCGACCGCAGGCGCCGGCACCTCATGACCCCACCACCGCCCGGGAAGCGCCGGGCCAGGCGGCCCGGTCGGCATCAGTGAGCAGGGCGCGCAGCTGCTGGCCGTCCAGGCGCTCACGTCGGCCCAGCCAGTACGCGACCCGCAGCACTGCGGGCCAGCGGGCCAGCAGGAGCTGGGCGGCCGGAACCACCCCGGCCTGGGGCGTCAGTCCGTACTCAGGCTGGGCGGCGCACGCCTCGGCGGCCTCGGTGCAGTCGTCATCGGCACCGAACAGGTCGGGGTCCTGCCGGAGTGCGGCCAGGTCGGCGGTGGTGCCGCGCCGCTCCAGCCACAGGTACGCGGCCTGGGCGCCCGCCGCCCGGACGATCAGGCGGCCGAGCAGGGCCAGGCGGGACCCGTCGGCCAGCGGCTGCGGGCCAAGCTCCACATACCCCAGACGCTTGTCCTCCGGGTCGTTGAGGGTCAGGCGGGCGCCGAGGACGGGGACACCCAGGCCGTCCGCAGCGATCACGTGGCCCGCTTCGTGGACACACAGCAGCTGCCGGTACAGCGCAGGCGTCAACCCCAGCACGGTAACCACGTCGTCGCAGTCCGTCAGCATCGCCACGCGGGACATGATCCCACCCCGGACACGCCGAGGGCTGCGGCGACGTTGGGCAGGCCATCCGGCCACGCCCGCCGGCCGGTCGCGGTGACACCGCCAAAGGATCTCCGGCACCGGCTACGGTGAGACCCCGCCCGGACCCGAAAGGATGCCGCCCATGTTCGCAATGCGCCCGGCCACTCCCGCAGATCAGGACGGTATCGCCCAGGTAGTGCGCGCCCGCAGCGTGTGGCTGGAGGAGCGCGACATGCCGAGCTGGCGGGAGGCCGCCGACTCCATCGCCAGCCAGGCGGCTGACCCGAACTTCCCCGTCTGGGTCCTGGTGGAGAACGGGGACCGCGTGGTGGGGTGCACGTCCCTTTTCGAGCAGACACCGCCGCTCGGCTGGACCGAGGAGGAACAGGCCGAGAGCGCCTATTTCCTGGCCACGTCGTGCACTGACCCCGCGTATCAGTGGGCGCGCCCCGGCACGCTGATGGCCTGGTGGACCGTCGATAAGGCCGCCCAGGAGGGCCGGGCCTGGGTGCGCCGGGGCTGCACGTATGAGGGCCTGGTGCGCTACAACCAGGCCCAGGGGTTCCACGTGGTGCGCACCATTGAACGGGAAGGCATGGAGCTGCGGCTGATGGCCCGCCGCGCGGAGACCATGCCGCAGCTGGGCGACATGTTCGCGGGAATGGCGACGGCCCCCAGCCGGTGAGCTGGAGGCCGTCGCCTCGGGTCAGCAGTAAATGTCATCCTCGTCTTTCTCGGGCGGCGGTTCCGGATCGGCGCCCGAGGAGACCACCACGGCCATGGCGTCCTCCCTCGGTCGGGCCAGCATCGTGCGGCAGGCCATGTGAAGGTTGAGCACGTCGTACAGGTCGGCGTCGTACAACTCGGCGTAGACACCGCTACGGAGCCGGTCGCAGACGGAGGCCAGCCCATCAGGGTTGATCAGGCCCGCGTCTATCAGTGGGGACCCGTCGGCCAGCATCTGGTCCGCGTACGTGAGCGCAGGGCCGGTCAGCGCGCGCTCCATCACCGGCGCGAACGACTCCCGTAGCTTCGGCTCGGCGACTTCCTCCCCGAGACCGAGCGCGCGGAGCCGGTCCCGATGCAGCCGCTTGCGGGACCGCCACGGCCGGGGCAGCCACTCCCCGAATTCGATCAGGTGCGGGTCCGCGAACGGGTGAACGGGCCAGACCCCGGCTCGCAGCGCCAGCGGCGCGAACGTGGACAGGCCGAACAGGGTCATTTCGTTGACGACGCTGGCGGGCGCCAGGCCCTCCTCGGCCTCCTCCAGGGCCTCCACGGCGGCCGGTCCCATCCACGGCTGAACGGGCCGCCCGACGCCCACCGGGAGGCTGGCCGCCTCGGCACTGGTGACCGCCACCATTTCGTCCCCGCCAATGCCGGTGACGACCGTACGGACCCCGTCCTGGGCCAGCGCCTCCAGGAGCGCCGTCGTGGCCTCGGCGTAAGGCTCCTCGTACGGACTGACCGGCTGGCCGTCCGCCCGGCACCCGGCAGACCCCAGCGGTAGCCAGTCGGCGGCCTCCACGGTGGTGTCCTGTGCAGCGAACGGAAGGTGAGCGCGCATCAGGTCCCGGCGGTGGCGCTGCTGCTGTCCCTCGGGGCCGGGCAGCAGGATGGCGGAGGTTCGGACGCGGCCCGGGTGGCGCTGCGCCAGGTAGGTGGCCGTGACGGCCGAGTCCATCCCGCCGGACACGTGGGCGCTGACGGCGGCCGGATCGTAGGCGCGGCCGTCCATGACCTCCGCCAGCAGCTCTTTGTATACGCCCAGCACGTCGGCGCCCGGGGCCAGTTCGCGGGCGCGGCTGTGCCGTGCGTCGTCCGGCATCCGGAAAGAGAGCCGCCCGTGCGACCAGACGGCGGTGGCCCGCTCGGTCAGCCGGTAGATACCGGTGAATGCGGTCTCCGTGCTGTAGCGCAGCCGCAGGCCGAGCAGCCGGGCGGCCTCCCGTATCTGGATGCCGTCGGCCCGCAGCTGCGTCATGTCCCACGACCCGGCCAGGCCGTTGGCGTCGGCGGTCAGATATACCGGCGCGACGCCGCCGAATCCGGCGGTCAGCGTGGTGCGGTCGGGGGTCGTCTCCATGACGTGCGTGTCCAGCGGCCACCGGCCAGCAGCGCGGCGGGCCTGGTCGTACTCGCCGGTGGTGAGCTGGCGCAGCCCGGGGCCGTCGCCAGGCCGGCCTGGCTGGCGCTCACGGACCACGATCAGGGTCCGGGTGCCGTCGGTGACGGCGCAGTGTTCCACGGCCGGGTGGGCGTACGGCTCCAGCCAGCTGGCCCCCTGGCGATATCGCGTGCCGTCCCACTGCCACGTACCGGAGTGGGCGGTCAGGTGCATGGTGAGCACGGTTCTCCCTCGGTGTCGGAAGCGGGACGGGCGGCAGCGTTGTGCTGCCGCCCGCTTCGGGGTGCCGCGCGTGCTCAGACCTTCATGGTGTCGTACGAGTGCTGAGTGTCGGAGCTGCCCGCCTCCTTCTTGTACTCGTACCGGTCGGCCATGCCCGGAACCGTGTGGACGGCCCGGGTTGCGAACAGGCGGTCAGCCCGGTTGACAGGCAGTGCAGGGGCGATGGTCGGAACGTCGTCTTCCACGTGCGCCTCCAGAGTGTGCTGTCGGTTCTTCCGGTAGGGACCGCTCCAGTGGAGCGGGTGGTGCACCGCCTCGGCGCCGTTCGGCTGGGCCGCTGGCATGGGGCGGCAGTCTCATGCCCCGCCTGGTCAGCCGGCGGTCAGCTTGACCAGGAACGCAGCGGCGGCCTCCACGTCGTGCCCCAGGACGACCGAGTGGTGGGGCAGCGTGGCCAGCAGCCGGGCGATTTCCTGGCGGGCTTCGGCCGTGCCGCCGCCATCGACGCGCGCCAGCTCGAACACGTCGGGGTATCGGTCCTCGGTCTTACCGCTCATGAAGTCGCCTTCGCTCAGCGTCCGCCCGTCCCCGGCCAGGCTCGGAGTGGCGCCGGGCTCGATACGAGGGAACAGCAACGCGGCGGCCTGCCCGCCGGTCGCCAGGTCCAGCCCGAACCAGGTGGGGAACTGGTCGGGGAACACCTGCGCCTTCAACTCCCGCTTGCCGTCCCACAGCGGTTCCCGACGCCCGGCCACCAGAGCGTCCGTCACCCGCTGGTCCTGGGTGGGGTGCAGCGACTCCCCGGCCTCCAGCCGCTCCCTGGCCACGTCGAACCAACCCAGGGCGTCCAGCAGCCCCAGACCGAGCGCAGCGGCCGAGGGCCAGGGCAGCACGTCCACGCCCCCGGTGGCGTTGACACGGACGAACACGCGGTCGTTCGCCAGCAGCTCCCACCCGTGACGGGCGGCCAGCGCCACGGCGCTAGTTGTCTTTCCCGCACCCTTGGACCCGAACGCCAGGATCACCCGGCCGTCCAGGGCCACGGCCGAGGCGTGCAACACGGACCAGCCGGAGCGCAGCAGCACCCCGCGCATAGCCTCTCGTGCCAGGCGGGCGGCGGCGATGGCTACCGGCTCGGTGTCGCACCCCACGATGGCCAGCCGACCATTGGCGGTCTCCGAGCGGTACGCCAGTCCCTCCTCCGGGGAGACGGCCGTGATGACGCCCTCCGCGTCGTCCCGGGCCACCAGAGTGTGGGCCTTGGCGTACGTGGTGCTCGTGTGCGGCGCCTGAGTCACGGCCAGCGCCGCGTCCGCGTACTGCTGAGCGTCCACGTCGGCCACAACCAGCGGGGACGCACACACGCTCTCCGGGGCTACGTCCACAGCGTTCCACCACGGGCCAAAGTAGCGGCGGGACCAGTCGGTGACGGCTTGAGTGGAGGAGAGCACGGACACGGCCGCGTCGGCGGCCTCCAGACGGGTGGCGTAGGTGGTCACGGGGTCCTCACTATCGGAAGCGAACTGGATGGGGTACCGCGTAACGCCAGGTAGGCGGCGCGGAGTTTGGTGTGGGCAGTGTCGAGCTGGCGGGCCTCGGTGTCGTCCAGGGCAGGCAGGCACGGTATGGGGTGCCCGGAGGTGAACCGCAACGGGATTCCCAGCCACCCGTCCCGGTACGGCGCGGACAGCTCCACCAGCCCGTTCTCCAGGCCGAGCGCCAGGCGCAGCGCGGTGACGACCGCACCGGCCGGTCCAGAGCGGGTGCGGCCGATCCCGGCGTTGATCCGTCCGGGGCGCGTGGCCAGTTCGTCGCGTACCTGCTGGAGGGGGACTGGGAGAGGGTGGCCGTTGACGCGTGTGGCTGAGGCGCACACCACGGCGGCGTCCCCGTGCTCCCCGATCACGTGGCCGTCCACGGCGTCCAGCGGTACGTCCAGCAGGCGGGCCAGGGTGAGGCGGTAGCGGGCGCTGTCCAGGTTGGAACCGATGCCGAACACCCGGGCGCAGCCGGAGAACTCGGCGAATAGGCGGGTCATCAGGTCCACGGGGTTGGTGACCATCAGTACCGTGCCCGTGTAGCCGCGCAGCTCAGCGCCCAGTACGCGGATCACGGGCGCGTTGGCCTGCGCCCCGCCCATGCGCATGTCGGTGGCGTTCGTGTTGGAGAAGCGGGCGCGGACGGCGATCACTACCGCCTGGCAGTCCACCAGGTCGGCGACGGAAGCGGCGTAGGGCCGCACGGGAGAGGCAACCGCCGCACGCATGTCGTCCAGGTCGGCCACCAGCGCGGCGGCCTGCTCGATGGTGCGGGAGGCGACCAGGAGCCGGGCGCACAGCCCGGAGGCCACCAGTGCCCCCGCCACGGCCTGCCCGACCGCCCCAGCGCCCACCACACCGACCGACGCAACCGGGGGCGTCACGGGGTCACCGCCACGGCGTGGGTCAGAGCGCGCTCCCACACGCTGCGCGCATCCGCACTCGTCGCCAGATCGGCGCTCACCGCCTCCACCAGGGCGCACACCGCCCCGGCCCGCTCCACCAGCGCCAAGCCGTAGCCGGGCAGCGGCAGCGCGGCCGGCGCGGACAGATACGTGGTCAGGATGTTGGTGGTGTCCATCAGCCACAGCGTCAGCAGCTCCCGCAGCCACACCCGCCGCGCCCGGCGGGGCAACCGCAGCGCCCGCGCCTCCTCGAACTCGCCGAGCCCTTCCACGACCTGGCGTGCTGTGGCGGCCCCCGGTTGGCGGGCGGCCAGGAACAGCACGGTCCGGCTGAGCAGCTTGGCCACGTCCACCGCTGGCCCCGCCCGCAGCAGGCCAGGGTCCAGTAGCACCGGCCGCCCCTCGGGGCCATCTGGGAACACCACGTGCTCCGGCTTGAGATCCCCGTACGCCAACATGGTGCGCGGCACCGGGGGCAGCGCCATGCGGAGCCGGTGCAGCCGCGCCACGGTGCGGCGCAGCAGTTCCACCACCTCCTGGCGCTGCTCGGTGTCGCACCGCTCGGCACCCAGGCGGTCCACGTACACCGCACCCGACAGGCCGTTGAACTTACGCAGGAACGTCCCCGCGATGCTGCGTTCCCCGATCGCCCCGGCGGACCCCAGGCGGCGCGCGGCGTCCGTGCGGTGCAGCGGGCGCAGCTCGGCCAGCGACAGCGCCAACAGCTCCGCCGTGTCGCCGGGGTGCACCAGCAGCAGATCCCCCAGGGACGGGCCGGTCACCGGCTCGGTGAACATCACCCCGCGCTCCACCCCGGCCAGCGCGCATACCCGGGGACGCTCCATGGCGGCCAGGAGCCGCAGCTGGGCGGCCTCACGCTCCAGCAGGCCGTCCGCCCGTGCCTCGTACTCCCGTTGCGCCTGGAGCACGTTGGACCAGTTGCCGCACGCGCCGCGCAGCAGCGACACCAGGGAGACGCCCAGGATCGACACCTTCGCGTACAGCGTGCGGTCGCCCACCCGGGCGCGGTGTACGTAGCTGGTGACGCTGGGCACGTGCTGCTCCAGGCACACCGGCGCGTCGGGCCACAGGTCGGCGGTGGCTCGGTGGATCTGCGCGGCGGCGTGCACGAAGACCTCCGCAACGCTGGGCCGGGTCAGCAGCTCGCGCAGGGGTGGAGCGGTGGGAACGTCGACGGTCACGAACGCCTCCTCGGGCTTGGCTTGCTGTCCGTGCACAGCCCGCGCTCCAGGGGCGGAGGGCGGGGCGCCTCCCTCCCCGACGGGGGACGCGGGGAGGGAGGCAGTCAAGGCCGCCCCGGCTGCGGGGTGTCTGGTTCATCGCAGGCGAGGCGGCAGCTCACGGCGGCGTGCCGCCGGGCGCGCGGGGTGGGCAGTGGGGAGCGCACACCCACAGGCGGAACAGGTGGCCTCGGTGCCGCGTCTCGCCCCAGATCCGGCCTCCTGCGCCCAGGGGACGGGCACAGCGGGCGCAGTCCATGGCCATCTGCTGCCGGGGCTGGAGCCGGGCTATCTCCGGCAGGCTCTCCGTGGTCTGCTCGGTCATGGCTTCACGTCCGTCCGCAGCTCCGCCCACACCCGTTTCCCCCAGCGCAGCAGGTCAGTTCCCCACCGATCCGAGAGCGCTTCCACGACGATCAGGCCGCGCCCGTCGGTGTCGGTGCCGGAGGCCGTGCGCGGATCGGGCATGGTGCGGGACTTGTCCACGACGGCCACCCGGACCCAGTCCGGGGTGGGGCGGCTGATGGTCACGCGCATGTGCCGGCACCCGGTGTGCCGGACGGTGTTGGTCGCCAGCTCGGAGACGATCACGGAACTGTCCTCGGCCAACTCGTCCAGCCCCCAGGCGAGTAGCGCTGTCCGGACGAGTCGGCGGGCGGCCGAGATGCTGGCCTCTTCGCACGGCAGAGTCTCGCTGTAGCCCGGGTGCCCGGTGGGGCGAGCGGAAGCGGTCACAGTCATCAGAGCCTCGTCAGTCGTGGGCGAAGGGCCGTGTCCGCGCGCTGGGCAGCGGGCACATACCTAGCCAACGACCAGGCGACTGGAGCCGGGAGGGCCGGGAAGGGGTGCGTTTTCTGGCGGGGGGCCAGTATGGGGGGCCAGGATGAAACCCGGGATTGTGGAAGAGACTTGGGGACAGCGCATGATGAGTCCGGACGGCATCGGCCACCTGCTGCGTGGTCTCCGGGAGCAGGCCGCGCGCACCAGACGGGAGCAGGCCGAGCACCTGGAAGAGGTCAGCGGCCGATTCGTCGATCCGGAGAACATCAAACGGTGGGAGACGGAGAAGCGGCTGCCCATCCCGGACTGGCACCCCGCGATTGCCAGGGGGTACGGGATTCCTGTGGATGCGGTCCAGCGGGCAGTGGCCGCCAGCCGCCGGTATCGGAGGCTCGTGTCAACATCGGTATTACTGGAGGACCCGGAGGAGGTTGACCCCGTGGAGCGACGCACATTCTTCGGCGTCTCGATGCTGGCCGCTGGTATCGCCACCGAGCCATGGGGACGGCTCGCCGCTGCGGTCGCAGGTCCCAACGTGGACAGCGAGATCACGGACAAGCTGGTGGCCAAGACGGCGGACCTGTTCGTGACCGAACACCACCTTCCCGCGCGGCTCCTGGCCGACCGGCTTGGCGGGCACCTGGAGACCCTGACCGCGCTGATTCCCCGCTCCGGCCCGTACCGGCAGGCGCTCACCGTGGCGGCCGGAGAGACGGCGGCACTGGCGGGGTGGGCCGCTTACGACATCGGCGACATGGACACCGCCCGGCACTACTACAAGACGGCCGCGCTGGCCGGCCGCGAGGCTGGGCACCCGTCGGTCGTGGCCCTGGCCATGGGCTACGCCTCGTACGCCGTCGCGCCTGACAAGGCCCGGGAGATGCTGGCCGCCGCCCAGGAACACGTACGCGGCGCCGGGTACGCCGCCGCCCGCTCCTGGCTGGCCGCCCGTGAAGCCGAGGAGGCCGCCGCCATCGGCGACCGGGAGGGCGCGGTGCGCTCCCTGGACAGGGCCACCACGGCGTTCGACTACGCCAACCCCGACGCCGAACAGGCGTGGATTCGCTTCTACCAGCGCCCCCGGCTGGACTCGCTGATGGTCTCGACCTATGCCCGGCTCCGCCACCGGGATCTGGAGCAGTCCGCCCAGGACGCGCTCACCCACCTTGGCGAAGACGATTCCAAGGTCAGGATCGCGGTCCTGGCGGACGTGGCCACCGGCTACGTGGTGTCCGGCGACGTGGACCAGGGCGTGGAGGTCGGCAAGCGGTTCGTGAAGGCCGCGACGGACACGCCCACCACCATGGGCCGGGAGCGGCTAGCCTCGCTTGCCGGACTGCTGCCCGCACAGCACAGCGCGGCGCGGGATCTCGCCGAGAACATCCGCGCCGCGCTCGCCGTCTGATCAGCCCTTGGCTGTCTCCTCGCTCACCCACGACAGGTAGGCGTCGCTCCCGTGGGTGACGGGCGTGGCGATGATCTCCGGTGTGTCGTAGTCGTGCACCTGCTTGATGTGTGCCTCCAGCTCCGGGTACCGCTCGGCGGTCGTCTTGTACAGCACCCGCCATTCCTGGTCGGTCTGCACCGCGCCCTCCCACCGGTACACGCTGGTGATCGGCCCGTCGATCTGGGCGCAGGCCGCCACCTTGGCCTCCACGGCGCTGCTGGCCAGCGCCTGGGCCTTCTCGGCGGCGTCGGTCGTGGTCAAAACGGTCAGGTACTCGGCCACGGTGGTCTCCTTCGTCAGCGGCTCCTGGGACCGTACCCGGAACGTCAGCGCCCCAACGGACCCAGCCCAACGTGACGGAAGGGGTGGGCCGTTGCGTGCGAGCGATGCGCAGGGGGCGGAGGCGCCTATGTTGCGGCGGCCTGATCGGTGGGGTTGCTGTTCAAGTACGCGCTGGCCTTGGCCGTGAAGACGCCGACCTGGCGGCGGAGCGCCCGGTGTCGCGTGGCGCATGTCCCAGGCTCCTGCGTCTCGGCCTCATGGAGCGGCTGGCCCTCCTCCGCGAACAGGGTGCCGCAGTCTCTCAGCGCAGCGTCCAGCTGCTCCAGGGCCTCCTCCACGCGCTTGGCGTCGTCCGCGATGTGGCCGGGACCTTCAAGACGGACCACGGCCAGGGCCAGGCGGACGGGGTCAGGGTCGTTGGCGTCATTGATACGACGCCGCCAGTTCTGCACTGTGGGGCCGTCCAACGGAGGGCCGCCCTCGGTCTCGGCGCGCGCCGCCTCCTCCAGCTCAGTGGCGGGGGGAAGAGCGCTGCCCGTTTTCACGAGGTGGGCGTAAAGGGCGGTCAATGCCTCAGCGTAGGCGGTGCGCTGCGCGTTGTGGCGGGCGGTTTCTATCGGTGCCAGCCGCGTGGCAGTGCTGGTGTTGCGTGAGCCTGCGCGGGCCGCGCGGGCGGCTATCGCTGCCGCAGCGATAGAGGCGACGGCCGCTAGGACGGCCACGCTCAGAGTGATGATCTCGGGTGTCTTCACGGCCCGACACTTTCCCACCCGCCTCTATCCCCACGCCACGGTGGCTGGCGGTCTGGGCGGTCAGAGGTTGGCGAAGTAGTCCCGCAGGGCCTCCGCCGACGGCGCCCGCTTGCAGGCATGGCCGTCCGGATATCCGCCAGGGAACTGCAACACCTGTTGGGGCCACGGGATCGCTTCGTACACCTGGGCCACCGCGCCCGGACCGCCCGAGATCCGGAAGTGCACGCCGTCTGCCTCGGTGGTGATGATGTGCCCATTGCCGTGGTCGCACATCGCCGGGAGCGCGTGGCAGGCCCCCACGGTCACGGCCAACTCCCCGAGTACGGCGGGGTAGTGGATGGTGCAACCGCACGGGGTGGGCTGCTCCACCAGCGGGCCGCCTGTCTCCCGGCCCGGCGGCATCGCGTTGCGGAATCCGGGCGGGGGGCCGTCCTGGAGGCGCGGGCGGCGGGGCTTGTTCTTCTTGTTCCGTCCCATGGGGGCGCAGGCTACCGGCCGCCCGAGAGAAGGGCCGAGAGCCAAGATCCGCGCAGACTCGTACGGGGCTCGGTCAGCTTCGGCCGTAGTCTCGGTGGGTGGCCAGGACGACGGGGGGACGGATGACGGGGCAGGACCGCGCAGCGATCATCGGCGGCCTGGGCGTGGTGGCGCTGCCGGTGGGGTGGGTGCTTTTCCTGATCGGGGGCGAACCCGCCTACTGCTGGCGTAATCCGGACGAGGGTTACAACGTGCACGTGTCCCGGGACTGCTCCGCTGTGCTGGCGGAGGGGCACATGGTGCGGATCGTGGCCGGGCAGGCGGGATTGTGGCTGATGCTCGCTGCCGTGGTCGCCTTGGTGGCGGCTGCGGTGCTGTGGGTGGCGGGGGAGTCGCGGCGCAGCCGGTGACCAGCGCGGTCGGTGTCTCAGAAAACGACCCGTTGTGCGACAGGCGTAGCGCGGCGGCGGGTTGCCCGTTTTGGCCCGGGGTGGCGTGTCGCAAAACCTGTCGCAGAATCTGGGGGATCAACTCTCTTTTGCGATTGGGTTTCTGAGACACTGGGGGCATGTCACCGGAGATGCAGAACGCCGCCGCTGTCGAACGCCACGCCTGCCCCACGTGCAAGGTGGAACCCGGGTCGGCCTGCCGCACCAAGTCCGGAAAGGTGGCCCCCAAGTACCACACCCCCCGCTTTCAGCTGGTGCCGTCCCTGGCCCGCTCCCTCGACGTGCGCACGCCCGCCGACCGCAGGCCCGGCACGCTGTGGACCCCGGGCGCAGCCGTCGTCGTCCCAGCCGTGCCGACGGACCGCAAGCTGGCGCCCGTCCGTCTGGGTTACGCCCGCTGCTCCACCGTGTCGCAGGAGCTACAGGGGCAGCTGGACGAACTGGCCAAGGCCGACTGCCACAAGGTGTTCTCCGAGAAGATCAGTACGCGCGTGAAGCACCGGCCCGAGCTGGCCGCCGCGCTGGACCTGGCCAAGCGGTTCAAGGAGGCCGCGCCGCAACAGACGGTCATCCTGACCGTCACGGAGATGAAGCGGCTAGGACGCGACGCCGACGAACTGACCACCCTTGCCCGGACCCTCCAGGAGAACGCCATCAGTCTGGAGATGCTGCGCGGCCCGCTCCCCGGGGTGTACGACCCGAGCGGTTCCGGCGCGCTGCTGTTCGCGTTCTTCGCGGCCATGGCCGAGGCCGAGCGGGAAGGCATCCGGGAGGCGACCCTGGAGGGCCTGGAGTCCGCCCGCGACCGAGGCCGCCACGGCGGACGCCCCAAGGTCATCACGGACGACATGCTGGCCATCACCCGCGCCCGCATGGCCAAGGGGGAGTCCGTCCGCGATATCGCCAAGGGCCTGACCATCACCGAGGGGAAGAACGCGGGCGAGGCACCGTCCGCCGCGTCGCTGTACCGGGCGCTGGCCGAGGCCGACCAGGCGGCCAGTTGACCCACCGCGTCAACGCCTGCTGAGTGGGACCGTCGCGTTCCGCAGGCCGGCCCCGTAGCCCTTCTACCGGATCTACCGGAACCGAGCCAGCCCAGGGCTCATAGGCTCCCGCCATGGATGAGATCGATGACAGAGTCTCGGCCCTCATACGCGGCGCCGAGAAGCAAAGGACCCGGTGGGAAGCCATGCGGTCAGGTGTCATCTACCTGATAGGCATGGACGGTTCGGACCGGGTGAAGATCGGGTTCACGACCGGCGACCCTGAGAAGCGGCTGAGGCAGCTCCAGACCGGGGCGCCCGAGCCCCTGCGCCTGCTGGCCGTCTTCTCCGGAAAGGCAGCTGCACGAGCGGTTCGCCACCTACCGAACTCGTGGCGAGTGGTTCGATTTGGTCGCTTTCCAGAGTGACCCCGTGTGGGTCGTGCAAGGCGTCATCGAAGAACTGGAGTCGTTCGAGGAGCACCCGGCCGACTGAGCCCGCGAGCCCCGCGTAGCCGGATGCCCAGGTCAACGCATGGGCGCACGACTCGGCGCCGTGCCGGTCGGGTGCGCTGTCGTGTTCGGGTCCGGATGCGGTCAGGCGGGGAACAGTGCCCACTGTTCGATGTTCGGCGTGTCCCCGGTCGGGGCGGGTGTGTCGAACAGGACCGGCTGGACGGCGTCGGGTGGAGCCTGGCGCATACTCCCGGTGCAGCTGACCAACGGCCAGCCGGGTACGCGGTACTCCGGGTCATGACGTGCGAACTGGCCGCCCGGTATGGCGATGGCGCGGGCGCAGACGGGGCACGTGCGGCGGGGCCACTTCATGCCTCCATGGTGCCCGGCGCCCCCGGACCGGTCTCCCGCATCGTGTAGACGGCCATAAGGTCCAGCAGCTCCTCCACCTCCTCGCGTCCGTCGCTGGCCGTCATGGCCAGGCCGACGGAGAACACCAGCAGCGCGTCCACCAGGGCGGCGGCGCGGTCCTGGTCGGCGGTCAGGCCCCGGATACGGTCCGTCAGAGCGGCGGCGCGGTCCGGGTCACACTGGCCCAACTGCCCCTGGGTGGCCAGGCATCGGAAAGCGTCGCGGGTCAACTCGACCGGCAACAGGGAATCGACGCGCGGGGAAGGCGCGTCGGGAGTCACGGCCGGCCCTCGGGATCGGTCCAGGGGTCCAGGCCCTCGGCGGCCATGTCGGCCTCCTCGGCACCGCGCTGGAGCAGGTGCCGCTCCCACCAGTCCAGGAAGTCCGGGCCGGTCGCGTACCGCTCGGGGTTGGCCTCGGCCACCAGGTGCGTGAAGCGGGCACACAGCCGCGCCATGGCCCAGCCGAACGCGATGGTCACCGCGGCCTCCGGCGGACTGCTCGGCTGGCCGTGGTCGGCCGCCAACTGCCCGAGGGAGGGCAGTACGGCCGTGTCCAGCAGGTTGTCCCCGACCTGGGCGTTCAGGGCCGCCCGAGAGGCGTTGACGGCCGCGTGGACGGCGTCGCCGTCCAAGGTCCGGCCGCTGGTGCGGTCGGCCTCCTCCACCGCCTTCTGGTAAGGCTGCTCGGGGTCGGCGTCGTCCTCCAGGCCGAGGGTCAGGAACACGGCGGAGAACCGCGTGAGCGGCCCGAGGACCAGGAGCAGGGACTGGCGGCCGTGGCGCTCGGCAAGGTTCGTCAGGATCTCCACCACGCGATCCTGGGCGGTGGCCGGCGCGTCGGCGGCCCTGATGAGCGCGACGGCGGCCAGCTCATGGTCAAAGACTTCCGCAACGTCGCCGGGCGTGGGGGTCACGGCGCCCCCATCAGGCCGACGGCGCAGGCGTCCAGCAGATCCTCCGCCCCGTCCCGGCCGCCCCCGGCCTGGTAGGCGATGGCGGCGGAGAACGACGCCAGACAGGCCACCAGGGCGGCGGCGCGTGCCGGGTGGCCGGTCATGCCCCGTACGCGGCGCATCAGGAGCAGGGTCTGACCGATGGCGGCGGTGTCGTCGTCGGCCTCCATGGCGGCCAGCGCGCGGAGGTAGTCGCGGGTCAGCTCCACCGCCTCCAGCGCCTCCATGGGCTGGCGGGTGTCTTCAACGGTCACCGGTACATTCCACCACGGTCACAGTGGCGCCCCATCTGGATACGGACCGACGACGTAGAAGCCCTGGTCAGCTACCCTTGCCCCTTTCTCAAACATGATCTACAGGGGTGCCCGTGCGTTTGAATTGGCATATACCACTGCCCGGCCCGTTCTCGGTCGGCGGCAGCATCGGCGGTCGGAGACGACGGGGCGGAGGTGGTGGCGCAAGCTGTATCGCTGCCCCCTTCGTTCTCCTGTGGTACTGCCTCATCATCGTGTTCTGGCTGTACTGGTGGATGTTGAAGGGCATGTTCTGGTACGGCGGCGCTCTGGTCTATCGACTTGTGACCCATCGGCCCTACAGCGTGCCGAGCCGCCGCTGGGGCGGCCTGCTGTGGTGACTTCAACGGTCATCCGTACATTCCACCACGGTCAAAACGGCGCCCCATCTGGATGGAGGCCACGCTGCCGGGCCTCGGCGTGAACGTGTCGAGTCCCTGGCCGCTGACGCCGTGGGTGTAGCCGTACCCGAGGCGGACGCCGCCCTGGGACTGCTGGGCGGTTCGCGGCTGCTCCTCGGGGGCCTGGGCCGTGTCGGCGTTCGCCACGGCCGCCAGCGCGTCCACGGCCTCGGACAGGGCGCGAATCCACCCGTTGAGCAGCTGCTGGGGCGGGGTGTCCGGAGGCTGCCCGAGGAGCGCGGCCAACGTCACCGGCGTGCCGCCGTCGGGGGTCAGGGCGGTGGCGTTATCGCGCAGGGCGGCCAGCACCTTGTGGGCGCGCTCGGCGCGCCGTTCCTTCCTGGACTTCACATCGGCCTCCAAGGCGGGTCAGGGGTTCGGGGCCTGGGGGCTGGCGTACGGCATCAGGTGGGCGACGGCGTACGCCGATGCGTCCAGCCGTCCCGGACTGTCCGAGCTGGCCGGTGTCCACCCCTCCCATTCGCCTTCCAGCTCGGGCATGGGATGCGCCAGCCGGACCGGGTCCTGGACGAACGCCTGGGCGATGGGTTCGGCCCGCAGGTACTTGCCGCGCTTGGCCGTCACGGTGGTGACGTACGGGGCCATGGACCCAGGCCGCACGGACCCCTCCCGGCCCAGCTCCTGCCACGCCGAGTTGACCATGGAGCGGACCATGCCGCCGCCGTAGTTCTGTTCGATCACCACGCAGTCCGCGCGGGTCTCGACTGCGAGCAGGCACACGGTGCGCGCCCACTGGTCGGGAGACATCACCCCGGACCGGTCGGCCAGCAGGTACACCCGGCCGTCCAGGCCGCGCCCGGCGGCCACGATCCCGCATTCGTCGGCGCCGCCGCCGGAAGGGTCCACGGCCACACAGATGCGGTCCAGCTTGGGCAGGCGCCGGCCGGGCCGGAGGACGCGCTGGGAGAGCAGGCCGGGCGGCAGCAGCGCGCCCTCCACCACGATGGGCGTGCACATGTAGAGCGCCGACCAGTCGCGCGGAATGCTGGACGCCCGCTTGTCCTCCCAGTGGGCGGTCAGCGCGGCCAGGTCGTCCTCGGGGAGCTTGGGGTGGGTCAGCGGCTGCCCCGGTGCGCGGCCCAGCGGGTCGTGGGCCTGGGCGAACGCGGGCAGGCTGACGACGCGCCACCGGCCGCCGTCCTCCACGCGCCCCTCCCGCTCCAGCAGCAGCCCGGAGAGATCCTTTTTGTGCCAGCGGGTTTGAATGATCACCGCCGGGGCGCCAGGGGACAGGCGGCTGGTCGCCACCGATGACCACCAGTCCCACACGGCTGCGCGCTGCGTGGGACTGTCCGCGCTCTGCCGGTCCTTGTGCGGGTCGTCCACCAGGACCAGGTCCGCCGGGAACCCGGTCAGGCTGGAGCCGACGCCGACCGAGCGCAGGCCGCCGCCGTGGTGGGTCCGCCAGTCGGCCGTGGACGCCGACCCCCGGGCCACGCCCACACCCCACCGGTGCCCGTGCTCGGTGATGATGGCCCGCACGTCCCGCCCCCGGTGCCGGGCCAGGCTGTCCGAGTACGTACCGACGGCCACCCGCCGGGACGGATTGCGCAGCAGATACCAGGCCACGCCGTACGTCGCAGCCGTGACCGACTTCCCGCACTGCGGCGGACAAAAGATCATCAGACGCCCGCCGGGCGTCTGGGCGGTCTCCGCGAACGCCTGGGAGATCAGCCGCAGATGGGCGCGCGGCACGAAGGTGCGCGGCGCTGTCCACATGCCCAGGGTCAGCGGGGAGTGGAGGGCCACGGCCTGGAGACGGCGGGAGGTCTCGGCGTCGGCGGCGCCGGCCGTCGCCACGGTCACGGCGCGCCCTCCTCGGCGTCGTCGTCCCCGAACATCGCCAGCACGTCCACCAGGCCCGTGCGCTCCGCCTCTTCCCTGGCGGCCGGGAGCGCGTGCACTGCGGGGGCCTGCGCGACGGCCGCCACGTCCTGCCGCATCTGCTCCAGCAGTTCCTCATACAGACCCGCGTCCCGGCCGTGTGCCGCGTCCTCCTCGGCCTGGCCGTCGGCGGCCTCGGCCGTGGCCTGCGCGCTGGCCGACGCGGCGGCCTGGACCGACACCAGCGGGCCGGTGGGCGCGGTGACGCGGGCGTGCCGTTCGACCAGGTCCCCGGTGGCGCGGAGCAGGTCGGCGGGCCGGGCGTCGTCCATGGACGCCTCCAGGGTGAGCAGCGCCACCCGCTCGGCGACCCGGCCCAGCAGGTCGGCATTCTTCGCCCGCTGCTCGGCGTCGCGCAGCCGATAGCGGCGCGCCACGATGGAGTATTCACGGTCGTCGCGGGCGGCGGCGCGAGCCACCCAGCCCCAGCGCACCGAGGCCCGTTCGACGGTGCGCACAGACACCGTCTTGCCGTTCCGCCGCTGGCCGCTGGCAACCTGGGCGTTCCACTCGGCGGTGGTGGAGTCCAGGGACCGCTCGGCACCCTGGCCCTGATAGATCAGATACAGCTCATGATCACGTGCTGACTCTCCGGGTTGCTTGTGCCATACCTCCCGGTCCTGGGACCAGGCCACAGCGTCCACCGACACGTCACCGTCACCTTTCCGACAGGGCCGCTACGCCGCCGTAGCTGCGTTGGACTCGGACGACCAACTGGCCGCCTGGCCCGCAGGGTTGTGCTTATTCGGTGTGCTGGCGCGGCGCAGGACTTCCATGCGGCGCGGCAGCATCACCCAGGCCGGGTCCCCGGCGTGCTTGCCGTTCAGAGCCGCGATGGTGGAGGCGTACTGGACGCGCAGGACATCCGGCAGGATGGGCAGGCCGGGTCGGGTGCGGGCGGTGGTGGTGCCGCTGTGGGACCGGCCGCCGCCGCAGACCGACACCCACAGCGCGGTGGGGGTGCTTCCGCCGAGGCCGGCCACCAGGCGGTCCCGCAGGTCCAGCCACTGCCCGAGTGCGCCCTGGGTGGCCTGGGACAGGGGCAGGGTCTCGGTGTAGACGCGGGCGCCCCGCTGGGGGCGCCGGGTGATGGTGACGTGCGACAGGTCGGCGGCCAGGTCGGGCAGTTGGATGGCGGCCAGCTCCCCCGAGCGGGCGCCGGTGTCCATGACGACGCCGACGGCGGCACGTAGCCGGATCATCACGTTGCGGCTGCTCGGCTTGGCCCCAGTGGGGGTGACGCCGGAGGAGACGAACCGCCAGACGGCGTCCCGCTGCTGGGGGGTGAGCGGGTCGCGGAGCGGCGCCTGCGGCACCTGTGGGAGACGCGGGTGGAGTCCTGCGGCCGATGCGATCAGCGCCACGATACTGCGCCGCACGGCCGCGCTGTGCTCCGACGGCTGGCATGTGTAGCGGCGGCCGGTGGCCCGCAGGTCGTCCGCATCGGCCGCGCGGAAGTACCAGGCCAGGGACAGCTCGGAGAAGAGGGACCCTAGGCCCTGGCAGCAGCCATCGGGCAGCACGTCATACGTCACGGCCCGCTCCAACTCCCCAGCCACCCAACGGACTTGTTCGGCGCGGGATGAGCTGAGCGTGGGCGTGATCCGGTCGACGATCTCCCGCAGCTCCACCAGGGCGCGACACCGTTCCGTTTCTGCCATGATCCTGACGGTACGGGGAGGTTTAGTAAGGCGATTCAAGCGCTGCCTGCCCAAGGAGGCTCCGGTGCCCGGGGGTTGGGCCTGGAGGCGGCGCCTGGGGTGGTGGGTGGGCCGCGCCGTCGTCGGCTGCTGGAGGGGGTAAGCCCGCACGGCTTGCCGTTGGTCCCACCGTGCGGGCCTCGGCGGGTCGGGGCGCCGACCGGTTCCGGTCCGCGATCAGGTGGAGACCCGCCGCCCCGCGTGGAAACGGCGGGCCTCCTGCCCGCAGATCACCGCGACGGAGACCCGCCCCGATGATCTCACAGTATGTGATTGTGGTTACCCATTCTGTAACGCGGAGGTGCCGCGCAGTGATCTTGTGCGGGACCTGGGCGTGGCCGCTGGGCGGCTGCCGTGACTGCGGCGCCGGCGGCCCGTTTCCGGCCTGGGGCTGCTGCGGGCCGTGCGTGGAGGAGACCCTGGCCCGGTGGCACGCGATGGGCGGCCATGGTTGGGCCGATGCCTGGGAGGGCCGCCTGCGGGGCGCCGTCGTGGACTGCGGCGCGGCCGTCACTCGTGCGGGTGATCCATTGGCCGACGCCGCCTGATTTCCCGGGTACTCCCTGGTGTTCCGCAGGGAGTTGCCCCCAGAATCGGCGGAGGTCAACGCGACGGGAGGGGCCGGTGGAGGCAGCAGCCAGCACGCCAGTGCCGTGCACCGTCGCGCCCGTGGACGACGACCTGGCCCACCTCCTGGCACACACCTGGGGACCGGACGGCTGGGCGTGGACCCGGGCCGGGGTGGACCCGGTACCCGAGGACCGGGAGCTGGACGACGACCTGGACCCGTTCGCGCTGCTGCCGCCGTACGTGGAGACCGTGGACGGGTCGCGCGGCTGGGCCGACGCCGCCGCCCGCACCCCGCACGGTCTCCGGCTGGCCTACCTCCTGCGCACCAGCTCCTCCGCCCGGCGGCTGCTGTGGCTGGCCATCTGCGGGGCCGCCGAGCCCACGCCCGAGCTGCTGGCCGTCCAGGACCGCGCCGCCCGCGCGCTGCTGCGCATCCGGGACGTGGCCTGGCTGCGGCTGCTGGCCAACTGCCTGGTGCTGTGCGTGGCCATCTGCTGCATGATCTGTGAGCGGCTGGCGGCCAAGGACGACGCCCAGGCGGCCGTCCCACCTCCGTGGACGCTGTGGCCCCCGCCCCGTCTGCCCGTCGTTGTGCACGTGCTTACGCGCTGCGTACTGACGGCCGCCCCGCCGGTGGGCGCGGCCGGATCGGCGCGCGCTTAGCGACGGAAGGAGCAGCGCGGCAGCCCCGCGCGCCTCCGGCCTATCCACCCGGTCCACGGGTTGCCATGCGATGCCCTGATGCCCCGCAAGACCACCACGGCGTCCACCACGACGGCCGCCGATCAGCAGGCCGACGACGTGCCGGCGCGGCTGCTGACTCCGCAGGAAACCGCCGATCGGCTAGGCGTTCGGCTGAAAACTCTTCAAAACTGGGCGCCTGCCTGGGAGGTCAACCGCGTGGGGCCGAAGCCCCACCGGCTGCGGCCCGGCCGGGGGTGGGTCCGCTACGAGGAGGCCGAGGTGGCCCGGATCGTGCGGGACACGCTGGCTGGTAAGCAGCCGCTGACCCCGGGCAGTTGAGAGACCCGACCACCCGAGGAGTGATCAGTGCCGGAACCCATCGATCGATGGCACTACAAAGACCCCGAGAAGGAGCAGGCCAAGCGGGCCGCCAAGGGGCTGCCGCCGCTGGAACTGTGCAACTGCCGGAGCACCAAGGACAGGGGTCTGCCGACCCCGGACCATGGCTGTGACCGGCGGTGGCTGGCGCACTGGCGGGACGCTGACGGGAAACAGCGGTTTAAGAAGATCCTGACCAAGGGCGACGGCGTGGAGTCGGGCGGCATCCAGTACGCCCGCGCCTACATGAACAGTCAGCGGGCGGCGGTCCAGGAGGGCCGCGACCCGTTCCCGCACCGGCGCCGGACGACGCGCGGCGTGCCGACCATCGCCGAGTACGTGGAGACGTTCCTGGAGCAGCACGAGGGCCGGGACGGGACGGTGGAGACGTACGCCTACCGGCTGCGCCCGCACGTCGTCCCGGTGTTCGGCCACCGGGCGCTGGACGACGTGAAGCGCGCCGAGTGGCGGGAGTTCCTGGTGGGCCTGCGGGGCAAGATGTCCCACACCACCCGGGACGGCATCCGGAAGTCCATCAGCTCCATGTACGGCATGGCGGTGGAGGACGAGGTGGTGGACGCCAACCCGGTGGCGGGCCTGCGGCTACCCAAGGGCGAAACCAAGGAGGTCCGGCTGGCGTGGCGGCACGTCGTGGCGGTGGCCGCCGACATTGACCCCCGGTACGAACTCACCATCTGGTACGGCTCGCTCCAGGCGCTGCGGTCCATGGAGGCCGCCGGGGTCCGCCGGGAGGACATGGAGCGCGTGCGCGGCAGGCAGATGGTGGAGGAGCAGCGGCGCCGGGGCCAGGCGGCGCCGCTCAAGACGGACGCCAGCCACGCGGTGCTCCCCGTCGGGGACTTCCTGCTGGGCAAGTACGACGCCCACGTGTCGTGGCTGGACGCGGCGCGGGCCGAGGCCGAGGCGCGGCGCCGTCGGCGCGGGACCCGGCCGGTGCCCGAGGAGTACGCGGGCCTGGTGACGCTCACCCGGTACTGGACCCCGCTACGGGAGAACGCGCTGTGCCGGGCGTTCACCGAGGCCAAGACCAAGGCCAGGGCACGCGGCGTGGACGTGCCCGAGGACGCGACGTTCCGGGACCTGCGGCACTTCGCGGACGCGGTGCTGATGGCCTCGGGCGTGGAGCCGCGCAAGGTCCAGGCCCGTATGCGGCACGCCCGGCTGGCCGAGACCCTGGACACGTACGGATATCTGCTGTGGGAGGTGGACTGGGAGAACGCGCCGGCCAGCTTCACCGAGCTGTACGGCATCCCCGAGGCCGAGGCGCCGAGCCTGCCCGAGGCCGCCAAGGTGCCGCAGGCCCAGCGGAGCCTCGGCGCGGCCGGGCGCTCCTCCGCGACGGTGAGTGAACACGGGTGAGCATGTCGCGTTGGGGCATCGTGCGGCTAGACTCCACGCCCATGACCTCCGAGACCACCACGCGCCCCCACCGCCACGGTGGTGCGCCCAAGTGCCCGGCTGCCGCCGGTGTTTACGGGGCGTTTGCGCTGGCTGGTCGCTCGGTGCGTCGCCCCAGCTCAGAGGCACCGGCCGCCGGAGGAGTATCTATCCCCGGCGTACAGGCCGACTCGTCCGTCGCCACGACATCTTCCCTGGTCGGAGCCGGTCCGGTGGCGGATCGTCCGGTGGCGGATCGGCCACCGTGATCAGCCCGGGGACGTCCTCGTCCTGCTCGCCCGGCTCGGCCAGCAGTGGTGCGGTGGGTCAGCAGTGGTGCGGTGGGTCAGCTGTGCCTGCCACCGCTGCTCCTCGCCTGGTGAGGACTCGCGCCAGCCACCTGCTCTCCCTCAGGCCTCGGCCAGGCCGGCGCGCCATGCCCAGGCGGCCAGCCCGACGCGGTTGCGGACGCCGAGCCGGCGTTGGGCGCTCGCCAGATGTGTCTTCACCGTGCCGGGCGAGATGAACAGCTCCGCGCCGATCTCCGCGTTGGTGAGCCCGGCGGCCACCAGCCGCACCACATCCTTCTCCCGTTCGGTCAGCCGGTCAGCCGGCCGGTCGGTGCGCTCGTCGGTCCGCCGCACGTCGGTGGTGCGGGCGTATCGATCGCGCAGCAGGCGCATGGTGATCGATGGGCTGAGCAGCGCCTCCCCTGACATCGCCGCCCGAACCGCCTCCACCAGGAGCGTCGGCCCGGCACGCTTGAGCAGATAGCCGGCGGCGCCGTCGCGCAACGCCAACTGGACATACTCGTCGTGGTCGAAGGTGGTGACCACGACCACCCGGGGCCCCGGCTCCGCGCCCGGTCCCGCCAGCCTGCGCACCACTTCGAGCCCGTCGAGCCCGGGCATCCGGATGTCGGCGAGCAGCACATCGGGCCGGAGCAGGCGGGCGGCCTCCAACGCGGCGACGCCGTCGGCGGCCTCCCCGACGACGGTCATGTCCGGCTGGGCGTCGAGCACCAACCGGAAGCCATGTCGGATGAGTTCCTGATCATCGGCGATCACGATGCGCGTCGTCATGCCCGTCATGCCCATCATGCTGTCAGAGCTGGTGAGAGCTGTCGGGAGAGGTGGTCACCGGCCCGGTTCCGCTCCGAGGGCCGGCCGGAGCGGTGGCCGACCCGGCGGCCTGGGCTGCGGTCGTCGGGGCTGCGGTCGTCGGGGGAGGCAGCGGCAGGCGGGCCGCGAGACGCCAACGCCCGTCGTCCGTCCGGCCCGCCATACACGACCCGCCCATCTCGCGCGCCGCGCGGGCCAGCCCCGGCAGGCCGAGCCCGCTGCCCCGCCGGCCGCCGGCGGGCC
>NZ_RFFJ01000160.1 GCF_003696235.1 Streptomyces triticirhizae
GGCGGCGGCCGACCTCGCGCCGCTGCCGCGCACCGCGCGGGACGCGGCGCTGGCCGCCGTCGCCGACGCGCTGGAGGCCAGGGCGGCCGAGGTGATCGAGGCCAACGCCGAGGACGTCGCGCGCGCCAGGGCCAACGGCACCCCGGACGCCATCGTGGACCGGCTGACCCTCACCGAGCAGCGGATCGCCGCGATCGCCGCCGACGTGCGGGACGTGATCGCGCTGCCCGACCCGGTGGGCGAGGTGGTGCGCGGCTCCACGCTCCCCAACGGTCTCGAACTCCGCCAGGTCCGCGTCCCGTTGGGCGTGGTCGGCATCATCTACGAGGCTCGGCCCAACGTCACGGTCGACGCGGCGGCGCTCTGCCTGAAGTCGGGCAACGCGGTGCTGCTGCGCGGCTCGTCCTCCGCCTACGCGTCCAACACGGCGCTGGTGTCCGTCCTGCGGGACGCCGTGGTCGGCGCCGGGCTGCCGGCGGACGCGGTGCAGCTGGTGCCGGGCGAGAGCCGGGAGTCGGTGCGTGAGCTGATGACCGCGCGCGGCCTGGTGGACGTGCTGATCCCGCGCGGCGGCGCCTCGTTGATCCAGACCGTGGTCGCCGAGTCCTCGGTCCCGGTGATCGAGACCGGCACGGGCAACTGCCACGTCTATGTGGACGCGGCGGCCGACCTGGAGATGGCCGTGGAGATCCTGGTCAACTCCAAGGCCCAGCGGCCCAGCGTGTGCAACGCGGCCGAGACGGTGCTGGTGCACGAGGCGATCGCCGACCGCTTCCTGCCGAGGGCGCTGGCCGCGCTGACCTCGGCCGGGGTGACGGTGCACGGCGACGAGTCCTGGCGGAAGGCCGGCGCCGAGGCGGGCGTCGAGGTGCCGGCGGCCACCGACGAGGACTGGGCGGTCGAGTACCTCAGCTACGACATCGCCGCCGCCGTGGTGCCGGACCTGGACGCGGCCGTCGCGCACATCCGCCGCTGGACCTCCGGGCACACGGAGGCGATCGTCACCTCGGACACGGCGGCGGCCCGCCGCTTCGTCTCCCGGATGGACTCGGCCGCCGTGATGGTCAACGCCTCGACCCGCTTCACCGACGGCGGCCAGTTCGGCTTCGGCGCCGAGATCGGCATCTCCACGCAGAAGTTGCACGCCCGTGGCCCGATGGGGCTGCCGGAGCTGACCTCGACCACCTATGTGGTGACGGGAGATGGTCACACCCGGGGGTGAATTCCCGTCGGGCCTCCCTAAGCCGCGCTCTTCCGCCTACGCTGGGAGGCGTGCCGGACGACGTGGGAGGCCCGCCGTTCCCGGACGGCGAGGGGCCCGACAGCCAGGACTCGGGCGCGGCGGACGAGGACTTCCCCGCCGTGGTGCTCGACGAGGACTTCGTGTCCGCTGCCCAGATCCACGAGCCCAGCGCGGCGGAACGGGCCCGCACGGCCGCCGCCGGCCGGGGCGAGTCGGAGGGCCCGGCGTTCTACCGGGACCCGGACCTCGACCCGGGCGGCCTCGGCGGCCGCGCCCTGGGCGGCCGGTTCGACGAGGCGGACCCGGACGAGACGGACCTGGACGGGGTCGATCTGGACGAGGTCGACCGCCGCGATTCCCTGGGCCGGCTGGACGCGTTGGGCGGTCCCGACCGGCTGGACGGCCCGCGCGACCTCGACGGTCTGGACGGGGCGCACGGTCTGGATGGTCTGGACGGCTTGGACGATCCCGACGACGCGGACGACGAGGGGCGGTTCGACCGCTCCGACTACACCCGCTATCTCACCGAACCCGTGGAGATCTGGGAGCCGTTCGAGCCGCCCGAGCGGTCCGAGCGGTCCGGGTCCTCGGGCGCCGGCGCGCGGCGGACCCGGCCGGGCGCCGGGGCGTTCGCGCCGGGGGAACGGCGGCCGGCCCGCCGCCCGATGCGCTGGCAGCGCCCGATGGCCTGCCTGTTGGCCATGGTGATGAGCCTCAGCGTCATCGCGCTGACCCTGATAGCGATCCGCGCCAACTCCACCCGCGAGACCCGTGAGCAGCACCCGGCCCCGCCGCCGCCCGCGATCCGCCCGGACGACGGCGCGACCCAGGCCCTCGCCGAGCCGGCCGGCCCGGTGGCCGACCCGGTGCCCGACCCGGCGGTGGACGACGGCCGATGACCGTCGCCGGACGGTCGCACCGGCCGGGCCTCGCGCCCCAACACGCGCCCCTCGCCTCGTTCTTGACCGCCGGACGGGCAAAGTTCCGACGGCGGGGGCTGTTGGCACCCTCACCGGCGACTTAGGCTGGAGGGGTGGCCGGGAGAGCTGACCCTCCCGAAGGAGGCCAGGGTGGCGCTCCGGGAGCGGGGGACGAGGAGTACCGATCGATCGTCTTCGACGACTCGTTCGTCAGTGCTGCCCGCCTCCAGGAGTATTCGGCGGAGCAGCGGCTTGTCGACCACACCGTCGCGGTCCGCGACCGCGAGCCCGAACAGCCCCTGGGCCTTGGCCGCACGGTGCCCAAGCAGGGCCTCGCGCTGGCCATGATCATTCTGCTGGCGTTCGCCGCCGCGATCTATCTGGGCGCCAACAACCCCTACCAGTCCCCGCGTTCGCTGGCCGCCGGCCGGCCGGCCGGTGCCACGGTGGCGCTGGTGCCGGACGGCGAGGTGCCCGGCGAGGTCGACGTCGAGGTGCTCTTCGGCACCGGCCCGGTCCGGGAGTTCGGCGTCGGCTCCGGCGGCCTGGAGCTGCCCGACCCGCGCTCCACCGCGCACTTCTCCCGCGAGCAGGTGCTGACCGCGCTCACCCTCGCCAAGGAGTACCTGACCGCCAGCGCGCTCAACCCGGACGTGCTGGTCGGCGGCTCCCTCGCCGAGGTGCGGCAGCTGCTGGGCGTCGAGCAGCAGGGGCAGTTCGACATGGCGATGGAGGGCGAGGCCGGCCCGTCCTGGGCCACGGACTGGCTGGTGCGCTTCGACCGGGAACGGGTCGAGATGGCCGACCCGCACGTGCGGGTCAGCGGGGTCTTCACGTTCACCGAGGCGACCGAGGACGTGCTGGAGATAGCCGGCCACCACGTCTTCGTCTACGCCCTGCGCTCCCCGGACTCGATGGGCGCGCCCAGCTCGCTCTTCGGGGTGCGGCGCGAGGTGCGGTTCCAGTTCGGCAAGGAGGAGCTGCGGGACCGCAACGTGGTGCTGCGGCAGGTGGACACGCTGGCCGGGCCGATGGCCTGCGAGGCCGACCCGGCCGACGCCTTCGACCCGCTGCTGGCCGGGGAGTCCGCGCCCCAGCGGGTGGTCACCGGCATCGACCCGCTCACCCCGGAGCACGAACGCCCGGTGCTCTGCGCGGCCCTCACCCCGGGCCAGCTCAACACGACCTAGCGTGTCCTTCTCGGGTCTTCGTGGATCAGTGAAGATCCCCGAGGACCCTGGCGGTGGCGTTCTAGCGGCCGCTCCCGCTGCCGCCGTTCCCGTTCTCGCCGCTCCCACCGCTCGACTCGTCGGAGCCGCCCGGCCTGCGGCCCGTCGCGAAGTCCCGCAGCCGGCCGCCGAGATCGCTGGCGCCGCCCGCGACGTCGTTGACCAGCCGCATCAGCGGGTCCTTGCTGGTGCGCACGGTCCGCGCGTAGTGGCCGGCCGACTCGCGCATCGACGCGCTGACCGAGGCGTTGCCGTCCTCGTCCCGGCGCGGGTAGTGGCCGGTCATCAGCCGCTGGTAGTCCCTGGTCCTCGACCAGTCGTGCAGCTCGGCGGCCCGCACGGCGGCGAACGGGTGGGTGCGCGGCAGCACGTTGAGGATCTTCAGCACCGAGTCCCGCAGGTCGCCGCCCGCCTCGTACTCCCTGGCCTGCGCCAGGAACGCCTCGACGTTCATCTCGTGGAGGTGGTTGCCGCCGGCCAGCTTCATCAGGCCGCGCATCGACGCCTCGGGGTCCTGGCCGACCAGCAACCCGGCGCGGTCGGCGGAGAGTTCGGACTTGCGGAACCACTCGCGCAGCGCGGTGACGATCGCCATGATCGCCACGTTCCCCAGCGGAATCCAGGCCACCCGGACGGCCAGGTTGGTCAGGAAGAGCAGCAGCGTGCGGTAGACCGCGTGGCCGGAGAGCGCGTGGCCCACCTCGTGGCCTATGACGGCCCGCATCTCCCGCTCGTCGTCGAGGAGTTCGACCAGCCCGGTGGTCAGCACGATGATCGGCTGGTCGAGCCCGATGCACATCGCGTTGGGCTTGGGGTCCTGCGAGACGTACAGCGGCGGGACCCGTTCCACGTCCAGGATGGCGCAGGCGTCCAGCAGCATCTCGTGGAGATGCGCGAACTGCCGGTCGTCCACCCGCACCGAGTCGGAGAGGAACAGCAGCCGCAGGCTGCGCTCCGGAAGCATTCCGCTCAGGGCCTTGAACACCGTGTCAAAACCGGTCAGTTTGCGAAGCGCCACCAACGCCGAACGGTCGGCCGGGTGTTCGTAGGCGCGCGAGGAGATGCCGGGGAACCGGCGACGCCCGTCGTCGGGCCGCTCCCGGAGCGCCTCGGTCGCCTCGACCCCCGTCTCCCCCCGCTCCGCCGCGTCGCCGCCGCCGTCCGCCCGGTGCGTTCCGTCCGTTCCGTCGGCGTTGTCAGCCGTGTTGTCCGACATGTCGACCCCCTCCGTCGTGATGCGGCCCTGAACCCCACCCTGAACCGCACGGACGGGTGGGGGCAAGAGGCTGCCGCCCCCGCCTCCGCTTACCATGACCCTACGTCCCAGCGTCCCGTTCCCGGATAGGCCGTCGCATGACCCAGTTCACCGCCCTGACCGCCGACAGCTCCGTCGTCGAGACCCTGCTGCCGCTCGCCTCCGAGGAGGGCGCGCACGACAGCCTGAACGCCTACGCCATCGGCGGAGGCGCCCTGGCCGGCCTGCTGTTGCTGCTCTGGATCACCACCCGGCTCAACCGCGACCGCTAGGGTTCGCTCCATGCGAGACCGGATAGCCGACGGCAGGCGGCGCCTGGGGGTGATGGGCGGCACCTTCGACCCCATCCACCACGGGCACCTCGTCGCGGCCAGCGAGGTGGCCGCGCGGTTCGATCTGGACGAGGTGGTCTTCGTCCCGACCGGGCAGCCCTGGCAGAAGGGGCACCGCTCGGTGTCGCCGGCCGAGGACCGCTATCTGATGACGGTCATCGCCACCGCGTCCAACCCGCGGTTCTCGGTCAGCAGGATCGACATCGACCGGGGCGGGAAGACGTACACCATCGACACGCTGCGCGAGTTGCGTGCCGAGTACGAGAACGCCGACCTCTTCTTCATCACCGGGGCGGACGCGCTCGCCCAGATCCTGGGCTGGCGCGACGCCGGCGAACTCTTCTCGCTCGCGCACTTCATCGGCGTGACCAGGCCCGGCCATGTGCTGGCCGACCCGGGCCTGCCGCAGGGCGGCGTCTCGCTGATCGAGGTGCCGGCCCTGGCCATCTCCTCCACGGACTGCCGGGCCCGGGTGGCCCGTGGCGATCCCGTCTGGTATCTGGTGCCGGACGGCGTGGTGCGCTACATCAACAAGCGCGCCCTCTACCGGGACCCGCCGCAACCCACCCGCTGAACGGACCGAAGGGCGGCACTGGTGAACGACCGACAGCAGCCGTACGGGCAGATCTACGGCTATGACGCGTACGGGCGCCCGCTCTACCAGCCCCCGCAGGACCCGAACGGCGACCCGGCCGCCCCCGCAGCCCAGCCCGCCCCCGAGCAGGGGGGCGGCTACGGCGGCGGCTACGGGTATCCGGGCGAGGCGTACCAGGGCGACGGGTACGGCAACGAGGGATACGGCGACGACGGGTACGGGAGCGCCGGATACCAGGGCCAGGGCTACCCGGGGCAGCCGCCGTACCGGGACCAGGGCTACGCGGACCAGGGCTACGCCGGCGCCGACCACCGGGAGCGTGGCTACCCGGGGCAGGAGACCTACGGCGGGCAGCCGGCCGGCTACCAGGGCTGGGACCCGTACGGCACCGACACCGGCGCCCAGTCGCCCGTGCCCCCGGCCCCCGACCCGGCCGGCTACCCCGGCCAGGGCTACGGCTACCCGCAGGACACCAGCCAGGACACCGGGCCCCAGCCGCCCGTCGTCGACCACCTCGCGGACCACCCCGCCGGCCAGCCCGGCTGGGACACCGGGCGGCAGGCCCCCGTGTCGGCCGCGCCGGCGACCGCCGCCGAGCCACCGGCCACCGCCGAGCCACCGGCCACCGCCGAGCCGCGCACGCCGACCGTTCCCGCGCAGCGCCGGCCGTCGCCCGAGGAGGGCTACCAGACCGAGCAGTTCGCCTTCGTCGAGGAGCAGGACGAGGAGTCCGAGGACGTCATCGACTGGCTGAAGTTCAGCGAGAGCCGGACCGAGCGCCGCGAGGAGGCGAAGCGGCGCGGCCGCAACCGGCGTCGGCTGCTGGTCGTCACCCTCGTGCTGGCGCTGCTGGGCGGCGTGGGCTTCCTGTGGTCGACGGACCGGCTGCCGTTCCTGTCCGGCGGCGAGGAGGACGGCGCCGGCGGCCCGGGCGCCGAGGCGCGGGACGTGATCGTGGTCCACCTGTGGCCGGTGGAGTCCGAGGAGACCACCACGGCGCTGCTGGTCGCCAACGAGACCGCCGGCACCGGCACCACGCTGCTGCTGCCCAACGAGCTGTCCGTCACCCCGGACGGCGGCACCACCACGCTGGGGCAGGCCGTCGCCGACGAGTCCGCCGGCTCGGTCAGGGAAGCGCTGGGCGCCCTGCTCGGCGCCGAGATCAAGGGCACCTGGCGGCTGAACACCCCCTCGTTGGCGAACCTGGTCGACCTGGTCAGCGGGATCACCGTGACCACCGACGTCGAGGTGCCGGGCGACGAGGAGGACGAGGGGCCGCTCGTCGAGGCCGGCGAGAACGTTCCGCTCAACGGCCAGGCCGCCGTCGCCTATGCGACCTACCGGGCGGACGACGAGCCCCAGGCCGCGCAGCTGGCCCGCTTCGGCCAGGTGATGGAGGCGGTGCTGGACCGGCTGCCGGCCACCGAGTCCACGGCCGTCACCGCGATGGAGAACCTCCGTCAGATCCACGATCCGTCGCTCTCCGAGCAGGAGTTGGGCGCCAGCCTGGCCACCCTCGCCGGTTACGCGCAGTCCGACGAGTACACGACGACCCCGCTGCCCGTCGAGGAGGACGGCACGATCAGCGACGAGACCGCCGACGGCCTGGTCGACGAGGTGCTGGGCGGCTCCGTCAGCAACGCGCGACCCGGCGGCACGGTCCGCTTCGGGATCAGGGACGCCACCGGCACCGAGGGGCTCGGGGAGGCGGCCAGGATCACGCTGGTCAACGGCGGTATGACGGTGATCGACAACCGCGTCGTGGACGAGCCGGCCGCCGAGTCCAGCGTTCTCTACACGGTTCAGGACCACCGCGAGACCGCCCTCGACGCCGCCAGGACCCTCGGCCTGCCCGAGGAGGCGGTCACGGAGGGCGACGGCCCGGGCACCGCCGATGTGACCATCGTGCTGGGGCAGGACTATGGGCCGTGACTGTCAGTGCGGCATGAGACCCTGGGTTCGGTTCGGGTGGCGACGCTCGGGCCCGATGTGAACGACCCGAATCCGAGGAGACTGCCGCAGCTGTGACCGCCACGGACCGCGCCACCGAGCTGGTCAGGGCCGCCGCCCAGGCCGCCGCCGACAAGCTGGCGCACGACATCATCGCCTATGACGTCAGCGACGTGCTGGCCATCACCGACGCCTTCCTGCTGGCGTCCGCGCCCAACGACCGGCAGGTCAGGGCGATCGTGGACGGCATCGAGGAGGGGCTGCGCGCGCTGGACGCCAAGCCGGTGCGCCGCGAGGGCGAGCGGGACGGCCGCTGGGTCCTCCTAGACTACGTGGACATCGTGGTGCATGTGCAGCACTCCGAGGAGCGCGTCTTCTACGCCCTGGAGCGGCTGTGGAAGGACTGCCCGGAGGTCCCGCTGCCCGAGGACGCGGTGGCGACGCGGGGCCGGGGCGTGGCGGCCGAGGCGGGGGAGCCCGACGCGGGGGAGGCCGAGGCGGCGGGCGGTGAGTCCTTCTGAGCGCCCGGGGCAGCCGGCGGATCGTGCTGTGGCGGCACGGCCAGACGGCGTGGAACCTGGAGTCCCGCTTCCAGGGCACCACCGACATCGAGCTGACGGAGGTCGGGGTCGCCCAGGCCAGGCGGGCGGCGAAGCTGCTCGCGCGGCTCGGCCCCGACGCGGTGCTCTCCTCCGACCTGAAGCGCACCACCGCCACCGCCGCCGAGCTGGCGGCCGTCACCGGACTGCCGGTGACCTACGACGCGGCGCTGCGGGAGTCGTTCGCCGGTGACTGGCAGGGGCTCACGCACGCGGAGATCGAGGCCAGGTTCGGCGACCAGTACGCGGCGTGGAAGCGCGGCGAGCCGGTGCGCCGGGGCGGCGGTGAGCTGGAGACGGAGGTCGCCGACCGGGCGGCCCCGGTCGTCGAGCGCGCGGTGGAGAAGCTCCCGCCCGACGGGCTGCTGGTGGTCGTCAGCCACGGCGGCACCATCCGCACCACCATCGGGCGGCTGCTGGGCCTGGCGCCGGAGAGCTGGGAGGCGCTCGGCTCCGTCTCCAACTGCTGCTGGTCCGTCCTCGGCCAGGGGGTGCGCGGCTGGCGCCTGTTGGAGCACAACGCGGGCTCCCTCCCGGAGCCCGTCATCGGCGACGACGTCTGAGGCGACGACGTCCGAGACGACGTTCGCGTGCCCGCGACCGGACGGTGCACGTGGCCGGACGGTGCACGTGGCCGGGCGGTGCACGTGGCCGGGCGCCGGCGCGCGTTGACGCCCCGCGCTTGACCCTCACGTCACGTGATGCCGCACCGTGGACGCCGTGAAGGAACACCTGACCGTGGGGCGCGTCGCCGAGTTGGCCGGCGTGAGCGTCCGCACCCCGCACCACTACGACGAGATCGGCCTCGCCCGCCCCTCCGCGCGGAGCGCGGCCGGGTACCGGGTCTACTCGGCCGGCGACGTGGAGCTGGCGGCACGGGCGAGGGGCATCCACACGACATCGGAGGAGCAACTGATGGTGTTCGGGGCGCGGTTGTACGAGTCCATCGGGTCCGCCTACCCGGCGACGCGGCGCACCGAGCCGCGCATCGCCGCCCAGGTCCTCGCGGCGCTGGGCGACGCCAGGACCGTGTTGAACGTCGGGGCCGGCACCGGCTCCTACGAGCCACGGGATCGCGACGTCGTCGCCGTGGGGCCGTCGGCGATGACGCTGGCCCTGCGCCCGCAGGACGCGGCCGTGCGTGGCGGCGAGCGCGGAGCGACTGCCGTTCGCCGACGGCTCGTTCGACGCCGCGATGGCGTTCAGCACCCCGCACCACTGGGACGACCCGGTGGCCGGGCTGCGCGAGATGCGGCGGGTGGCCCGGCGCGTGGTGGTGTTCACGCACGACACCAGCGAAGCGGGCTGGCGCCACCGGTTCTGGCTCAGCCGGGACTATCTCCCCGAGGTCGCCGGGCTCGTCGCCGGCCGGCCGCCGGTGGACGAGCTGGCCCGCGCGATCGGGGCGCGGATGGAGCCGGTGCTCGTCCCGTGGGACTGCGCCGACGGCTTCTTCGAGACCTACTGGCGCCGGCCCGCGGCCCATCTGGAGGAGCACGTCCGCCGCGCGGTGTCGGTGTGGAGCCGGATCGGGCCCGAGGCCGAACGGCGGGCCGTCGACGCGCTCGGCGCCGACCTCGCCTCGGGCCGGTGGGCCGAGCGCAACCGTGACCTCGTCGACCTGGAGGCGGCCGAACTCGGCCTGCGCCCGCTGATCGCCTGACGGCGCGTCAGGGCGTCAGGGTGTCGGCTCCCGGGCGCCGGGCGGCGCCGGAATCCGGTCCTCGCCGGCCTGTTCGACCAGCAGACGGGTCTCCTCGTCGTCCGGCAGATAGACCACCATCCGCGTGTCCGGCAACCCGTGGACGCTCAGCGACTCCGAGCGCATCCGCAGGGTGTTGCCCGACAGGTGCCGGAAGTGCTTGACCCTCGGCCCGGGCGGCACCACGTCCCCGCTGGCCCACATCGCGGCGAACTCCGGGCTGACCGCCGCGAGTTCGCGGATGAAGTCCTCCCAGAACGGCTCCCCGATGTGCGCCCCGTAGCCGGAGCGGAACGTCGCCACCATCGTCCTCAGCTCGTCCTCGCGCATCACCACCGGGCACAGCTCGGGCCGGACGGTGAACATCGTCGCCATCACGTTCCGCCCCGTCATGCTCGGCTCGCTGTCCACGCTGAACAGCTCGGCATAGCGGGCGTTGTGTCCCAGCACGTCGAAGCGCTGGTTGTAGACCACGGCGGGCAGCGGGTCCAGCGCGTCCAGGATCAGCTGCACGGAGGGGCCGACCACCTCGATGCCGGCCGCCGTTCCCACCTCGGGCTGGGGCGGCACATCCGCCAGCCGGAACAGGTGCTCGCGTTCGGCCGCGTCCAGCCGCAGGGTCCGGGCGACCGCCCGCAGTACCTGCGGGCTGGCGTTGATCGGCCGGCCCTGCTCCAGCCACGTGTACCAGGTCACCCCGACCCCGGAGAGCTGGGCGACCTCCTCCCGGCGCAGGCCCGGCGTGCGCCGGCGCACGCCGGGCGCCATGCCCACGTCGGCCGGGCTGATGCGCGCGCGCCTGGTCCGCAGAAAGGCCGCCAGTTCCGTTCTGCGCCGGCTTGTCGCCGTCATGGTCGCCACCCCTCCAGCCTCTCCCCGCCTGGCACCGGTTGCCAGGTACTGCCAGTACCAGTATCGACGGGCTCTCGTGACCCGTGGCCGGGCCGGCGCAGGCTCGGGCCATGACCACCACAACCGTCCACGCCGACCGGACCGGGCCGGTGCCGGGGGCGCGCGACGCCTCGGCCGGCCGGCCGGGCTGGCTGCTCGTCACCGTGCTCGCCGGCCAGTTCATGGCTCTGCTCGACGTCTTCATCGTCAATGTCGCCGCCGCCACGCTCCGGGAGGACCTCGGCACGTCCGACGCGCGGCTCCAACTGATCGTCGCCGGCTACACCATCGCCTACGCCGTTCTGCTGGTGACCGGCGCCCGGCTCGGCGGCCGGTTCGGGCCGGGGCGCCTCTACCTGTCGGGGCTGGGGGTCTTCACCGCCGCCTCGCTGGCCTGCGGACTGGCCGCCACGGACGGCCAGTTGCTCGCCTTCCGCGTCCTCCAGGGCGTGGGCGCGGCCGCGATGATGCCGCAGGTGCTGGCCCTGATCCAGCGCACCTTCACCGGCGCGGCCAAGGCCAGGGCGCTGACGCTCTTCGCCGCCGTGATCGCCACCGGCGCCGCCGCCGGGCAGATCCTCGGCGGGGTGCTGATCAACGCCGACCTCTTCGGCTGGGGTTGGCGGCCGGTGTTTCTGGTGAACGTGCCGCTCGGGCTGCTGCTGTTGGGCGTCGGCCTGCGGGCGCTGCCGCTGGGCCGGCCGCGCGCGGCCGACCGCGCCCGGCCGCTGGACCTCGGCGGGCTGGCGCTGCTCGCGGTGGCGGTGCTGCTGTGCACCGTTCCGCTGGTGCTGGGTCAGGAACGCGGCTGGCCGGCCTGGTGCTGGCTGTGCCTGGCGGGCAGCGGTCTCGTGGTGGCGGCGCTGGTCGGCTACGAGGCGCGGCTGGCCGCGCGCGGCGGGGCCCCGTTGGTCGCGCCCCGGGTGCTGCGCGCCACGGGGACGCCGATGATCGCGATCTTCCTGGTGATGGCGCTCAACGGCGCGCTGCTCTTCTCGTTGGCGCTGCATCTCCAGGGGCCGGAGAGCCAGGGGGCGCTCGGCTACGGGGCGCTGCGCACCGGGCTCACGTTCCTGCCGATGGCGATCGGCTTCGGCGCCACCTCGCTGGCCTGGCGCGCGCTGCCGGGCCGGCTGCTGCCGGCGCTGGTGCCCGCCGGGATGCTGCTGGTCGCCGGCGGGATGCTGACCATGGGGCTGCTGTTGAGGGACGGGGGCGACGGCGGGGTGGTGATCCTCGTCGGCTATGCGGTCACCGGGGTCGGGATGGCGCTGGCCTACGGGCCGCCGCTCGCCGAGGCGCTGGCCCGGGTCGCGCCGGCGGACGCGGCGGACGTCTCGGGGGTGACGGCGATGGTGACCCAACTCGGCACGCTGGGCGGCGTCGCGGCCTTCGGCGCGCTCTACCTCGACCGGGCGGCGGCGCGGCTCTCCTCGGCCGAAGGCGTCTGGACGTTGAGCCTCGCGCTGACCGCGACGGCCCTGGTCGGGGCGGTCGCCGGGGTGCGCGGTGCCCGGGCGGCGAGCGGCCGCTGAAGGGCCGGCGACATCCCGCCCAACTCCGGGCGACAACGGCGGTCTCCTGGTCTCGATCCCGTCTCCTCTTGGGGGAGGCGGGATCAAGCGGCTTATCGGAAAGCCCATGACATGGCAGAATCGTGGACACGCCGGGCAGCGGGCGCTCCGGCGAGTGACCCGGCGGCGACGGAGGGGTATGCCTCGTGTGCACGGCCCACAACCGAGGGTGGAGCTGACCGTATGGGTGCACACAGCAGGAAGTGCGACTGGTGCGGTGCCGGCACCCCCATCGTGCGCGATCTGCAACCGGTGAACGTCGCCTACCAGTACTGGTGCGTGGAGTGCGCCCGGGCGCTGATCATCAAGGGCGACCCGATCGAGGTCTACCGCGAGTTGGAGGGCGAACCGATCTACGGTCGCCTCCTCGACGAGCACTGCGCGCTCAAGCGGTTCTACTCCTTCGCGAGCGTCTGACCCGCCCGGGCCGGGGCCGCTGGTGGGCGGGCATACGGATTTGGCAAAGCCCCGGGGTGAGTGTGTAAAGTAGGCACCGCCGCCAGGGAGATCCCCACCGGGGAGAAGCTGGCGGACCAGGCAAGGGGCTATAGCTCAGTTGGTAGAGCGCTTGCATGGCATGCAAGAGGTCAGGAGTTCAATTCTCCTTAGCTCCACAGCAGCCGAAGAGGCCGTCTCCCGTGAGGGAGGCGGCCTCTTGGTGTTGCTGGGTGACTAACCGCGTGACTACGGGCGACCGGGTGGTGGTCAGAGGGCGTCAGGCGGCGGCGCGGGTCTTTCGGCGTTCCCGGTATGCCTTCGCCTTCACGCGGCTGCCGCAGGTGGCCATCGAGCACCACTCGCGGCGGCGCCCACGGGAGTGGTCGAGGTGGACCTGGGTGCACTCGGGCGGTGCGCACTCGCGCAGCAGGCGCGCGCGTTCGCCGCCGACGATCTCGATCGCCTCGCGCGCCAGCTGCGAGAGCGCCTGGCGCGCGCTCCCGTCGCGCGACCAGCCCTCCGGCGTCAGGACGGGCCTCGGCGGCGCCTCGGCCGCCGTGGCGTTGACCGTTCCGATGGCGGTCGGCGACAGCGGCCGCCCGTGCGGCCGCGCCCACACCAGGGCGTAGATCGCCTCCCGCAGCTCGATCGCCGCCGCCAGGTCCCGTTCGTCGGGTGCGGCTCCGGCCGGCAGCAGGCCGCGTCGTTCCGGCGGGCGCGCAGGGTGCCGACGAAGTCGAGGGCGAGGGCGCCACACGGGAAGGCATGGGTCACGTCACCACTCTGGCAGGTGACCTGCCGGCGCTCAACCGGCCGATGTGGCAACCTTCTGTGGCGGACGGGCGTCTGAGCCGGAGGGGGCGTTGGCCTCCACCCGTGCGTCCGTCGTCACGGAGTGATGTCGTCGGGTGAACGACGTTGCCGGTCGCTATCGAGGAGTTGCCCTACGCGATGACCCACATGGATACGCAGAGTCACGGCGAGGGCCCCGGGCCGGGCGGCGCCGTCGCGGGTGGTCCCGGGGGCGTCCCGGCCGGGGTTCCGGCCCAGGCACCGGCCGAGTTGGAGAAGGTGGACGCGGGCGGGAGGCCGTTGGGCTCCCGGGCGCCGGCGTTCGTCAGGAGTCGCCGCACCCTCCATGTCGGTTGGCAGGTCGGCGTGTTCGTCGTCGGCCTGGTGGTCGTCGTGACCGGCGTGATCCTGCTGCCGCTCCCGGGCCCCGGCTGGCTGGTGATATTCGCCGGGATGGCGATCTGGGGCACCGAGTTCGTCTGGGCCCAGCTGGTGTTGCGCTGGACCAGGCGGAAGGTCACGGAGGCGGCGCAGCGGGCCCTCGACCCACGGGTGCGCCGCCGCAACCTCGTGCTCACCACGGTCGCCCTCGTCATCTGCGGCGTGCTGCTGTCGATCTACCTGTGGAAGTTCGGCATCGCGATGCCCTGGAGCATCGACGCCTGACAGTAAGGATGTTCATGGACGTCTCCCGGCGAGGTCTGACCCAACGCCTGACTGACTTCGGGTCTTCAACGGGATCTGTCGGCCTGTGCCGGGAGACGTCCGTACGCATCCACCGGCC
>NZ_RFFJ01000161.1 GCF_003696235.1 Streptomyces triticirhizae
CGCCTGGGCGCTGCTCGCCGCGCTGGCGCTGCTGCCCTGGCTGGTGCTGCCCCGGCCGCGCGCCAGGGGCGGGGCCGCCCGCCGCCCCGGCGGCACCGAAGCCGGCCCCGAGGGGCGGCCGTTGCGCCTGACCCGCTCGCCCACCGCCTGGGCGCTGGCCGTGTTCTTCGGGCTCCAGGCGACGGCCGCCTACATCACCATGGGCTGGCTGCCGCAGATCTACCGCGACGCCGGCGTCTCCGCCTCCACGGCCGGCCTGCTGCTCGCGCTGGTGATGGGCATGGGCGCCCCGCTCAGCTTCCTGGTGCCCACCCTCGCCACTCGGCTGCGCAGCCAGGGCCCGCTGGTGATCGCCGTCGGCCTGTGCGGCTTCGGCGGCTACCTCGGGCTGTGGCTGGCGCCGGCCGGCGGCGCCTGGGCGTGGGCGGTGCTGCTGGGCGTCGCCAACACCGCGTTCACCGTCGCCCTCACCATGATCGGCCTGCGCGCCCGCACCGGCCCCGGCGTGATCCGGCTCTCCGCCTTCGCGCAGAGCGTCGGCTATCTGCTGTCCGTGCCGGGCCCGTTGCTGGTGGGCGCGCTCAACGAGGCGACCGGCGGCTGGACGGCCCCGCTGCTGCTGCTGATGGCGCTGCTGGCCGCCCAGGTCTGCTGCGGGGTGCTCGCCGGGCGGGACCGCTGCGTGGAGGACGGGCACTGAGTGCGAGACTGGTGCCATGCCAGCGCTCGACCCCAACCCCGGCAACGGACAACGCACCCTGCTGCTCATCCTGGGCGCCATGCTCGGGATCACGGTGGTCATCGCCGTGATCGCCACCGTCGCCTCGCCCTGACACCCCCGCGGCGCCGCTCCGTGGTGGGGCTGGCCCCACCATCCCCTAGGGGGCTGGGTTCAGGGGCGACTGGGTGGCTCACCGGATGGGCCTCGGGCGCGACCTTCCCTAGATTTCTCGTAGATCGCTGATCAACGCACCCGCGAACAGCAGCGGAGAAAAGGGAGGCGCCATGACCGCCCGCGCCCAGACCAGCCAACGGGAGCTGCGCCTGCGCTGGTGGGCCGTGGCCCTGCCCGTCGCCGTCTTCCTCGGGCTCCTCGCCCTGCTCGCCTCCGGCGGGGAGAACGCGACGGCCAGCGGCACGGACCCGTTCACCCGCGTCGTGGAGCACCTCAGGGTGACCCTGCTCTGACGCCGACCGGCCCACCCGGTGCCCTCCCGCGCCGGGCCGGCCCACCCGGGGCGGCACCGATGCCCAACGCCCCGACCCCGACTGCCCGTTTCGTGCGAAGCTGGGGCACATGAGCGTCGAAGTTGTCCGCAGGATCGTTCTTCTCCGACACGCCAAAGCCGACTGGCCCGACGTCGCCGACCACGATCGACCGCTCGCCGAGCGGGGCCGTCAGGACGCCCTCCTCGCCGGCCGCTGGCTCGCCGGCGCCGGCGTCACCCCCGAACTCACCCTCTGCTCCACGGCCGTGCGCGCCCGCGACACCTGGAAGCTGTGCGCCTCCGTGCTGCCCCGCCGCCCCAGGACCACCTACGAGAGCCGGCTCTACGAGGCCACGCCAGGCGAGGTGATCGCCGTGCTCAACGAGGTGGACGACGCGGTCCGCGACCTGCTGGTCGTCGGCCACAACCCGACCCTGCACGCGCTGGCCGACCTGCTCGCCGGCACCTCCGAGGGCGACACCCGCGCCCGGTTGCGGGCCACCGGCTTCCCGACGGCGGCCCAGGCCGTGCTGACGCTGACCGGCGGGTGGAAGTCGCTGGAGCCCGGCGCGGCGCGCCTGGTCACCCTCTGGACGCCCCACGACTGAGGCCGGGGGAGGCCCGCGCCTCAGCCCTGGGCGTCGGCGGCCTCCACCTCTTCCCTGGTGATGCCCAGCAGGTACAGCACGGTGTCCAGGAACGGCACCGAGACGGCCGTGTGCGCCGCCTCGCGCACCAGCGGCTTCGCGTTGAACGCCACCCCGAGGCCCGCCGCGTTCAACATGTCCAGGTCGTTGGCGCCGTCCCCGATCGCCACCGTGCGGGACAGCGGCACCCCGGCCTCGGCGGCGAACCGCCGCAGCAGCCGCGCCTTCCCCGGCCGGTCCACCACCTCGCCGACCACCCGGCCGGTCAGCTTCCCGTCCACCACCTCGAGGGTGTTGGCCGCTGCGAAGTCCAACCCGAGCCGCTCCCGCAGCGCGTCCGTCACCTGGGTGAACCCGCCCGAGACCACGCCCACCTGGCAGCCGAGACGCTTGAGCGTGCGGATCAACGTCCGCGCGCCCGGCGTCAGCCGCACCTCGGACCGCACCTTGTCGACCACCGACTCGTCGAGACCGGCCAACAGCGCGACCCGCTGGTGCAGCGACTGTTCGAAGTCCAACTCCCCGCGCATCGCCGCCGCCGTCACCTCGGCGACCCGCTCCTCGCAGCCGGCGTGCGCCGCGAACAGCTCGATCACCTCGTCCTGGATCAGCGTCGAGTCCACGTCCATCACCACCAGCCGGGGCGCCCGCCGTTGCAGGCCCGAGGACACCACGGCGATGTCCACGCCGCTGGCCGCCGCCTCCCTGGCCAGCGCGGTCCGCAGCTCCTCCGTCGGCACGCCGGAGACATCGAACTCCACGGCCGTCACCGGGTACTTGGCCAGCCGGTAGATCCGGTCGATGTTCCCGCCGGTGGCCGCTATCCGCGCCGCCACGGACGCCGTGGCCTCGGCGGTCAACGGGTTCCCCAGCACCGTCACATGGCTGCGCCCGGTGCCGCGCGCCGGGTTGTCACCGGTTCCGGAGATGATCTCCGCCTGGAGCCCGGCGCCCTCAGCCCAGGCGTGCACGGTCGCCCGCAGCTCGCCCTCGGCCGCGTGCGACGCGTCCCCGGCCGGCGGCCGGACCAGCGCGCACAGCGTGATCCGCCCCCGGGTGACGACCTGTTCGATGTCGATGACGTCCACCCGGAAGCCCGCCAGCGTCCGGAACAGTCCGGCCGTCAGCCCCGGGCGGTCCCGGCCGAAGATCTTCACCAGCAGCGTGGGGGCGTTCTCGTCGGCCCAAGTCACGGAGGTCATGATGGGGCCCACGTTAGCGGCTGGGGCGCGGGAGACCGGCGCGCGGTCCGGCAGACGGACACCCCGACCAGCGGCGCGAGCGCCCAGGCCGTGCGGTGAACGTCACAGCGGAGCCCACGCTTCGCGACAGCTTGGTGACTTTCGGGGGGCGACTTCCCGTTTCCGGCCAGAGCCTGGAATAGTTCCCCAACGATGTTCAACCATCCCTAGACTTCCGGCCGGAGGTCACTCGGGGGACAACTTTGTGGGGCATGGAGTGCCGGAACTCGTACTCGAATTGAACGGTCAAATCTGGACATTGGACCCTACCAGGTCGTACAGCCTCGGTAGAGATCCACAGGGCGACTTCGCCCTTCAGGACGCTCGTGTCTCGTGGCGTCACGCGACCGTGCGGTGGGGTGGGCAGAGCTGGGTCATCGAGGACCACGGCAGCACCAACGGGACCTACGCCCAGGGGCAGCGCGTCCAACAGCACGCGCTCGCCCCCGGCACGGTCATACATCTGGGAAACGCCACCGACGGCCCCCGGCTGACCTTCTCCGCCGGCGCCTCGGCGCCGTACCCGTCGCAGCAGGCGCCGGCCGTGCCGTACCAGTCGCAGCAGGCGCCCGCGATGCCCTACGCGCAGGCGCAGGCCGCCACCGCCGGGCCGCCCCAGCACCAGCCACCGGCGGGGCCGCCGCCGCAGCACCAGCCGGCGGCCGGACAGCCGCATGGCGAGCCGCCGAACCACGGGGCCACCAGCCTCCACCAGCTCTCCGTCGGCAAGGTCACCAGGATCGGCCGCGCGCTGGAGAACGAGCTGGTCGTCTCCGACCTCCAGGTCTCCCGGCTGCACGCCGAGTTCCTGGCCCACTCGGACGGCCGGTTCGAGATCCACGACCTCGGCAGCCACAACGGCACCTACGTCAACGGCCAGCAGCTGCCGAAGAACGGCCGGGCCAACCTCGGCCCCAACGACACCGTCGGCATCGGCCACTCGACGTTCCGCCTGGTCGGCAACCAGCTCCAGGAGTTCGTCGACACCGGTGAGGTCTCCTTCTCGGCCCGCCACCTGACCGTCCAGGTCAACAACGGCCAGACCACGATCCTCAACGACGTCTCCTTCGGCGTCCCCGAGAAGTCGCTGATCGGCGTCATCGGCCCGTCCGGCTCCGGCAAGTCGACCCTGCTGCGCGCCCTGACCGGCTACCGCCCGGCCACCTACGGCGAGGTCCTCTACGACCACCGGAACCTGTACACGCACTTCGCCGAGCTGCGGCACCGCATCGGACTCGTCCCGCAGGACGACATCCTGCACACCGCGCTGCCCATCCGGCAGGCGCTCCGGCTCGCCGCCCAGCTCAGGTTCCCCGGCGACGTCGGCGCCGCCGAGCGCAACAACCGGGTCGAGGAGGTGCTCGCCGAGCTGAAGCTCGTGCCGCACGCCGACAAGCGGATCTCCTCGCTCTCCGGCGGCCAGCGCAAGCGGGTCTCGGTCGCCCTGGAGCTGCTCACCAAGCCGTCGCTGATCTTCCTCGACGAGCCCACCTCGGGCCTCGACCCCGGCATGGACCGCGACGTGATGCAGCTGCTGCGCGGCCTGGCCGACGACGGCCGCACCGTGCTCGTCGTCACCCACTCCGTGGCCGAACTCGGCCTCTGCGACCGGGTGCTGGTGATGGCCCCCGGCGGCGGCGTCGCCTACTTCGGCCCGCCCGACGAGGCGCTCAACTTCTTCGGCTACGACAGCTGGGCCGACGTCTTCTCCGCGTTCGAGAACTACCGCGACTACGACTGGATGGGCCGCTGGCGCGGCTCGCAGCACTACCAGATGTACGCCGCCGACCTCGACGCGGTGCAGCCGCAGGCCGCGCCCTACCAGCCGATGGGCGTCATGCAGCAGAAGGCCCAGACCTGGGGCTCCCAGGTGCTGACCCTGATGCGCCGCTACTCCGCCGTGATCCTCGCCGACCGGGGCTTCCTCGTCCTGACCGTCGCCCTGCCGATCATCCTGGGCCTGGTCAGCCTCGCCATCCCGGCCGACAACGGCCTCGGCTACGGCCCGCTGGAGAACGGCCTGCGCAACGGCGACGCCAGCATCGTGCTGCTCGTCCTCGTCGTCGGCATGTGCTTCGCCGGCGCGGCCAACGCGGTCCGCGAGCTGATCAAGGAACGCGTCATCTACGAACGAGAACGGGCCGTCGGCCTCTCCCGTTCCGCGTACCTGATGTCCAAGGTCTTCGTGCTGGGCATCGTCACCGTGCTCCAGGGCGCGATCCTGTGCATCATCGGCTTCGCCCCCCGCGACATGCCCCCGGAGGGCGTGATCCTCAGCGACTCGCCCGCCATCGAGATGAGCCTGGTCATCATGACCCTCGGCTGCACCTCGATGATGATCGGCCTGGTGATCTCCGCGCTGGTCCGCACCTCCGAGATGACCATGCCGCTGCTGGTGATGATCTCCGTGGTCCAACTGGTCTTCACCGGCGCCCTCTTCCAGGTCCACGGCACCCTCGGCGTGGAGCAGCTCGCCTGGCTGATGCCCTCCCGCTGGGCCCTGGCCGGCACCGGCACCACGGTCGACCTCAACACGCTGACCGCCTCGCCCACCGCCGAGCCCGACCCGGACCCGCTGTGGAAGCACGAGGCCGGCTACTGGCTGCTCGACGTCGGCGCCCTGCTGGTGCTCGCCGTGATCTGCGGCTTCCTGGTGATGAGGTTCCTGCGCCGCCACGAGCCCGAGGTCATGCGCGCCTGACCCGCCGGAGAACCGTGCCCGCCTCGGCCGCACGACCTAGGCCGAGGGCCCGACCCCGGCACCCGCCGCCGCCCGATCCGACCAGGGGCGGCGGCGGGTTACCGTTTCGACCATGGGCCAACCCACCGGTCTCGCGGCCGTCTCCGCCGCGCTGCTCGCCATGAACCGCACGCTCCAGGTGCACGACGTGCTCCAGACCATCGTGCGCTCCGCACGCGAGCTGCTCGACGCCCGCTACGCGGCGCTCGGCATCCCCGACGGCAACGGCGGCTTCGGACAGTTCTTCGTCGACGGCGTCACCGACCGCCAGTGGAAGGCCATCGGCCCGCTGCCCCGCCAGCACGGCATCCTCGCCGCTATGCTCACCTCGGCCACCCCCGTCCGGCTCCCCGACGTCCGCCTCGACCCCCGCTTCGAGGGCTGGCCCTCGGCCCACCCCGAGATGACCGACTTCCTCGGAATGCCGATCGCCGACGGCGAGGAGGTGCTCGGCGCCATCTTCCTCGCCAACAAGCGCTGCCCCAGGGACGCCCCGCGCCCCCGCGACGGCTGCGGCTTCACCGGCGAGGACGAGCAGCTCCTCCACCTGCTGGCCGAACACGCCGCCATCGCCCTGACCAACGCCCGCCTCTACGAGCGCAGCCGCGAGCTGACCATCTCCGACGAACGCGCCCGACTCGCCCACGAGTTGCACGACGCCGTCGCCCAGAAGCTCTTCTCGCTCCGGCTCACCGCCCAGGCCGCCGCCACCCTCATCGACCGCGACCTCGAACGCGCCAGGAGCGAGCTGGGCCAGGTCACCGCGCTCGCCGCCGAGGCCGCCGAGGAACTGCGCGCCGCCGTCGTCGAACTGCGCCCCGCCGCCCTCGACGAGGACGGCCTCGCCGCGACCCTGCGCGCCCAGACCCAGGTCCTGGACCGCGCCCACCCCGCCAAGGTGCTCTTCGACTGCCGCGACACCCGCGCCCTGCCCGCGCCCCAGGAGTCGGCGCTGCTGCGCGTCGCCCAGGAGGCCCTGCACAACGCCCTCCGCCACGCCGACCCCGGCACCGTCACCGTGGCGCTGCGCCGCCGGGGCACCGCCACCGTGCTGCGGGTCAGCGACGACGGAACGGGCTTCGACCCCGACGCCGTCCGCACCGCCGGGCGCCACCTGGGCCTGGTCTCCATGCGCGACCGGGCGGCGGCCGTCGGCGGCACGCTCGCCGTGCGCTCAACACCCGGCGAGGGAACCGTGATCGAGATGGAGGTGCCGGGTGCCTGAGACCAGGGCCATTCGCGTGCTGATCGTGGACGACCACCAGGTGGTCAGGCGCGGCCTGCGGACCTTCCTTGAGGTGCAGGACGACATAGAGGTGGTCGGCGAGGCCGCCGACGGGTCGGCCGGCGTCGCCGCCGCCGAGGAACTGCGCCCCGACGTCATCCTGATGGACGTCAAGATGCCCGGCACCGACGGCGTCGAGGCCCTCGGCCAACTCCGCGAACGGGGCAACGCCGCCCGGGTGTTGATCGTCACCAGCTTCACCGAGCGCCGCACCATCGTGCCCGCGCTGCGCGCCGGGGCCGCCGGCTATGTGCACAAGGACATCGACCCCGACGCCCTCGCCGGCGCCATCCGCTCCGTGCACGCCGGGCATGTGCTGCTCCAACCCGAGGTGGCCGGCGCCCTGTTGGCCCAGGAGGGCGGGGGCGGCGGCCGGGGCGGCTCGCTCACCGACCGGGAGCGCGAGGTGCTGGCCCTGATCGCCAGGGGCCGCGCCAACCGGGAGATCGCCCGCGCCCTGGTGCTCTCCGAGAAGACGGTGAAGACCCATGTCTCCAACATCCTGATGAAGCTGGACCTCGCCGACCGCACCCAGGCCGCCCTCTGGGCGGTCCGCCACGGCATCGCCGACTGAGCCCCGACGACGAGCGGCCGGCACCCCCAACCGGGCGCGGCGAGCCGGGTTCTGTCGCCTCCGGTCCCGCTTCGTCGGACCATGGTCAACTCCGCTCTTCATACCATCGGGTGAGGCGGGCGACCCGGGCGTGTCCCCGCCCACGAGCGGCCGTTGTTGAGGGCGGGCCGGGGCAACCCCGCACCGGCCGTCTTCGAGAAACCCAGCCAAAGGACGCAACGTGAACAACCTCAGGAAGGCCGGCGCCGTCGTTCTCCTCGTCGGCGGAATCGCCGCGACCGGGGCCGGCGTGGCCAACGCCGACAGCGGAGCCGCCGGCGCCGCCCTCGGCTCGCCCGGCGTCATCTCCGGCAACAGCGTCCAGATCCCGGTGGACGTCCCCGTCAACGTCAGCGGGAACACCATCAACGTGATCGGCCTGCTCAACCCGGCCTTCGGCAACATCGCCGCCAACCACTGACCGGGCACGGCCACCGTCAGCCCACACCCCACGCGTTGATCCGTACGGGGGTAACGGGCAGCCCGCCCGTGCCGCACGCCAGATCGACGCGTTGTGCAACGCGCGACTCCCACCGAGGAGTCGCGGCACACGCATCCGTCCAGGAGGAACGCATCTCATGAACACCGCGAAGAAGGCCGCCCTGGTCCTCGCCGCCACCGGCGCCACCCTGGGCGCCGCCGCCGGCAGTGCCGCAGCCGACTCCGGCGCCATCGGCGGCGCCGCCGGCTCGCCCGGGGTCGCCTCGGGCAACAACATCCAGGCGCCGATCCACGTGCCGGTCAACCTCAGCGGCAACTCGATCAACGTGATCGGCCTGCTCAACCCGACCTTCGGCAACGCGGCCGTCAACGACTGACGAGGCCCCACCGCCGAAGCGGCCCCCGGGAAGCCAACCGGCCCCGGGGGCCGCTCCCGTTGGCCGCCGCCTCCTACCCCCGCTGCCGCTCCCGCTCCTCCGCACAGGCGTTGTACGCCGCCACCCGCGCCCGCCGCGCCGCCCGCTCCACCGGCCGCAACAGCGCCTCGCGCCGGGCCAGTTCCCCGGCGCTCACCGCCCCGCCCCCCTCGTCACGCCCCGCGATGTCCACCAGCGCCGCCACCCGCCCCGCCAACTCCAACACCCGCACCGCGCGCGGCGGATACCCCGGCGCCAACAGCTGCCGCCCCCGCTCCGTCCGCGCCCGGTACGCCGCCAGCGCCGCCTCGGCCACCGGCCCCGAACCCGCCACGTCCAACGCCGTCAACGCCCGCGTCGCGTCCCGCAGCACCTCCGCCAACTCGCGCTCCGCCTCACCCAACGACGGCACATCAGCCGGCGGCGCCTGCCGCACCGGCGACACCCGCCACAGCACCTCGCACCACACGTCCCCGGCGGGACCCCGCTCCACCACCTCCGGCACCAGACCCAGCGCCGGCCCCGACACCAGCACCGCCTCACCCGCCTCCAACGCCGCCTCGTTGAACTCCGGCGGACCCGAGAGCCCCAGCGGATGCCCCGGCGCCGGCAGCGCGATCCGCAACCCCACGGCGCCCAGCGCCCGCAGCCGGCCCAGCGCCAACGTCAGCCCGACCTGGCCCGACTCGCCCGGCAGCCCCACCACCCGGTGCGCCGCGTCGTCGGCGACCACCCCGGCCGCCGCGTCGTCCGGCGACACCAGACCGGCCAACAGCGCGTTGCCCCAGGCGGCCAGCCGCCCCACACGAGGTTCCTCCCACATGCCCTCTACCTTAGATAAGAACCCGGAACAAGCCGCCTGACGCTCGATGCCGGTGAAGGGTGGCGTAGGTTTTGTCCTGGGGAAGTGCCCACAGGCACCGAAACGGCGATGGCAAGGGGAGTAACCGCGCGCATGAGCGATGTACTGGAGCTGGTGGACGTATCCGTGGTCCGCGAAGGCCGCGCTCTGCTGGACAAGGTCTCCTGGTCGATCGCCGAGGGCGAGCGCTGGGTGATCCTGGGCCCCAACGGAGCCGGCAAGACGACCCTGTTGAACGTCGCGTCCAGCTATCTGTTCCCCACCAGCGGCACCGTCCAGATCCTCGGCGAGAAGCTGGGCGGCGTCGACGTCTTCGAACTGCGCCCCCGCATCGGCATGGCCAGCAGCGCGCTCGCCGACAAGCTCTCCCGCCGCCAGACCGTCCTTCAGACCGTGCTCACCGCCGCCTACGGCATGACCGCCGGCTGGCAGGAGAGCTACGAGGCCGTCGACGAGCAGCGCGCCCGCGCCTTCCTCGACCGCCTCGGCATGAACGACCTCCTCGACCGCCGCTTCGGCACCCTCTCCGAGGGCGAGCGCAAGCGCACCCAGATCGCCCGCGCCCTGATGACCGACCCCGAACTGCTGCTCCTGGACGAGCCCGCCGCCGGCCTCGACCTCGGCGGCCGCGAGGACCTGGTCCGCCGGCTCGGCCGCCTGGCCCGCGACCCCTACGCCCCCTCGATGGTGATGGTCACCCACCACGTCGAGGAGATCGCCCCCGGCTTCACCCACGTCCTGCTCATCAGGGGCGGCAAGGTCCTGGCCGCCGGGCCCGTCGAGGACACCCTCACCTCCGCCCAGCTCTCCCGCTGCTTCGGCCTGCCCCTGATCGTCGAGCGCCAGGGCGACCGGTGGACCGCGAGGGGCCTCCCGCTCACCTGACCGACCGCCCACCTGACCGACCGCCACCAGGCGACCCCAACAGACCGGCCGCACTGACCGGTTGCGACCTGTTCCCGGGCCCCACCACGGCATTACGATGGCTTGGTGGACTTCTGGGTGTGGTGGCTGATAGCCGCCGGAGGATTCGGCATCGCGCTGGTGCTCACCACCATGCCGGAGCTGGGGATGCTCGGCGCCGGCGCCGTCGCGGCGGCCATCACCGCCTCGTTCACCGACAGCCTGGTCATCCAGGTGCTGGTCTTCGCGGTGGTCTCCACCGCGCTGATCCTCGCCGTCCGCCCCATCGCCCGCCGCGCCGGCAACGGCCCGCCCGAGCTGCGCAGCGGCGTCGACGCCCTCAAGGGACGCTCCGCCATCGTGCTGGAGCGCGTCGACACCCACAGCGGGCGCATCAAGCTCGCCGGCGAGGAGTGGTCGGCCCGCGCGCTGGGCGACGAGGACACCTACGAGCCGGGCACCCAGGTGAGCGTCGTCGAGATCGACGGAGCCACCGCCATCGTGATGTGATGGCTGCCGCGACACGCAGCTGTCCCGACAATCGTCCCAACTCAACTAGCAGCAGGGGGAGTACACGATGGACGCCATCATCATCGTGCTGATCATCCTGGTGGTGCTGGTCGTCATCGCGCTCGTCCAAACCATCCAGGTGATCCAGCAGGCCAGCGCAGCCATCGTCGAGCGCTTCGGTCGCTACACGCGCACGCTCAACGCCGGCCTCAACATCGTCGTTCCCTTCATCGACCGCATCCGCAACCGGATCGACCTCAGGGAACAGGTCGTCCCGTTCCCGCCCCAGCCGGTGATCACCCAGGACAACCTCGTCGTCAACATCGACACCGTCATCTACTACCAGGTGACGGACGCGCGCGCGGCGACCTACGAGGTCTCCAACTACATCCAGGCGATCGAGCAGCTCACCGTCACCACCCTGCGGAACATCATCGGCGGCATGGACCTGGAGCGCACCCTCACCTCCCGCGAGGAGATCAACGCCGCGCTGCGCGGGGTGCTCGACGAGGCGACGGGCAAGTGGGGCATCCGCGTCAACCGCGTCGAGCTGAAGGCCATCGAGCCGCCCACCTCCATCCAGGACTCGATGGAGAAGCAGATGCGCGCCGACCGCGACAAGCGCGCCGCGATCCTCCAGGCCGAGGGCGTCCGGCAGTCGGAGATCCTCCAGGCCGAGGGCGCCAAGCAGTCCGAGATCCTGCGCGCCGAGGGTGACGCCCGCGCCGCCGCCCTCCGCTCCGAGGGCGAGGCCCAGGCCATCCGCACCGTCTTCGAGGCCATCCACGCCGGCGACGCCGACCAGAAGCTCCTCTCCTACCAGTACGTCCAGATGCTCCCCAAGATCGCCCAGGGCGAGTCCAACAAGCTCTGGATCGTGCCCAGCGAGATCGGCGAGGCGCTCAAGGGCCTCGGCGGCAACCTCAACCGCATCACCGGCGCCGGCGACAACGACAACGGCGGCGGAGGCACCGGCGGCCAGGGCGGCGGCCCCACCCTCGACAAGCCCCCGTCCCCCCGGGAACGCCCCTACATCGAGTGACCCACCGTCCCTCCAGGACGCCCGACGGCGGTGCCGCCCGGAAGCCAACTCCCGGACGGCACCGCCGCGTTGTTCCGTAACTCAGGCCACCCGCAACGAGCCGGCCGCCGTCCCGGCGGTCAGCCACTCCGGCAGCTCGCCCACCGCGCCCTGCCCGCCCAGCGCCAACACCAGCGCGTCCGCAGGGGTCGGCTGGAACGGCTCGACCAGCAGCCGCATCCCCGCCTCGGCCGGCGTCCGGTTCGCCTTCCGTCGGTTGTCGTCCGCACAGGCGGCGACGGTATTCAGCCAGGTGTCGCGGCCCCCGCGCGAACGCGGCACCACATGGTCCACCGTCGTCGCCCGCCGCCCGCAGTACGCGCACCGGTGCCGGTCCCGCACCAGCACCCCCCGCCGCGACCAGGGCGCCTGTTGTCGAAACGGAACCTTCACAAACCGCCGCAACCTGATCACCTGCGGCACCGGAAGGTCGAGGGCGGCCGCCCGGAAGCGCGAGCCAGGCACCGCGTGCTCCAGATCCGCCTTGCGCTGCAACACCAGCACCACGGCCCGCCGCGGCGACACCGTCGACAGCGGCTCATAGCTCGCGTTCAACACCAGGGTGCCCGACACCCCGACCACCTCCCCGTTCCCGCGCCGCCGTCCCCGGCGGGCCGGCACCCACTGTGCCGCCACCACCACGGTGGGACAACGCAATTTCCCCCGGCGGCACTTCACGGGAACGGGAGGTGAACACGCTCGGGATCAGCCCTCGGCCGGCACCTCGTACTCGCCGATCAGCCGCGCCCGACCCAGCGCGTGGAACCGCAGCATGAAGCCCACCTGCGCCGGCGTCGCGTTCTCGTCGGGACCCAACTTCTCCTGGTCCACCGCGTACACGGTGAACACATAGCGGTGCGGCCCGTCCCCGGGCGGCGGCGCGGCCCCGCCGAAGTCCCGCGTCCCATAGTCGTTCCGCACCGTCACCGCCCCCGCCGGCAGCCCGGACCCGTCCGCGCCCCCGGCCCCCGCCGGCAGCTCGGTCACCGAGGCCGGCAGGTCGAACAGCACCCAGTGCCAGAACCCACTCCCCGTCGGCGCGTCCGGGTCAAAGCAGGTCACCGCGAAGCTCCGGGTCCCCTCCGGAAAACCGGACCAGCTCAGCTGCGGAGAACGGTTGCCTCCCGCGTACACCTGCGCCTCGGGCAGCGCCCCACCGTCCTGGAACTCCTCACTGGTCACCGTGAACGCGGCCACCGGCGGATGGAAGTCATGCGGCAGGGGACGACGGCGCAACTCGGACATAGAGCGGAAACCTCCTCGTCGAACGGTTCGCTTGTCCGGTTAGCCTAGTCAGCCGACCACCCCTGAAGCGCCGGAAGAGAGACGTGCCGAAGAAGCCCACCCCCGACCAGCCGCTGCCCCGCGACTTCTTCGACCGAGCGGTGCTCGACGTCGCCCCCGAACTCCTCGGCCGCACCCTGGTCCGCACCACCGAACAGGGCACCATCACCCTCCGGATCACCGAGGTCGAGGCGTACGCCGGGGAGATCGACCCCGGCTCCCACGCCTTCCGGGGCCGCACCCAGCGCAACGCCTCGATGTACGGCCCGCCCGGCCACGCCTATGTCTACTTCACCTATGGCATGTGGCACTGCCTCAACCTGGTCTGCGGACCCGAGGGCCACGCCAGCGGAGTCCTGCTCCGCGCCGGCGAGATCCTCACCGGCGCGGAACTGGCCCGCACCCGCAGGGCCAAGGCCCGCAAGGACACCGAGCTGGCCAAGGGCCCGGCCCGACTGGCCACCGCCCTCGGCGTGGACCGCGCCCTCGACGGCACCGACGTCTGCGGCGAACCGACCGCCCCGCTCCACGTCCGCCAGGGCACCCCGGTCCCGCGCGGCCGGATCAACTCCGGTCCCCGCACGGGCATATCGGGCCCGGGCGCGGTCCACCCGTGGCGCTACTGGATCGCCGACGACCCCACCGTCAGCCCCTACCGGGCCCACCAGCCGCGCCGCCGAGCTGCCCGGCTTGACGTGCCGGCCACGGAGTCGTAACGTGGATCGAGTCGCCTGAAGCAGACGCCCCTGGAAGCCGGTCGTCAGACCCTTCGGAGCAGCTTCGGCGACAGCCCACTACCAAGCAACGATCTCCCTCTCGGGGGCTCTTTTCGGCACGCCGAAAATCCTCCCCGAGAACCCCGATTTGGAATTCGGGTGGGGTTGGTTCTAAAGTAGTGGACACAGCGAAGGGAAGTGCCCGGAGGGCCCCGAGGGGGGTTTGATGGAAGCGTCCGTTCCTTGAGAACTCAACAGTGTGCCAAAAGTCAATGCCAGATTTTTGAGTTGTTTGCGAGGATGTTCGAGCATCTTTGTGGGCGCTTT
>NZ_RFFJ01000162.1 GCF_003696235.1 Streptomyces triticirhizae
CGCCCGCGCTCAGCCGGCGCGCAGCGGGTCGTGCCCCAGCGACATCAGCTGGTAGCGCCAGTCGGGCTCAGGCCGCTCCTCGCGGGGGCCGGCCGCCCGTTCGGTCGTGACGGTCTCCACGACCTCGCGCATCAGGTCGATGTCGGCCTCGGTGAGATCCATCTGGCGTTTCCGCAGGATCGCGAGGACCCCGCGCCCCCGCTCGGAGCCGGCGCGTTCGGGAAGGCGCTCGGCCTCCTCGCCCGCGCTGCTCACCCGCAGCCAGGCCGCCAACTCCTGCGAGGTCATGTTCACCGCGTTGTGGAAGTCCGCCCACAGCGCGTCCATCTCGAAAGCCTCGGCGTCGGTCATGCGTCCGCCTCCAGGACCGTCGTGCTCGGTTCAGGCGCGGGCCAGGTCGGTCACGTCCCTGGCCAACCTCTTGTCCAGGGATACCCGGACGAGACCCGCTGTCAGCCGGGGAATGTCGGCCCTCCGCACCAGTTCGGACAGCCCCCGGGCCGAACGCGGGAGGCCCACCCGGCGGGCGCCCTCCTTCGCGCGGCTGTCGACATACGGCGCGTACTCGGGCCAGACGGCCTGCACCTCGCGCAGGAAGATGTCCACGCCCATCGGGCCTATCCCCGGATACTCCCGCAGCCGGGTCGGCGCCTCCTCGCGCATCCGCCGCACGTCGCCGCCGTAGCGGTCGAGCAACAGCCGGGCACCGTCGCCGAGTTGGGTGGCGGTCCGCTCGTCGTAGCGGCGGTAGTGGCCCACGCCCAGGGCGTCCACCCGCCGCTGCCAGGTGGCGTCGGCCATGGCGCGCGGGGTGCGCATCCCCGCGTCGAAGAGCGCCCGGGCCGCCGCCACCGCGACATCGGCCTTGATCCGCGCCGACAGCAGGTGCGCCAGCACCAGCGTCTGGTAGAGCGGCGCCGGGGTGTCCCGCAGCCGGATGCCGGCCTGGGCCGCGTAGGTCTCGCCACAGCGGTCGAGCAGCGCTCGCGCCGTGCGTCTGGTCTGTGCGGTCATGCCGCCTCTCCTCCCGCGCCGGTGGTCGGTCCGGTCAGTCGGTCTCCGGCAACTGCTCGCCGAACACGGCGCGTTCGGGAACGGAGCCCAGGGCGCGCTCGGCCGCGTGCTCCTCCAGCAGCAGCCGCCACTCCTGGTGGCCGGGGATCTCGGGAACGGGGTGGGCGGGGTGAGCGGGGGCGTCCGCGAGCGTCTTGGTCGATTTCGACATGTCCTATCACCTCGACCACGGCGGGTTCCCGGTACCCGGCGCCTAAAACGCCCCGAACCATGTCGGAACGATCACGGGGCCGCCGGCATCGCACTCAGAAACGCAAACAGAAACGCAAGGAAAGACGCAACAGGAAAGGCAACCGACAGTGACAAACCAGCACGACCACCCCGGCCGTGATCGCTCAGCCCGGGACCGCGCCGGAGACGTCGTCCCCGGCCTCGGCCCCGTTCCGGTCACCTGCTGGCTGCACCCGGGCGTCGAGGTCCGGCCCTCGCCGATCGAGGGCCGGGGGCTCGTCGCCCGCGTCCCACTGCCGGCCGGCACCGTGGTCGAACGCCTCGGCGGCCGCCTGATCGACGACGCCACGCTGGCCACCCTCACCCGGCACGACAGCCTCTCGGTGGGCGAGGGCCTGCATCTGCTGCTGACCCCCGACCACCCGGTGCGCTTCGGCAACCACTCCTGCGAGCCGAACCTCTGGCACCGGGACGCCCTCACCATCGAGACCCGGCGCGACGTCGCCCCCGGCGAGGAGCTGACCATCGACTACGCCACCCTCACCGCCGTCGCCGACTGGTCGATGAACTGCCGCTGTGGCGCGGCCCGTTGCCGCTCCCGCGTCACCGGCCTCGACTGGCGCGACCCGACGCTCCGCGCCGCCTACGGCCGCCACTGGACCCCGCCGCTGCTGGCCATGATCGACGGGCTCGTGGCCGGGGGCGACCGGCTCGACGGCGCGTGAGCCCAGGTCAGGCGGCGCCGGTCGCCCGCTCCGCCGGCCCGAAGTCCACCTCCGCCGCGTTCACCGTGCCACCCCGCCGGCCCGGGGCGCTCTGGAACCGCCAGTACAGGTTGGTGTGGGCTATCACCTGCTCCGGCGGCGGCGCGCCGTGCGCCGACCGGTCCTCCGCGGTGTGCGCGTCCCCGACCAGGGTCACGTCGTAGCCGCGGACCAGCCCGCCGTGCAGCGTGGAGCGGACGCACACGTCGGTCTGCGCGCCCGTCACCACCAGGCGGCCCACGCCGCGCTCCGCCAGCACCTCCTCCAGCTCGGTGGCCTCGAAGGAGTCCCCGAACCGCTTGTGCACCAGCGGCTCGTCGTCCCGCCGGACCAGCTCGGGCACGAAGCGCCAGCCCTCGCTGTCGATCGGCATGTCCGCGTCGGAGTGCTGCACCCAGACCACGGGCACGCCCTCGGCCCTGGCCCGGTCCAGCAGAAAGTTGATCCGGGCGATCACCTCGTCGCGGCGGTGCGCGGCGGCGACCACGTCCCGCTGCATGTCGATGACGAGCAACGCGGTGTGCGGACGGTCGGCGAGTGTGGTCATGGGGCTGCTCCGTTCTTCGGCGTTCGGCGAAGATCCTCGAAATCCCGGCCAACCCGGGCGCGTTCACCCTAGACGCCACCACTGACAGTCCCGCCCCGACGAGCGACGCGCCGCCCGCCCCCGGCAGGAGGGGCGGGCGGCGCGCCAGGCCCTCAGCCGGCGACCGGGATGGTCACCGCGTTCGCGCCCTCGGCCACCGTCACCGGCTCGCCGTACCCGTCGGGCCCGGCCAGCACCACCGACCAGCCGCCTGGCGCGCCCTCGGCGGTCACCGTCAGCTCGTCGCCGCTCCGCCGGGTCCGGAAGACGGCCGCCCGCTCCCCGGTGCCCGCCGGCACCCGGGTGACCACCTCGACGCCGTCCCCCGGGGCGTGCACCCGCAGGGTGACGCCCTCGGCCAGGGCGTACTCGGGGCTCTCGTCGTGCGCCCCCAACGGGATCACCGACCCCGGCCGGGCCAGCAGCGGCAGGCTGTCGAAGCCGAACCGCTCCCGCCGCCAGCCCGGCCCGGAGACCCGCTCGCCGGTCAGCAGATGGGTCCACGTCCCGGCCGGAACGTAGTACTCGACCTCGCCGTCCTCGCTGAAGACCGGCGCCACCAGCAGGTTCTCGCCCAGCATGTACTGGCGGTCCAACGGGTGGCAGCTCGGGTCGTCGGGGAACTCCAGCACCATCGCCCGCATCACCGGCGTGCCCCGGTCCCTGGCCTGCTCGGCGGCCCGCAGCAGATAGGGCGCCAGCCGGTTCTTCAGCCGGGTGAAGTCGCGGGTGACCTCGACGGCCTCCTCGTCGTACTCCCACGGCACCCGGTAGGAGCCCGAGCCGTGCAGCCGGCTGTGCGAGGAGAGCAGCCCGAACTGCACCCACCGCTTGAAGACCGCCGGCGTCGGCGTGCCCTCGAAGCCGCCGATGTCGTGGCTCCAGAAGCCGAAGCCGCTGAGCCCCAGCGACAGCCCGCCGCGCAGCGACTCCGCCATCGCCTCGAACGTGGACTCGCAGTCCCCGCCCCAGTGCACCGGGAACTGCTGTCCGCCGGCCGTCGCCGAGCGCGCGAACAGCACCGCCTCGCCCTCGCCGCGCTCCTCGGTCAGCACCCGGAAGACCGTCTCGTTGTAGAGCTGGGTGTAGTAGTTGTGCATCCGCTCGGGGTCGGAGCCGTCCGACCAGACCACGTCCGTCGGGACCCGTTCGCCGAAGTCCGTCTTGAAGCCGTCCACGCCCTGCCGCAGCAGCGCCCGCAGCTTGCTCGCGTACCACTCCCTGGCGGCCGGGCTGGTGAAGTCCACCAGCGCCATCCCGGCCTGCCACATGTCCCACTGCCACACGTCGCCCTCGGCGGTGCGCACCAGGTGGCCCAGCCGCCGGCCCTCATCGAAGAGCGGCGACTTCTGCCCGATGTAGGGGTTGATCCACACCGTGACCCGCAGCCCCTGGTCCTTCAGCCGGCGCAGCATCCCCTCCGGGTCGGGGAAGACGTCCGGGTCCCAGGTGAAGTCGCACCACTGGTACGCCCGCATCCAGAAGCAGTCGAAGTGGAAGACGCCCAGCGGGATGTCGCGCTCCGCCATCCCGCGCGTGAAGCGGCCCACGGTGTCCTCGTCGTAGTCGGTGGTGAACGACGTGGACAGCCACAGCCCGAACGACCAGGCCGGCGGCAGCGCGGGCCGGCCGGTCAGCGCCGTGTAGCGGTCCAGGATCTCCTTGGGCGTGGGCCCGTAGATCACGTAGTACTCGACCGACTGGTCCTCGACGCTGAACTGGACCTGGCCCACCGACTCCGAGGCGATCTCGTAGGAGACCCGCCCCGGGTGGTTGACGAAGACGCCGTAGCCCCGGTTGGTGAGGTAGAACGGCACGTTCTTGTACGCCTGTTCGCTGGCCGTGCCGCCGTCGGCCTGCCAGACCTCCACGGACTGGCCGTTCTTGGTGAACGGGGTGAAACGCTCGCCCAGCCCGTACACCACCTCCCCCACGCCCAGCGAGAGTTGCGCGATCAGGTGGTGCTGCCCGTCGAGTGTGGCGAAGCCGGTGCCGCGCTTGCCCGCCGAGGTGAGGAGGCGCCCCTCGCCCAGGAAGTCGAGCCGCCACGGCTCCTCGGTGTCCACCCGCAACGCCAGCGGCCCGCTGGCCAGTTCCAGCGCCGAACCGGTCGCCCGCGCCTTCGCCGCGTGACCCTCGTCGGGGCGCAGCGCGAAGTGCGGGCCCCGGTCGCGCGAGCCGGCGTGGTGCGTGGAGCGCACCCCGATCACCCCCTCGGCGGGGGAGAAGACCTCCACGGTGAGCAGGGGGCTGTTGAGGGTCTGACCTCGGCCGCGCTCCCGGCCGGTGGCACCCCACAGGGTCAGCCGGTCCTCCTCGATCCGCGCGTCCGCGACCCAGGTGGCGAACGAGGCCGCCACCCCTTCGCGCATCAGCCAGTAACCGTCGGTGAACTTCACGGTGTTCGGGTCTCCCTAGTCCTGTCGTTGGTCGGGTGTCCCCGACACGTCCTGAGGCCGCTGGCCGTGGCGCCGCCGGTGGTCGCGGATCAGGCCCTGGTACCAGCGGTAGCTGTCCTTGGGCAGGCGCCGCTGGGTGTCGTAGTCGACGCGCACGATGCCGAAGCGCTTGTCGTAGCCGAAGGCCCACTCGAAGTTGTCCAGCAGCGACCAGACGTAGTACCCGCGCACGTCCACGCCGGCGCGCACCGCCTCGGCCAGCGCCGCCAGGTGGTCCCGCAGATAGGCGACCCGGTCGGCGTCGTGCACCTGCCCGTCCTCGGCCACGGTGTCCGCCTCGGCCGAGCCGTTCTCGGTGATGTACAGCGGCGGCAGGTTCGGGTGGCGCCGGTCGAGGTCCACCAGCAGGTCGGTGAACGACTCGGGCACCACGGGCCAGCCCATGGTGGTGTGCCGCACGTCGTCCCGCCAGGTCTCCTCGACGCCGATGTCGACGGCGGTGCGCCGCGCCGGGTCGGCCTCCCGGTGCGGGGCGGCGGCGATCGTGATCGGGCGGTAGTAGTTGACGCCGAGGAAGTCCAACGGGGCGCCGATCAGGTCGAGATCGCCGTCCGCGCGGTAGGAGCCGTCGGCCAGCTCGCCCCAGGTCTCCCGCTCGTGCTCGGGGTAGCGGCCGGCGAAGAGTGGGTCGAACCAGACCGCGTTGTGCAGGGTCTCGGCCCGGCGCACCGCGGCCAGGTCCGCCGCGGAGTCGCTGGCCGGCAGCAGCCGGTCAGGGTTGAGCGTGATCCCCACCTCGCTCCGCCCGGCGGCGCGCAGCGCCCGCACCGCCAGCCCGTGCCCGACCAGCAGGTGGTGGGCGGCGGCCAGCGCGCCCCTGCCCTCGCGCGCCCCCGGCGCGTGCCGGCCGATGGCATAGCCGACGAACGCCGCGCAGAACGGCTCGTTCAGGGTGATCCAGCGCGGGATGCGGTCGCCCAGCCGGTCGGCGACGATCGCCGCGTACTCGGCGAACCGCTCGGCCGTCTCCCGCACCCGCCAGCCGCCCTGGTCCTCCAGCGCCTGCGGCAGGTCCCAGTGGTAGAGCGTGGCGGCGGGGCGAATCCCGGCCGCCAGCAGCTCGTCCAGCAGCCGGTCGTAGAACGCGAGCCCCTCGGCGTTGGCCGGCCCCGATCCCGTCGGCTGGACGCGCGGCCAGGCGATCGAGAACCGGTAGTCGTCGACGCCGAGTTCGCGCAGCAGCGCCACGTCCTCCCGGTAGCGGTGGTAGTGGTCGCAGGCGACGTCCCCGGTGGCGCCGTCGGCGACCTTGCCGGGCGTGCGGCAGTAGGTGTCCCAGATCGACGGGCCGCGCCCGCCGACGTCGTGGGCGCCCTCGATCTGGTAGGCGGCGGTCGCGGTCCCGAAGGCGAAGCCGGGCGGGAAGGTGGGATAGCCCGGGGAGTCCGGGGCGTCGTGGGCGTCGGTGCCGTGCGTTGAATCGGTAGTGCTCATCAGTTCTCTCGACCTTGTCAGGATGGTTGTTCCGGTGGGGCAAGCGCTTGCCCGTCGCGCGCGCCTGCCCCGGGTGAGACCGTCCACGTCGTGTGGTCACTTCAGGGAGCCGCCCGCGATTCCGGCGGCGATGTACTTCTGGGCGACGACCAGCAGTATCGCCGCCGGGATCGCCGACAGCACGGCCGTGGCCATCACCGCCCCCCAGTCACTCACATGGGCCCCGATGAACTGGTAGAGGCCCAGCGTGACCGGCCGAACGTCGTCGGTGGTGTTGAGGGTCAGCGCGAAGACGAAGTCCGCCCACGCGAAGAGGAACGCGAAGAGGCCCGAGGTGATGAGCGCGTTCCGACTCATCGGCAGCACGATCCGCACGAACGCCGTGAACCGGTTCGCCCCGTCCACCAGCGCCGCCTCCACCACCTCGCTCGGGATGGAGACCATGAACGCCCGCAGCAGCACGATCGCGAACGGCAGCCCCAGCGAGGCGTCCGCCAGGATCAGCCCCAGATAGGAGTTGACCAGGCCCAGTTCCGCGTACGCGCTGTAGAGCGCGTTGGCCACCACGATGCCCGGCACCATCTGGGTGATCAGCGTGCCGAAGACGATGGTCCGCCCGCCGCGCAGGCCGAACTGCGCCAGCCCGTAGGCCGCCGGCGCCGCCAGCGCCAGGCACACCACCACCGCGCCCAGCGCCACCACCAGGCTGGTCACCAACGAGCCGCCCTGACTCTCCAGCGCCGTACGGAAGTTGTCCAGGCTCGGCGAGGTCGGCAGCAGCTCCGCCGAGGCGATCGAGGAGTGCGGCTGGAGCGCCGTGGAGACCATCCAGTAGACGGGGAAGAGCATCACGGCCAGCACCAGCAGCGCCACCGTCGTGCTGCCCCAGCGGGCGGCGCGCGAGGAACCCGTTCGCTGACGCATCGTCACCTACCCTTCCCCGGGCCGAGATCGGCCCGGTTGGCGCGCAGATAGAGCACGGCGAAGACCGCGCTGATCAGGATCAGGATGTTGCCCACCACCGCGCCCTGGCCGAAGTCCAGGCGCAGGAAGGAGAGTTGGTAGGTGAGCGTGCCCAGCGTCTGGGTGGAGTCGGCCGGGCCCCCGCCGGTCAGCGCCAACACCAGGTCCAGGATCTTCACCGTGGACATGAAGCCCAGCACCAGCACCACCGTGACCACCGGGCGCAGCATCGGCAGCGTGATCCGCCAGAACGTGCGCCACGGTCCGGCGCCGTCCAACGCCGCCGCCTCGTAGAGCTCCTCGGGTATCTCGGCCAGGCCGCCGTAGAGGATCACCATGTTGAACGGGATGCCGATCCAGATGTTCACCAGGATCACCGAGGCCAGCGCCACGCTCGGGCTGGACAGCCACGGCACCCCGTCGGAGCTGAGGCCCACCAGCTCAAGGAAGCTGTTGAGCACCCCGTGTTCCTCGTCCATGATCCGCCGCCAGACCACCGCCGAGACCACCATCGGCACCAGCCAGGGCAGCAGCAGCACCGCGCGGATCGTCCCGGAGAGCCGGAACCGCCGCGAGAAGAACACCGCGAGGGCCAGCCCCAGGGTGAACTGCCCGAGTAGCGAGCCCACGGTGAAGACCATCGTCTGCCACAGCGCGTCGCCCAGCAGCGGGTCGTCCAGCACCGCCCGCCAGTTCTCCAGGCCGTTGAACGGGGCCTCGCCGGTGAAGTAGGTGCGCGGCGTGAACTCCTGAAAGCTCATCAGGACGTTGCGCACCAGCGGATAGCCGAAGAACGCCAGCAGATAGAGCACGGCCGGCAGCACGAACAGCCAGCGGTAGAGCGCCCGTTGACGAGAGCCGGGGGCGCGCCGGCGCGTCTTCGCCGCGTTCACCGCTCCTCACCCGCCTGCCGCTGGGCGTCGCGCAGCGCGTCCTCGGGGGATGAGCGCCCCGTCAGCACCGACTGGAAAGCGCCGGCCAGCGCGTCGCCGACCACCGGCCACCGGGTGCCGACCCGTTCGGTGCGCGAGCGCGCGGTCAGCACCAGGTCGGCGAACGGCGCCAGCTTCGGGTTCTGCTCGCGGTAGCGCTCGGCGGCCGCCGCCAGCGTCGGCACGTTGTTGACCCGCTCGCCCCAGGCCAGCTGGTTCTCCTCGGAGTTGAGGCAGCTCAGCAGCCGGCCGGCGTTCCGCTCCCGCTCGCGGTCGTCGTTCTTCGGCACGGTCATCACCGTGCCGCCGATGGGCGGCACCGGGTCGCGCCCCGCCTCGGGGACGGGGATCGCGGCGACCGCCCAGTCCACCTCGTCCTGGGCGTCGAGCACCGGCACCTGCCAGGGGCCGTTGATCATCATGGCGGCCCTTCCGGAGAGGAACTGGTCGTTCACGTCCTGCTGGTTCCAGTTGACGACCGAACGGGAGACCACGCCTCCGTCCACCAGCTCCTTCCAGAACGCCAGCGCCGCCGCCCCGCCCTCGCCCTCGGTCAGCCGCGCCTCGTCGCCGCCGGCCGACCAGAAGAACGGCAGGAACTGGTAGACGCCGTCCGCGTCCGGGGTGGCCGAGAACGCCATCCCATAGGTGTCGCCCGAGGTCAGCTCGGCGGCCGTCCGCCGCAACTCGTCCCAGGTGGTGGGCGGTTGGACGCCGGCCTCGGCCAGCAGCTCGGTGTTGTAGATCAGCGCGAGGGAGTTCACCGAGCGCGCGACCCCGTACTGGGTGCCGTCGAAGGAGCCCAACGCCACCGAGCTGTCCGAGAGGCCCTCGGCCACGACCCCCACCTCGTCGATCGGCCGCAGCCCGCCGGTCTCGGCGAACTGCGGCAGCTCCGAGCCGTCCAGCTCCAGGATGTCGGTCAGCGAGTCCGAGGACGCCATCCGCAGCGCCTTCGACGCCACCTGGTCGGCCGGCACGCTGATCTGCTCCACCCGCAGCCCCAACGGCTCGGCGCAGCGGTCGAAGAAGTCCTGGTTCGCCTCGTGTTCGGCGGTGTCCGTCGCCGAGTTGAGCACCGTCACCGTGTCCGGGTCCGGCTCGGCGGCGCAGCCGGCGAGGCCGGTGGCCAGGGTGGCCGCCGCCAGGCCGACGGCCACCGCCGACCGGCGGGTCCTTCCGTTGCTTGCTGGCATGACTCTCTCGTTCGGTTTGTCCTGTCCGTCCTTCGTCGCGGCTCCGCAGGTGCTCAGCCGCCCGGGGGCACGATGGGTGGCCCCCCGGCCACCAGCGTCGGCGCGATCAACTCCCGTTCGGCGTAGGGCCGTTCCGGGTTCTCGATCGCCTCGACCACCAGCCGCACCGCCGCCTCGGCCATCCGCCCCACGGGCAGCTCGACGCGCGGCAGCCGCAGCGCCCCGGCCTCGTCCGGGAGGCTGCCGACCAGCACCACCGCCAGGTCCTCGCCGACCCGAAGCCCGAGCGCGGCGATCTCCTCCAGCAGCAGCGGCAGCGGGATCAGGTGCTGCACCAGCAGCGCCGTCGGGCGCGGGCGCGCGGTGAGCAGCTCGACGAGCCGGGCGCGCGCCTCGTCCGGCTCCACGGTGGAACGCCGCACCCGCACCTCGGCCCCGGTCTCCCGCGCGGCCGCCTCGGCCCCGGCCAGGCCGCGCAGCGCATAGCCGTTCCTGGCCTCGAACTCGTGGTCGGCCGAGGCCCAGAACGCGATCCGCCGGTGCCCGGCGGCCACCGCCTCCCGCACCGCCAGCGAGACCGCCGCCGCCCAGTCCAGGTCCACCCAGGGCGGGTCGTCGCCCTCGCTCTCCTCGCCGTGCCCCACCAGCGCGGTGGGGAAGCCGTGCGCGCGCAACGCCTCGATCCTCGGGTCCCGTTCGCGCACCGCCATCAGCACCGCGCCGTCGGCCAGCCCGCTGCGGGCCACCCGGGTCAGCCCGCGAACCCCGTCGGGGTCGGTCATCAGCAGCAGGTCGTAGCCTCGGTCCCTGGCCATGTCGCCGATGTCGATCGCGAACCGGCCGTCCACGGCCCGGTACTTGCCAGGCTCCCTCGGCACCGCCAGCACCAGCACCTCGCTGCGCGCGCGCCGCAGCGTGCGCGCCGAGGCGCGCGGGTGGTAGCCCAGCTCCTCGATGGCGGCGCGGACGGCGGTCCTGGTCTCCTCGGAGATCTTGCGGGAGCCGCTGAGCACATAGGAGACCGTGCTGGGCGCGACGCCGGCGTGCCGGGCCACGTCCTTGATGGTGACCATGCGCCTCGCTCCCTTCCTGGCCGGCCCCTGCCGCGCCAACTCCCTTGCGGTGCAACGAAGTCGGGTGGCGAAGCCGTCGGTCGAACCGTTCGTCGAATCGATTCGACGAACCATCGCCGGAAATCGTAGGCATCCCTCCGGACGCCGCACAAGACATCCCGGAACATTCCGTCCTGCGGAATGTGGTCGGGGCGCGTCACGGGCCGGCGGACCCCGTGCCCGCCCGCCGGGGAGCGGCTACCGTGGGAGGGCCGGGCCGGCGGCTCGCGCGGTGGGGGCTGTGGGGCGCTCGCGCGCCCCGTACCACACGAGGGTCGCCGGCCCGGCCCGGTTCTCGGCGGGAACGAGCGGGTCGTCGGGGTGTTACCGCAGCAGCTCCAGCGGCACCGAGGCGGCCAGCAGGCCGTAGCCCTCGGGCGTCAGATGCAGCCAGTCGCCGTCGTGGATGTCGGGCAGCAGGCGCTCCGGTTGCGCCGGGTCGCGGGTGGCCGCGTCGAAGTCGAGCACCGCGTCGAACCGTCCGCTGTCGCGGACCCAGTCGTTGACCGTCTGGCGCGCCAACTCGCGCCAGCCCTCGGGGTCGTCGTACATCTCGTTGTCGCCGAACGGCAGCAGCGTCGCGCCGAACACCTCGATGCCGTGGGCGTGGGCGCGGGTGACGATCTGGTCGAAGGCGGTGATCAGCTCGTCGGCGACGGCCCGTTGGGCCTCCTCGGTGGCCTCCGCCGTGCCGATGTCGTTGACGCCCTCGAAGAGGATCAGCCGCTCGACGCCGCTCTGGGCGATCACGTCCCGGTCCAGCCGGGCCAGGGCGCTGGGGCCGAGGCCGTCGTTGAGGACCCGGTTGCCGCCGGCGCCCTGGTTGAGCAGGGAGACATGGGCCGTGTCCGGGTCGGCCGCCATCCGGTCGAAGAGCTGGTCGGTCCACCGGTCGTTGCCGTTGGTGGTGGAGCCCCGGCCGTCGGTCAGCGAGTCGCCGAGGACGGCGGTGGCGTGGTGGTCGGCCGGCGACCACGCCTCGACGCCGCTGAGCAGGTACCAGTGGTCGGTGGGCGTGGCGCCCGGCAGGTCCTCGGCGGTCACATGGTCGCCGGCCAGCAGGTGCGAGGTGGTGCGCGAGCCGGGGTGCGAGGTGAGGGACAACGTGGCCTGGCCGGCGGCCAGATAGGTCGTCACGGTGAGGTTGCTGCCCGGCGGGAGCGCGAGGTCCACGGGGTCGCTGACATAGCGCGCTCCGATCGGCACGGTCACCGAACTCCGCCCGCCGCTGAACGTGACCGGCACCGAGCTGCCCGGCTCGACGGCGCTGACCCCGGCCCGTCCTTCCCTCGGCAGCGCGACCGCGACCTCGGTCAACGGCAGCGGGGCGCCGCCGAACTCGTTGGAGAAGGCCAGCCGGAACCGTTCGCCGCCGGTGGTGATCCGCACCGTCTGACGCAGCGTCGTGTCCACCAGCACGGACTCATCGCCGGTGAACGGGGGCGGCGGCATGTTGTGCGGCTCGGTGAGCTGGGGCATCGCCGTCCAGCTGCCGACCCAGCGCATCTCCCGTCCCGGGCCGGACCGTTCGGCGCTCCCCTCGGCCGCCTGCGGTGAACGCTCCGCCGGGGCGGGCGCGTTGGCCGGCGCTGTGGCCTGGGCCGCCGTCGGCCCGGCGAGCAGGGCCAGCGGCAGGGCCGCCAGGGCGACGAGCCGGCCGAGCGTGCGGGTTCTCTTCATGCGGTCGGGGGCTCCTTCGGTGAGAACGGGGCGGACGGCCGAGCCGTCGGCGCGGTCGTCCCGGGGCGGTTCCCTGCGGCGCCGTGACACTAGGAAGGGCCATCGGGCCCGTCAAGACTTCCGGTAAGGATCTGAAAATTTTCGGTTATCCCTTCCGGGGCTCGGCCCAACTCGCCCGCCCCGAGGGGCTGTCGGGCCCGCGTGCGGCGCCGCCGGAACGGCCGCCCCGGCGGGTACCGTGGCCCCCGGTCGGGCCCTCCCACCTGGGCCGCGCGCGGTCGTCGGGCCGCGTGGCCGGTTTCCCCGACGCCCGTCTGCTGCCGTGTGGCGGCCGGCGTGTCACGTTCGGAAGGCGGCACGGTGCCGCCCGTGGAGAGCGAAAGGCGCACCCGGCATGGGCTACCCCCTCGACCCCGAACTGGCAGCGGCGGCCGCGATGTTGGCCGAGATCGACATCTCGGACCTGCCCGCCGCCCGCGCCGCCCAGGCGGCCGAGCTGGCGGCCGCCATGGCGGCCGCCGACGAACGCGGGGTCGCCGTGCGCGAGGTGCTGGTGCCGGGCCGCTCGGCCGGCGACCCCAAGGTCCCGCTGCGGATCTACCGCCCCGAGGGCGCCGGCGGGCCGCTGCCCGCCGTCTACGGCGTGCACGGCGGCGGTTTCGTCCTCGGCTCCTTCGACGTGGACCACGACCTCAACCTGCGGTTCGCCCGCGAACTGCCCGCCGTGGTCGTCGCCGTGGACTACCGGCTGGCGCCCGAACACCCCTATCCGGCGCCGCTGGACGACGTGTACGCCGGCTGGCTCTGGCTGGCGGAGCACGCCGCCGAGCTGGGCGTCGACCCGGAACGGCTCGCGCTGTGGGGAGACAGCGCGGGGGCGGGGCTGGCCGCCGGGGCCGCGCTGCTGGCGCGCGACCTCGGCGGCCCGGCGGCCCGCCACCTCCATCTGCACAGCCCCGCCCTGGACGACCGACTCGCCACCGCCAGCGCGCGAGGCTTCACCGACACGCCCGTGTGGAACCGCCGCAACGCCGAACTGAGTTGGGCCGCCTACCTGGGGCCAGGTGTGCCGGGCACGGCCGATGTCCCGGCCTGGGCCGCGCCGGCCAGGGCCACCCAACTCGGCGGTCTGCCACCGACGTTCGTCGCCGCGATGGAGTTCGACCCGCTGCGCGACGAGGCGCTGGCCTTCGCCGAGGCGCTGCGCGCGGCCGGTGTCGACGTCCAACTCCGGCTCTACCCGGGCACGTTCCACGGCTGCGCGGCGATCGTCCACTCCGGCATCGGGCAGCGGATCAACGCCGAGGGGCTCGCGGCACTCGCGGCGGGGCTGGCCCGGTGAACGCCGGCCGGGATCTCCCGACGGAGCGTCAACCCTCCTCCGGCTCCTCGTCGTTACTCAACCGCCAGCCGTACAGCGCCAGTTGGGCCTTGAACCGGTCGCCGGGCTCGTGCAGCCGCCAGCCCAGCGCCTCCTCGACCACCGCCAACCTGGCGGCCACCGAGCTGTGGTGGAGATGGAGCAAGGCCGCCGCCTGCCGCAGCGACCCGGTGCGGCAGAACGCGTCGAGCGCCGCCACGCCCAGCTCGCCGCCGTCCCGTTCGGCCAGCTCCGCCAGGGCCCGCACCCCGGCGTCCGCCCGCAGCCTGGCCGCCGGCACCTCGGCGAGCAGCGCCAACGGGCCCAGCGCGTCGTGGTCCACCACCCCCGCGTCGGGCCCGCGCCCGGTGGCGAAGCGCAGCGCCGTGCGGGCCTGCGCCCAGGAGTCGGCCGCCCGGCTCGGCGGCACCGCGCCGCCCACCCCGCAGCGCACGCCTCGGGACCGTTCGCCGCCGGGCAGCCGTTCCGCGTCCCGCTCCGCGAGCACGGCGC
>NZ_RFFJ01000163.1 GCF_003696235.1 Streptomyces triticirhizae
CGGGCGGCGCGGCCGGCGCGGGCGGCGTCCGCGTCGGGCGTGCGGGCCCGTCGGGGCGTCAGGTCGGCGCGGACGCCCGGGATGTCGGGCGGGGCCGCCCCGGCCTCGGCGGCCGAGGCGTGCCCGCGCCGTCGATCAGATCGCGGGGATCAGATCGCGCTGCCCGCGACCCAGTCGTCCCAGCTCATGTTCCAGCCGTTGAGGCCGTTGTCCGGGGCGATCAGCTCGTCCGGGGAGTTGATCACCACGACCACGTCGCCTATCAGGGACTCCTCGAAGAACCAGGCGCCGTCCTGGTCCGGGTCGTCCGCGCCCTGCTCGTCGTTGAGGCCCACGCAGCCGTGGCTGGTGTTGGCGGAGCCGAAGGTGCTGTCCGACGCCCAGTAGTTGCCGTGCACGAAGGTGCCGGAGGTGGACAGCCGCATGGCGTGCGGAACGTCGGGTATGTCGTACTCGCCCTCGCCGTCGTCGTCGGTGAAGCCGACGGTGGCGCCGTCCATCCGGGTCTCCTCGTACTTCTCGGAGATCACCATCTGGCCGTTGTAGGTCGGGGTCTCCTCGCTGCCGGCGGATATCGGCAGGGTGCGCAGCGGCTCGCCGTCGCGCACGACCTCCATCTGCTTGGCCTCGACGTCCACCGTGCTGATCTGGGCGCGGCCGACGGTGAAGCTGAAGTCGCGGTCCTGGACGCCGGTGATGCCGGGGGCGCCCTCCACGCCGTCGAAGTCGAGCGAGACGTTGACCGTGGTGCCGGCCTCCCAGTACGACTCGGGGCGGAAGTCGAGGCGGGTGCCGTCGAACCAGTGGCCGACGACCTCCTGGCCGCTGCTGGCGGTGACGGTCACGGCCTGCTGGACGGCGGCGCGGTTGGTGATCTCCTGGTCGAAGTTGAGCGAGACCGGCATCCCCACGCCGACCTCGGCGCCGTCCTCGGGCGTGAAGTACCCGATGAAGCTGTTCTCGGGGGCGATGGTGGTGAAGGTGGCGACCTGGTGCGCCTCGCGGCCCTCGGCGTCGCTGGCCTGCACGGACAGCTCGTAGCGTGTGGCCCGGTCCAGCTGCTCGTCGGGCCGCCAGGAGGTCTGGTCCTCGGAGATCGTGCCCGGTACCTCGGTACCGGCCTCGGTGGAGGTGAGCACCACCTCGTCCAGCGTCCCCTCCTCGACCTCGACCGCCACGTCGTCGTTGATCCCGACGCCCTCGGCCGCGTCCTCCGGGGTGATGGAGATCACCGCGGAGGAGGTGTTGGCGTCCTCCGCCGCCTGGTCGGCCTCCGACTGCTCCGTCCGCTCGGCGCCGTTCGAGTCGTCGCCGCCGCCGCAGGACGTCAGCGCCAGCACCCCGCAGAGCAGCGCCGCCGCCGCTGTGAGGCCCCTGCGCCGCATGACATCAACCATCAGAACTCATCCGCATCGCTCGTCGTCCGCTGCCGCGCCTCCCGGGAGGGCACGTAGGAGAGAACGTGGGACAGCGGCAGCCTGTTCCACCATAAGTGAAAGCTCGGGGGTGAACTGTTGCGGGCAGTCGCGAGCTGCCGCCGCGCGCCGGTGCCCCGACGGAGCGCGCCGGCGCGCGAGCCCCGCACGAGCGCCGTGCGCGCAACTGGCAGGCGCCGCCGAGCGGTTCGGGCCGACCGCCGAGCGGTTCGGGCGGTTCGGGCGGTTCGGGGAACGCTCGGCCCGTTCAGGCCGGTGGCCGCGAGGGTCCCGGGTCGTGTGCGGTGCCGCCGTGGTGGCGGAGGTAGGCCAGGACGGCGCGGACGCGGCGGTGGCCGCTGTCGCCGACGGACAGGCCAAGCTTGAGGAAAACATTGCCAATGTGCTTGTGGACGGCGTTCTCGGTGATGACGAGCCGTCGGGCGATGGTCGCGTTGTCGTGGCCCTCGGCCATCAGCGCCAGCACCTCGCGCTCCCGCGCCGTCAGGGCGTCGACGGGGTCGCCGCGCGCCGCGAGGAGCTGGGCGATGACCTCCGGGTCCATGGCGGTCCCGCCGCCGGCCACCCGGCGCAGCGCGTCGGTGAACTCCCCGACCCGGCTCACCCGGTCCTTGAGCAGGTATCCGATGCCGCCCCCCGCGTCGGCGAGGAGCCGGCCCGCGTAGACCTGCTCCACGTACTGGGACAGAACGAGCACGGGCAGCCCGGGGTGGTCGCGGCGGGCCTGGACGGCGGCCCGGATTCCCTCGTCGCGGAAGGTCGGGGGCAGCCGCACGTCCACGATGGTGACCTCGGGCCGGTGGGTCGCGACCGCGTCGAGGAAGCCGGCGGCGTCGCGCGCGATCGCGGCGACCTCGAAGCCCCGGGAGTTGAGCAGGAGTTCGAGACCGGAGGACAGCAGGACGTTGTCCTCGGCGATCACTACGCGCACGGCAGCTCCACGGTGACGACGGTCGGCCCGCCCGGCGGGCTGCTGATCCCCATGCTGCCGTCCAGCGCCGCCGCGCGGCGGCGCATTCCGTCCAGGCCCGAGCCCCGGGCGGCGTCCGCCCCGCCGGCCCCGTCGTCGGAGATCTCCGCGCGCAGCAGCGCGCCGTCCCGGGTGACGCGCACCGAGGCCCGGGTGGCCCCGCTGTGGCGGGCGACGTTCGCCAGCGCCTCGGTGACGGCGAAGTAGGCGACCGCCTCGACCGCCGCCGGCACCTCGCCGAGCGGGCCGACGTCGAGGCGGGTCGGCACCCCGGCCCTGGTGGCCAGGGTGCTGAGCGCGCCGGCGAGGCCGTGGTCGGCCAGCACCGGGGGATAGATGGTGCGGATGACGGAACGCAGCTCCGTCATCGCGTCCTCGGTCTCGGCGTGCGCCTCCCGCACCAGGACGGCGGCGGCCTCCTGGCTCTCCGAGAGGCTCTCGCCGGCCACGGCCAGCCGCATCGCGATGGCCACGAGCCGGGCCTGGGTGCCGTCGTGCAGGTCCCGTTCGATCCTGCGGAGTTCCGCGCCGTGCGCCTGGAGGACGTCAGCGCGGGTCCTGGTCAGTTCGCTGACGCGCTCGACCAGCCGCTCGGCCGGCGACGGCGCCAGGACCGCGAGGCAGATCCTGGCGTGCGCCCGGGCGAGCGGCGGGAGGACGAGGGCGGCCAGCGCGGCCAGGGCCAGGAGGTTGACCAGGCCGAGCGAGAGCGCGGTGCCCCAGTCGGTGAGGGGAACGCTGATCACGGGCAGCCAGGGCGCCGTGGAGAACGCCCACCACAGCGCCGCGACACAGGGCGTGAGCAGCAGGTTGCCCAGCAGGAGCAGCGCGAGGAGGCCGGCCGGCAGCCCGGTGCCGACCTGCGTCGCCAGCCCCAGGAGGTTCCGGCGGGTGCCGCGCGGGCGCGGCTCGACCGGCCGCCCCAGCAGCGCCCCGGCGCGCTGCCGATGCCGCTCCGCCCAGGGCTGCGCCAGCGAGGGAACGCACAGCAGGGGCGCCGCGAGCAGCGTCGCCGTCGCGGTCACCAGGGTGCCCAGCAGATAACGCCCGGCGTGCCAGGTTCCGGCCAGGCGTTCGCGGGCCGCGCGGAGCACGTGGCATCTCCCCTCTGTCGCACCGGGCCGTCGCACCGGGCCGTCGTACCGGCTGGTCGCACCGGCGGGGCACCAGCGGCCCCCCGCGTTTCACCCTAGGTAACGGGGGGCCGCGCGGCACTACAGGCAGCTGTAGCTCTCGTTCGGGAGCCCGTGGTAGCGACCGGCGCCCGGGCGCCTACCTAGCGTGGCGCCATGAGATCCACACCCACACCTCGCCGCCGCCGGCGGTCGCTGGCCGCCGCCACGGCCGCCCTTCTCGCCCTCGGAGCCGTGGTCGCCCTCCAGCTGCCGGCGGACTCGGACCGGGAGGCGCCCGCCGCCGGGTACGGGGCGGACGACCTGCGCCGGGACACCGACGCCCTCCACGCCCTGGGCGTCACCGGCGTCCAGGCGCGGGTCACCACGGGCGCCGGCCGGGACCTGGTCGCCACCAGCGGCGTCGCCGAGGTCGGCACGGACCGCCCGGTGCCGGCCGACGGCTACTTCCGCATGGCCAGCACCGGCAAGGCGCTGGTGGCCACCGTCGTCCTGCAACTGGTCGACGAGGGCGGGCTGTCGCTCGACGACACGGTGGACCGCTGGCTGCCCGGCCTGGTGGAGGGCAACGGCAACGACGGGAGCCGGATCACCGTCCGCCATCTCCTCCAGCACACCGGCGGCCTCCACGACGACCTGCCCGGACACGCGACCCCGGAGGAGTACCGCGAGCACCGGTACGACACGTACCCCCCACGGGAGATCGTCGCGCGGGCGATGGGCCACGCCCCGGACTTCGCGCCCGGCGAGGGGTGGGGCTACTCCAACACCGGCTACGTCCTCCTCGACCTGATCGTCGAGGAGGTCACGGGTCGCCCGTGGCACCGGGAGGTCGAGGACCGGATTCTGGGGCCGCTCGGCATGGACCACACCTATCTGCCGGGCGAGACCCCCACCCTCCGCGAGCCCCACGCCCGCGCCTACGAGGTGTTCCCCTCGGGCGAACGGGTGGACGTCACCGAGGCGCTGGTCCCCGATCCCGGCGGCTACGTCTCCACGACGGCCGACGTCAACCGCTTCTTCCTGGCCCTGCTCGGCGGCGAGCTGCTGCCGCCCGCGCGGCTGGCCGAGATGCGGGAGACCGTCCCGGTCAACGAGGAGATGCGGACGTTCTGGCCCGGCGGACGCTACGGCCTCGGCCTGGTCGAGCGGCCGCTGTCCTGCGGCGGCGGCTACTGGGGCCACGAGGGCGGCGAGAGCGGATACATCACGCTCAACGGCGCCACCGAGAACGGGGAGCGCGCCGTCACCGTCTCCATGTCCACCGCCCTGGCCGGCTCGCCCGACACCGTGCTCCGCCAGGAGCGGGCCGCCAGCGACCTCGTCGACCGCGCGCTGTGCGGCACCGCCGGGGAGACGGAGTAGCTCCCGCTAGCGGCCCCGTTCCTCGTGCCCCTCAGGACGGTCGAGGCCGTCGAGCCGGTCGGTGAACGGGTCGGCCTCGCCGAACTCCTCGTGGTCCAGGGCGTCCTCGTCGAGCCCGTCGTCGTCGGGGCCCTCGCCCTGCGCGTCGAGGCCGTCCTCGTCGAGCCCGCCGGGGTCGCCCTCCTCGTCCTCCAGGTCGCCGTCGAGGTCGGCGTCCGCGCCGTCCCAGGCCAGGTCCGGGTCGAACGCGGCCCGTTCGCTGCTCCAGGACGCCTGGGCCAGCACCACGCCCGGCACCTCGTCCACCAGGTCGACGGGGTCGATCAGGTAGGCGACCGCCTCGGCCTCGTCGCGGGAGACGGCGCGGGCGGCCTCCTCCCGCTCCTCGGCCGGCATCAGCTCGTCGCTCTCGATCCGGGACCAGGCGGCGCTCACGAGTTCGTCGGGCTCCGCGATCTCCAGCACCATCTCCACCCGAACCCGAACGTGACGCGCCCCTGGCGACAGCTCTTCGCTCATGACGGGGAGCGTAAGACCCCGCGCCCCCGGCTCTTCCCCGCGACCCGCACCGGGCCGTAACATCGCATTCCACGCCGCCGGTACGCAGCAACACTCGGAGCACCCCGTGGACGGTCAAACTCGCGGTATGGACCGCCGATCCCTGGTCAGCGGCATGGTGGCCGCCCTGATCCTGGGCGTCGTCTGGCTCCTGCCGTCGGCCTACTCGGAGGCGGACGACGCCGCCTCCACCCCTCCCGTCATCCCGCTGGACCAGCCGCTGGACTCGGGGAGCCGCTGACCAAAGCGGACATCGCCCCCCTCATCCCCCCAGATCTCCCACCTCCAGGCCCGGTCCTCCCGTTCGAGGGCCGGGTCTTCGCCTGGGCGAACTTTACCAGCCGATGCCGAATCTTTGCCGATGCTTTGCCGAAACGGGTACAACGCATCCGCGCCGGCGCGGCGTTCCGCTCACGCCAGGGGGCCGGTCACCGACTCGGCGGCGCGGACCAGGGAGCCGTCAGCGACCAGGTTCTCGGCCACCGCCAGCTCCGGCGCCAGGAAGCGGTCGGCGCCCGGGCCCGCCAGGCCGCCGCCCCTGGCCGCCGCCAGCACGGCGCGGGTGGCGGGCGCCGGCCGCAGCTCGGCGGTGGCCCGCAGCTCGATGGCGCGGGTGGCCGCGTAGAACTCGATGCCCAGCACCCGGGTCAGCAGGGTGAGCGCGGTGCGCAGCTTGCGCGCGGCCGACCAGCCCATCGAGACGTGGTCCTCCTGCATCGCCGAGGACGGGATGGAGTCCACCGAGGCCGGCTGCGCCAGCCGCTTGAGGTCGCTGACCAGGGCGGCCTGGGTGTACTGGGCGATCATCAGCCCCGAGTCCACGCCCGGGTCGTCGGCGAGGAACGGCGGCAGGCCGTGCGAGCGGTGCCGGTCGAGGAGCCGGTCGGTGCGGCGTTCCGCCATGGAGGCCAGGTCGGCCACCGCGATGGCGAGGAAGTCCAGCACATAGCCGACGGGCGCGCCGTGGAAGTTGCCGTTGGAGGAGACCCGGCCGTCCACGACCACCGGGTTGTCGACGGCGGCGGCCAGTTCGCGCTCGGCGACCGCGCGGGCGTGCGCCAGCGTGTCCCGGCCCGCGCCGGCGACCTGGGGCGCGCAACGCACGGAGTACGCGTCCTGCACGCGGGGCGCGCTGTCCTGGTGGTGGCCGGTGAGCCCGGAACCGGCCAGCACCCGCCGCATGTTGGCGGCGCTGGCGGCCTGCCCGGGGTGGGGGCGCACGGCGTGCAGCTCGGGCGCGAGGACCCGTTCGGTGCCCAACAGCGCCTCCAGGGTGAGGGCGGCGGTGACGTCGGCGCTGGTGAGCAGCCGCCCGAGGTCCTCGCAGGCGAGCAGCAGCATCCCCAGCATCCCGTCGGTGCCGTTGAGCAGCGCCAGGCCCTCCTTCTCGCGGAGTTCGACGGGGGCGATGCCGTGCCGCTCCAACAGCTCGGCGGCGGAATGGAGTTCGCCGTCCGGGCCCTCGGCCTGGCCCTCGCCGAGCAGCGTCAGGGCGCAGTGGGCGAGCGGGGCCAGGTCGCCCGAGCAGCCGAGCGAGCCGTGCTCGTGGACGACGGGGGTGATCCCGGCGTTGAGCAGCGCCGCCACGGCGTGGGCCACCTCGGCGCGGACGCCGGTGTGGCCCGAGGCGAGGGTCTTCAGCCGCAGGAACATCAGGGCCCGGACCACCTCGCGCTCGACCCGGGGGCCGAGCCCCGCCGCGTGGGAGCGGACGATGTTCCGCTGGAGTCGGGTGCGCAGCTCGGGGGCGATGGAGCGAACGGCCAGCGCGCCGAAGCCCGTTGAGACGCCGTAGACCGGCTCGGGGGCGGCGGCCAGCTCGTCGATGATCCGGCGGGACGCGTCCATCGCGGCCACCGCGTCGTCGGCCAGCTCGACGAGGGCGTTCCCCCGGGCGACGGCGAGGACCTCGGCGGCGGTGGGAGGGGTGGAGTGGAGCACCACGCTGGGCATACGCGCGCTTGGCATATTCATATTCACGAGCCTAGAAGAGTGAATCGGTCGGCAACGGAAGGGGGCGCCTCGTCACGTCGGCCCCGCCGGCTTCGTCGACCCGGTCGGTCCCGTCGCCGGCGGCCGGCGGCGGCCACGGAACGCGCGGCGTTCGGTGCCGGCCGGCCCGCCGGCCAGCGCCACCACCCGCTCCCAGTCACCGCGCCCGGCCACCACGGGCGCCGGCGAACGGGCCGCCTTGGCCCGGTACTGCGCCGCGTCGGCCAGCCGGAACAGCCGCCGCCCCGACCGCAGCCGCCCCGGCACCGCGACCGTGGAGGCGACGCCACAGGCCACGCCCTCGCTCAGCTCCAGCGCCGCGGCGCCCCGGCAGACCTCGGCAGCCGCCCGTTCCACCTCCGCCGGTTCCGCGTCCACCGCCAGCAGGCAGAACTCGTCCCCGCCCAGCCGGGCCGCGAGGGCCCCCGGCAGCCGCTCGGCGGCCCGGGAGAGCACCCCGGCGAACCGGATCAGCAGCCGGTCCCCCACCGCGTGGCCATGGGTGTCGTTGACGCGCTTGAGCCCGTTGACATCGCAGACCACCAGCGTGAGCACCGCGCCCCGCTCCCGGTGGCCGCGCAGCGCCTCGGCCAGCGCGTGGTCCACGGCGCGCCGGTTGGCCAGCCCGGTCAGCGCGTCGGTGAACGCCAACCCGCGTATCTCCACCAGCCGTTCGTACTGCGCGAGCCCGGCGGCCAGCACGGCGGCGAGCGCCGGCGCGAACGCCAACTCGTCGGTGGTGAAGGCTGGTTCCTCGCGCCCCCTGGCGATCACCAGCTCCCCCCACACCCCGCCGTGCACCAGGATCGGCACCACCAGCGCACAGCCGCGCCCCCGCTCCCGCAGCCAGTCCGCCTCCGGGCCCGCCCCGCCCGCCTCCGTCAGCACCGCCCGCTCCCCCGCCGGCCTGGGCCCGACCTCCCCGGCCCGGAACTCCGACTCGGGAAACGGCTCCTCGCCCCCCGCCAGCTCCCCCACGTTGACCAGCACCCGCAGCCGGGTGGTGCCGGCCCGCCCGGTCTCGCGCTCCCGCCTGGATATCGCCGCGAAGGAGCCGTCCAGGGCGCGCAACGCCCGCTCCGCGCCGGCGCGTGCGGCCTCCGCGAGACCGCGCTCGGCGGCCATCCCACGCGCCACATCGACCACCGCCCACAGCCTCTGCTCAGCCATGCAGCCAGGCTAGGGCGCGTTCCCCCGCTTTGTTACCTTCAGCTACTCCCTGTCCGCTTTGCTGGCGGTTCCGGGAGGCTCAGCCGTCCAGGCCCGGCCAGTCCGGGGTGCGGCGCTCGTTGAACGCGGCGACGCCCTCGACGCGGTCGGCCGAGAACGCCACCTCGTTCCAGGCCGCGTCCTCGATCTCCAGGCCGGTGGCCAGCTCCTGGCCGTGGCCCAGCCGCAGCGCGCGCTTGGCGGCCCGCACCCCCACCGGGGAGTGCGCGGCGATCCGCCCGGCCAGCTCCAGCGCCTCCGCCCGTTCGGCCCCGGCCGCCGCCAGCCGGTCCACCATGCCCAGTTCCAGGGCCTCGGCCGCCGGCACCCGCCGCGCCGTGAAGATCAACTCGGCGGCCCTCGCCGCCCCCACCCGGCGCGGCAGCAGCTGCGTCCCGCCGCCGCCCGGCAGCACCCCGACGGAGACCTCGGGCAGCCCGACCACCGCCCCCGCACCGGCGACGATCAGGTCGCAGCTGAGCGCCAGTTCGTAGCCGCCGCCCAGCGCATAGCCCCGCACGGCAGCGATCACCGGCATCGGCAGCGCCAGCAGCCCGCCGAAGGCGGCCCGCAGCACCCGCCGCTGCCGCCGCAGCCCCGCGTCGTCCAGTCGGTTCCGCTCCTTGAGGTCGGCGCCCACGCAGAACGCCCGCTCGTGCGTGGAGGCCAGCACCACCGCCCGCGTGGCGCGGTCGGCGGCCAGCGCCGCGCACGCCTCCGCCAGCCGCGCCGCCAGCTCGGCGGAGAGCGCGTTCATCGCCTCCGGCCGGTCCAGCAGCAGCGTCGCGACCCGCGTCTCCGCGTCGCGCCGCAGCTCGATCCACTCCCCGTACCGCTCGACCCGCTCCTCGACCATGGGCCGCATTATCGGCCCCGGCCGCCCGCCGGGCCACGCCCCCGACGCGCGGCCCCGCCCGTTGACGCCCGCCCATTCAGTCCCTGCGGGTCAGCAGCCAGGGCTCCACGATGCCGAGCCCCCGCACCGGCCGCTGGTAGAGCGGCTGGAGCGCGAACCGGAACCCGTCCCCGGCGTCCGCCGCCGCCTTCTCCGAACGCGGCGCCAGCCCGGCGCCCGTCAGCTCCTCGCGGAGCGCGCCGTCCACCAACACCATGTCCTTGGGCGCTATCGAGGTCAGCCGGCTCGCCAGGTTCACCGTGTTCCCGAAGACGTCGCCCATCCGCGTGGTCACCGTGCCGAACGCGATCCCCACCCGCAGCTCCGGCATCGTCGCGTCCTCGCCGAGGGTCTCCACCAGCCGCAGCCCGATCTCGGCCGCCGTGCCCGCGTCGTCGGCCGCGAAGAGCACCTCGTCGCCCAGCGTCTTGATCAGCCGCCCGCCGTGCGCGGCCACCTGGTCGGCCGCCGTGGTCTCGAACGCCTCGACCAGCTCGCCGAGTTGCTCCTCCTCCAGCCGCCTGGTCAGCCGCGTGAAGCCCACCAGGTCGGCGAAGCCGACGGCCAGCCTGCGGTCCACCATCTCCGCGTCGTCCTGCGCCTGCACCACCCGGCCCGTCGCCGCCGCCAGCTGGCGGCGCCACACATAGACCAGGAACTCCTGCAACTCCGGCAGCAGCAGCTCGACCAGCGGATAGGCCACCTCGGTCCTGGTCATCCCCGGCTCGGGCGGCTCGGTCAGGCCCTCCAGGAAGGAGTCGATCTGCCAGTCCGCCAGCCGCGCCGTGGTCTGCCCGGTGGAGCGCGCCACCTGGATCGCCATCGGCTCGCTCAGCAGCCCGGCCTCCACCAGGCCCGCCAGCCGCCGCAGCGCCAGCACGTCGGCCTCGGTCAACGCCTTGGCCTGGCCGATGTCGGGGAAGCCCATCGCGCGCCAGAACCGCGAGGCCAGATCCATCGGAACGCCGGCGGCCCGCGCCGCCTGGAACGGGGTGTACTGCCGCTCGGCGCCGAGGATCAACTGCTCGATGCGCAACGCGAGGGGGTCCTCGCCCTCGGCAGGCTCTGGCGGACCAGGGTCAGACCCGGCCACGGTCACCGCCCGGCCTCGCGGGGAGACTCGCGGGGAGTGGGGCATTCCCTACGTCGCGCACTGTCCTACCGTTCCGCTTCGCCGCGCCCCGCTGGCGCGGTCCTGTGGTGCTCGGGTACTCACGGGAACCCCGCCGCACACCCCCGGCGACCGGGGACGATCCGTCTCCCCCGGCCCCCCGAGGAGCAACCGGGGTCCCCGACCACCAACCCTACGGCAGGTGTGCCCTGAGTCACGTCGCCCGGAGGTGCACGATGTCGCCGGCCCCGACCGGGCGGCGGGCGCCGTCCGCTTCCTGGATGACCAGCCGGCCCTCGCCGTCCAGCGCGACGGCGGTGCCGCGCAGCTCCCCGCCGCCCGGCAGCTCGGCCCGCACCGCGCGGCCCAGCGTCGCGCAGCCGGCGGCGTAGGCGTCGCGGACCGCGCCCACGGCCGGGTCGCCGCCGGTCGCGGGGTCGCCGCCGGCCGCCACCCAGCCCGTGTACCAGGCGTCCAACGAGCGGAGCACCGCGCGCAGCAGCGGGTCGCGGTCGGTGCCGGCGGCGCCGGCCAACGTCAACGAGCCGGCGCCGGGCACGGGCAGCTCGTCGGCGCGCAGCGAGACGTTGAGCCCCACGCCCAGCACCACGGCGCCGGTGGGCGTCCGCTCGGCGAGGATGCCGCCGAGCTTCCGCTCCTCGCCGCCGACCGTGACCAGCACGTCGTTGGGCCACTTGAGCGCCGTGTCCACGCCGGCCGCGCGGGACAGCGCGCCGGCCACCGCCACGCCCGTCAGCAGCGGCAGCCAGGGCAGCCGCTCGGCCGGCACCTCGGGCTCGGGGTCGAGCAGCACCGAGAAGAACAGCCCGGAGCGCGCCGGCGCGCTCCAGCCGCGCCCCAACCTGCCCTTCCCGCTGGTCTGTTCCTCGGCGACCAACACCTCGCCCGGCGCCGCGTCGCCGGCGGCGGCAGCGGCGGCGAGGTCGGCGTTGGTCGACCCCGTCGTCTCCACCACCCGCAGCCGGGTCCACAGGCCGCCGGGGCGGATCAGCGCGGAGCGCAGCGCTTCGGCGCGCAGCGGGGGGCGGTCGAGGTCGGACCAGCGGCCGGGAGAGTTGCTCATGGTCGTCAGCCTATTGCGGTGACCAACGTCGCACCCACGGCCGGCGGCCGGGCCCGTTAACCTACGCTGCGGTAGCCGAACGCCGTACGTTCGCCGCCCGGCGGGCCCCTGGCCTGGCCGGACGAGGGGCACGAGCAAGCACGAGGAGGACCCGCGTGGAGGCCGAACCCGAGGTCACCGGTACCGCCGGCAAGATCGCCGCGTTCCGCCGGCGCGTGAGCGAGGCGACCCACGCCGGCTCGGCGCGCGCCGTGGAACGCCAGCACGCCAAGGGCAAGCTGACGGCCAGGGAACGGATCGAACTCCTGCTGGACGAGGGCTCGTTCACCGAGCTGGACGAGTTCGCGCGGCACCGCTCCACGGCGTTCGGGCTGGACGCCAACCGGCCGCTGGGCGACGGCGTGGTCACCGGCTACGGCACGGTGGACGGCCGCCCGGTCTGCGTCTACTCGCAGGACTTCACGGTCTTCGGCGGCTCGCTGGGCGAGGTCTACGGCGAGAAGATCGTCAAGGTGATGGACTTCGCGCTGAAGACCGGCTGCCCGGTGATCGGGATCAACGACGGCGGCGGGGCCCGCATCCAGGAGGGCGTGGCGGCGCTCGGGCTGTTCGCGGAGATCTTCCGCAGGAACGTGCACGCTTCCGGGGTGGTGCCGCAGATCTCGTTGATCATGGGGCCCTGCGCGGGCGGCGCGGTCTACTCGCCGGCGATCACGGACTTTACGGTGATGGTCGATCAGACCTCCCACATGTTCATCACCGGTCCCGATGTGATCAGAACGGTGACCGGCGAGGAGGTCGGCTTCGAGGAGCTGGGCGGCGCCCGCACCCACAACACCCGTTCCGGCGTGGCCCACCAGATGGCCGGGGACGAGAAGGACGCCGTCGAGTTCGTCCGGGCGCTGCTGTCCTACCTGCCGTCCAACAACCTCAGCGAGCCGCCGGTCCTGCCGGCCGACGCCGGGCCCGAACCGGGCGACGTCACCGAGGTGACCGAGGACGACGCCGAACTCGACGCGCTGATCCCCGACTTCGACCACCAGCCGTACGACATGCACGAGGTCATCGAACGGGTGCTGGACGACGGCGAGTTCCTGGAGACCCAGCCGCTGTTCGCGCCCAACATCGTCACTGGCTTCGGCCGGGTCGAGGGCCACTCGGTGGGGGTCGTCGCCAACCAGCCGATGCGGTTCGCCGGTTGCCTGGACATCCACGCCTCCGAGAAGGCGGCCCGCTTCGTGCGCACCTGCGACGCGTTCAACATCCCGGTGCTGACCTTCGTCGACGTGCCCGGCTTCCTGCCCGGCACCGAGCAGGAGTTCCAGGGCATCATCCGGCGCGGCGCCAAGCTGATCTTCGCCTACGCGGAGGCCACGGTGCCGCTGATCACGGTGATCACGCGGAAGGCGTTCGGCGGCGCCTACGACGTGATGGGCTCCAAGCACCTGGGCGCCGACCTCAACCTGGCCTGGCCCACCGCGCAGATCGCGGTCATGGGCGCTCAGGGCGCGGTCAACATCGTTCACCGCCGAACGCTGGCCGCCATCGAGGAGGGCCCCGAGCGGGAGGCCGAACGGGCCCGGCTGACCGCCGAGTACGAGGCGACGCTGCTCAACCCGTATGTCGCGGCCGAACGCGGCTATGTGGACGCGGTGATCGCGCCGTCCGACACGCGACGCCACATCGTGCGCGGGCTGCGCGCGCTGCGGGGGAAGCGGGCGCAGCTGCCGCCGAAGAAGCATGGCAACATCCCGCTGTGACACTGCCGTTGGGCTTTCGGGGACCGCCCAGCCCTGCGGGCCGGCCGGCTGCCCGGCCTGGCGGCCGGGGGCCGGGATGGCCTGGCGGCCGGGGGTTCGGCCAGGGGCCGGGGGTGGCCTGGCGGCTGGCGGGCGGTTTCGGCCTGGCGGGCGAACGGGTCGGTGGTGGTGGCGGGGTGGTCGTCGCGCGTGGCCGGATGCTGGTGGGTTGGCCTGCCGGCCCAGGGCGGGCATGGCCTCGCGGCCAGCGACCTTCCCACCGAGGTGGGTGGTGGCGCGGCCCCGGCCGGGACCGGGGGCGGCGTTGCGGCCGGCTGGCCCGGTCGCCGGTGCGGGCTGGCGGCCGTTTCCCTGGTCGGGCAGGGGCCAAGGACCCGGCGGCCGTTGGGTCGTCGGCCGAGTTCGCCGGGGATCAGGGGTGTGCGGCCGGAGGCCGGGGGACCCGCGTCAGCGTGCCGCTTTCGTTCTCGCGAGTTCACAGGTACACAGGTAACCGTCAGGAGGGACCCGTTGTGATCACTGTGGTTCGGGGCAATCCCACGCCCGAGGAACTGGCCGCCGCCATCGCCGCGACGCTGGCGGCGTTGCGCGGGCGCGCGGCGGCGCCCGAGCCGGCGCGGGCGAACGCCTGGACGGCGCCCAAGCCGCCGCGCCCGCTCCCCGCGCC
>NZ_RFFJ01000164.1 GCF_003696235.1 Streptomyces triticirhizae
CGCGCGGCCGGCAGGGCGGGCCGCGGGCCACGGCCGTGGTGCGCCGGCCGCCCGGCGCCGACGGCACCGGCGGGCTGGCCAGCGTCCGGGTCTCCGTCGAACTGGGCTACCCCTCGGACATCGGCGCCCAGTGCGGCGCGGTGCGCCACCATGTCACGCGGCGCGTGGGCGAGTTGGCGGGAATGGAACTCCAGGAGGTGGCGGTCGCGGTCGAGCGGCTGCGCTCCTCGGAACTGGACGGCGCCACGTCGGGCAAGGTCCTGTGACCGCCCGTCACGCCGACCGTCGGTCCAGAGACGAACGGAGGGTGGCGGCGGTGCACGAGGACGAGCCGGCGAGACCGGCGGGGGAGACGGCGCGCGCGGGTGACACCGTGCGGCTGAACAAGCCGACCACGGAGGCCGGGGACGCCGCCTCGGGCGACGACGAGCCGGGCGCGATGCGGCAGTCCGCCTCGACCGCACGCTGGGAGCCGGGCCAGGCGGACGAGGGACCGGCGCCGCGCTTCTGGTCGGTGCGCCGGGTGCCGGCGGGCCTGGTCGCCGCCGCCCTGCTGGGCGGCTCCGGGCTGCTGCTCTACGACATCGTCTCCGTCCGCGCCGACCGGCCGGCCGCCGCCTGGCGGCGTGAGGTGGCCGACGCGCTGGCCAGCCGGCCCCTGGACGACGCCTGGGTGGTGGCCGGCGCGGCGCTCGCGATGGCGCTCGGCGTCTGCCTGGTGGTGCTGGCCACCACCCCGGGGCTGCGCCGGCTGCTGCCCATGCGCCAGGACAGCGAACTGATGCGCGCCGGTATCGAACGGGCCGCCGCCGCCGTGGTGTTGCGCGACCGGGCCCTTGAGGTCTCCGGGGTGCGCAGCGTGCGGGTGGCCGTCGGCCGGCGGCGGATCAGGGTCGCGGCCGAGGCGCACTTCCGCGAGCTGGACGTGGTGCGGACCGACCTGGAGGCCGTGCTCGGCGACGGCATCGACGAACTGGGCCTGGCCCGCCGCCCCGCCCTCGCCGTCCACGTCCGCCGCCCGGCGAAACGGTGACCGGCGAAACGGTGACCGGCGAAACGGTGAGGGGAGCCCGACGATGAGGACCGGTCGAGAGATGCTACGGATCGTCAACCGCGTGCTGCTGGCGCTGACCGGCGTCGCGCTCTTCCTGCTCGGCCTCGCGGTGCTGGTCGGCACCCTCGACCTGCCCGCCCGCTGGGGCTTCTCCACCCCGTCCTGGTGGACCTGGGACACGCCCGACGACGTGCTGCTCAGCGACGCCGACCGGGTGCGCCACCGGGACGCCGGCTGGTGGTGGCCCGTGGTCATCGGCTCGCTGTCCCTGCTGGCGCTGCTGAGCCTGTGGTGGCTGCTCGCCCAGCTCCGCCGCAGGCGGCTCGCCGAGGTGCTGGTGGACAGCGGCGACGGCGTGGGCGCGCTGCTGCGCGGCCGCGCCATGGAGGACGTGGTGGCCGCCGAGACGGAGGCGCTGCCCGGAGTCGACCGGGCCAGGATCACCCTGGTCGGGCGGCGCGAACAGCCCAGGGCACAGGTGGGCCTGCTGCTGGCGCCGCAGGCCCACCCGGACGAGGTGGTGCGCCGGCTGCGCACCGAGGCCATCGAACACGCGCGGGTCTCCGCAGGGCTGGACGCCCTCCCGGCCGAGGCCCGCCTCCGCGCGGCCCGCCACGGGCCGGAACGCGTCAGCTAGACGCTGCGCGCTGGCGCTTCGGGGAGCCGGTGCCCGGCGGCGCCGGCGGCGCGTTGGTGTCGGCGGTGCCGGCGACCGGCCGTGCGGGGGGCGGCTGCCACGGGAACTGGTGTTCCGGATGCGGGCGTTCGTCGGTGTCCGGGGACGGTTGCCCGGTCTCGGGGGTGTTCAAGGGACAGGGCAGGGCAGGGCTCGGGGCGAGTGCCTCGTTGGGGTTGTGCTCGGCGCTGCCGGCCCTGAACGCCCGGCCCGGGCGGTTCCCGACGAGCAGCCGTGGCGGGCCCGCGACCGGTGAGAGCCGCTGCGCCAACACGAAGAGCGCGAGTCGACACCCCCCGACCTCACGGAGCCCTACCAGGCCGCACCAGCGTGTGAGCGGTAGCCCTGTCCGGGAGAGGAAGGCCGCCGCCGTCCGTTCGCCACTTCCGGACCGGTCGCGGACACCGCTCCCACGCGGACGCCCTGCGGGCGGTTCTCCCGAGTCTCGGGCCCCGAGCCTGTGGGGTGCGGGGCTCGTTGCCCTGGGGGCGGGGCCCGGCCGGGGGCTCGGTTCTCGCCGCCCTATGCGCCGGCGGTGCTGCTCTCGACGTCCCGCTCCCGCACGACCCCGGCGCCCGCGGCCCCGGCCTCGTCGCGTTCCCCCGCCTCGGCGGCGCCAGCCGCGCCCGCCGCCGCGCCCTTCGGGCGCTGGCGCCCGCCCGCTCGCCCTGCGGCGGCAGCCGCGTCCGCCCGGCGGTCGTTGGCGTCGCGGCGCAGGAGGAGGAACCAGCCGACGGGGACGCCGGCGGCGAAGAGCCACCACTGGATCGCGTAGGCGAAGTGCGCGCCGATGCCGGTGTGGTCCGGCTCGGGGACCGGCTCCAGGGCCGGTTCCGCCGGGTCGGGCGGGCTGGTTTCGGTCAGTTCCAGATAGCCGCCGAGCATCGGCTGACCGAGGTCGGCCTCGCGCTGGTCGCTGTTGATCAGCATCGTCATGCCGTCGGGCAGCCCCGAGCGGTCCCGGACGCCGGTGTTCGCCGTCGTCTCGTCCGCCATCAGCCGGCCGGTCACCGTGACCTCGCCGGTCGGCGGAGCCGGCACCTCGGGGGCCTCGGTCAGGTCCTGGCCGGCGGCGATCCAGCCCCGGTTGACCAGCACCGCCGGACCGCCGTCCGCCGGCAGCAGCGGGGTCAGCACGTGGTACCCCATCGCGCCGTCGCCGTTGGTGCGTTGGCGCACCAGCACCTGGTGCGCGACGTCGTAGACGCCCGTCGCGGTCACCGGCCGGTAGCGGTCGTCCGGGGCGGGGCCGCCGTCGGCGGTGGTCAGCTCGGCCATGGGCACCGGCTCGGCGTCCAGGCTGGCCGAGATCAGATCGTTCCGCGCCACCCGCTGCTCGTGGCGGTCCAGCTGCCAGAACCCGAGCCACACCATGGTCGGGATCAGCAGCAGCGCGAGCAGGGTGAGGATCACCCACTGCCGGGACAGCAGAAAGCGGTACACGACTGACGACGCTACCCGAGCGGCATCACTCTCCCTCCGCCGGGGCCACGTCCCGGAGCAGGTGGGTGAACGCGGCCTCGTCGAGGATCGGGGTGCCGACCGCGCGGGCCCTGACCAGCTTGCTGGTCATCGCTTCGGGCGCGTTGGTCACCAGCAGGCTGGTGAGGCGGGAGACGCTCGTCGCCACGTGGAGCCCCGCCTGGACGGCCTGGTCCTCCAGCAGCTCCCGGTCTGTCGAGGTGTCCCCCGAGAACGCGACCCGCATCCCCTGGACCAGCCGCCCACCCGGCTCGTACCGGCCCGGGTTGGGGTAGGGGCAGGCCGGCCTGCGGCGCGCGGGCCGCCAGCCGCGCCAGGCGCCGGCCGCGCCCACCCGGGCGCGCTGGCCGTCCCCGGACGACGCCGGACCCTGTGCCCACTCCGTGATCGGCCGGCAGGGGTGCAGCGGCAGCGGAAGCCGGCGGCTGGCCGCCTGGTGGAGGCTGGGCCGGAACGCCTCGGCCAACACCCGGGCGTCGTCCAGCGCGTGGTGCGCGCGCCGCTGCTCCACGCCGAAGTGGCCCACCAGCGTCTCCAGCCGGTGGTTGGGCAGCGGCAGCGCCAGCTCCTTGGCCAGCCGGATGGTGCACAGCCGCTGCCGCACCGGGGGCGTGCGCTCGGCCCTGGCGAACTCCCTGGCCAGCATGGTCCAGTCGAAGACCGCGTTGTGCGCCACCAGCACCCGGTCGGCGAGCCGCTCCGCCAACTCGTCCACGATCTCCTCGAACAGCGGGGCGTCGCGCAGCATTTCGGTGGTCAGCCCGTGAATCCACGTCGGCCCGGGATCGCGCTGCGGATTGACCGGGGAGTACCAGTGGTCCTCCACCTCGCCCCTGGCCGTCAGGCGGTAGACGGCCGCCGAGACGATCCGGTCGTGGCTGGCCAGGCCCGTGGTCTCGACGTCCACCACCGCGTAGCCCGACGGGTAGCCCTCCGGCCAGGGCCCCTCGGGGGTGGCCCGTTGCGGAGGGAGGTCGACCATGGCTGGCTGGTGGTGGTCATCGAGCATGGTCCCAGAGGATACGGGCCGGCACCGACAGTGCCCGCCGGAAGCCCGGGAGTTGGGCCAGCGAACCCCGGGGAGGGCGGCCCGGCGACGAGGCGTCAGCCGGGCGGTTCGCGCCGGTTGTCACAGGGGTGCCGTACGCTGCGAGACATCTGCTTCCCACCAGCGGAGGTGCCCGATGCTCCTCGACACCCACGGCCGGACCGCCACCGACCTGCGGGTCTCCCTCACCGATCGGTGCAACCTGCGCTGTACGTACTGTATGCCGGAGGAGGGCCTGTCCTGGCTGGCCAAGCCGGAGCTGCTCACGGACGACGAGATCGTGCGGCTGGTCGGCGTGGCTGTGGGGCAACTGGGCGTGACGGAGGTCAGGTTCACCGGCGGTGAGCCGCTGCTCCGCCCCGGCCTGGTCTCCGTCGTGGAGCGCTGCGCCGCGCTGCGCCCCAGGCCCAGGCTCTCGTTGACGACCAACGGCATCGGCCTGGAGCGCACGGCGGGCGCGCTGCGCGCGGCGGGTCTCGACCGGGTCAACGTGTCGTTGGACACGTTGAGTTCACAGACGTTCGAGCGGATCACCCGCCGGCGTCGCCATGGCGACGTGCTGCGGGGGCTGGCGGCGGCCAGGGACGCGGGCCTCACGCCCGTCAAGGTGAACGCGGTGCTGTTGCCCGGGGTCAACGACTCGGAGGCACCCGAGCTGTTGGCCTGGGCGCTGGCCGAGGGGTACGAGCTGCGCTTCATCGAGCAGATGCCGTTGGACGCCCAACACGGCTGGCAGCGCGGGCGGATGGTCACCGCCGAGGAGATACTCGCCGCGCTGGAGCGCCGGTTCACCCTCACACCCGAGGAGGGCCGGGGCTCCGCGCCGGCCGAGCGCTGGCTGGTGGACGGCGGCCCGGGCCGGGTCGGCGTGATCGCCTCGGTCACCCGCCCGTTCTGCCGGGCCTGCGACCGCACCCGGCTGACCGCCGACGGTCAGGTCCGCGACTGCCTGTTCGCCCGCGAGGAGTCGGACCTGCGGGGCCCGCTGCGGGCCGGCGCCGACGACGCCGAGCTGGCGGAGCTGTGGCGGCGCGCGATGTGGGGCAAGAAGGCGGGCTCGGGCCTGGACGAGCCGACGTTCGAGCAGCCGGCCCGCCCGATGTCCGCGATCGGCGGCTGAGGCCCACGGGGACGGCGACGCGCCGACGGGCCAACCGCCCACGCCCGCCCGCGCGTTGATCAGCGCCCGCCCGCGCGGCGGCGGCCCCGCGTCCGCCGCGCTCAGCCCTCCGCGCGGGCGCGCCACTCCGCGAGCGGGACGACCTCCTTCAGAAAGCCGCGCAGCCCCAGGAAGCGGGAGAGGTACTCCCGGTGCTCGTCACACGCCAGCCAGGTCTTGCGGCGCTCGGGCGTGTGCAGCTTGGGGTTGTTCCAGGCGAGCACGTGGACCGCCGCCGCCCGGCATCCCTTGGCCGAGCAGATCAGCTCCGCCTCGGCGGGCTCGTTCGACACGGGTTCCTTCCAGGTTCTTCCTCGTCCGGGCTTCCGCCCGGGTGGCTCCGGGGCCGGAGACGCTGACTGGGCCCGGACATGATCGACGCCGGGCGGCCACGGGGGGAGCCGCCCGGCGTCTCTCTGTCGCTCCGACGGGGGATACGGAGCGCCCTTGAAGTATGACACGCGAGGGGGCGGTCATTGCAGGGGAATGACCCAAATGATCTGAGCTTTTCCTGAGGTTGGCCGACGGAAGCCTCAACTCCGCTTGTGGGCTTCCTGTTGTCCCGGCGGCAGCGCCGGTGGCACCACCGCCTCCGCGACGAAGGCCGAGGGCAGCGAGGGCACGTTCTCCCGGCCGGCGTTGGCGACCACCACCGCGATGTACGGGAGCGCGATCCCCAGCAGCAGCGTGACGACGGCCAGCGGCAGGCTGACGTTCCACAGCAGCGCGGTGAGCAGCACCGAGACGGTGCGGACCACCATCGCCACGATGTACCGCCGCTGCCGGGCCCGGACGTCGTCGTCCAGGCTCTGCCGGGCACCGGTGATCCGGTACACCTCGGAGTCCTCGTCCCGGCCCCTGCCGGTCCCGCGCCAGCGCGCCATCCCTCATCACCCGTCTCCCAGGCCGAAGCCCGCCGCTCAGACGCGCGGCGAGCCCAGCCCACGGTAAGCCCAGCCGCCCCTCATCGGAGCAGCTGGGCCAGCTTTCGGCCAGCCTTCAGGTACAGGCCGTCCGGCGCGCCGGCGGCGGCCCGTTCGGCGACCACCTCGGCCAGCGGCCGCAGCGCGTCCGCCTCGGCCAGCACCTCGGCGCGCTGCTCGGCCCCGTCCTGGAGGACGAGCCGCAGCGCGTTCTGCTTCGCCAGCCGCCGCGCGGCCGAGGCGCTGGGCGCGAACTCCAGCACCTTCGTCAGCACGGTCGCCACCGACTCGCCGCCGTGCTCGGCGAGCGAGACCTCGGGCAGCGAGTCCACCTCGGCGAAGCTGCGCTTCGAGAACTGCGCGGTGAAGCCGGCGCGCGCCTTCATCGCCGCCTCGACCCCGTGCAGCGCGGCGACGACCTCGCCGGCCAGCACCTTCTTCAGGTCCATCGGGTGCAGCGAGGAGTCGGCCAACCGGCCCTTCACCGCGTCGAGTTCGGCGTCGGTCCACTCGGTCCAGGCCCGCAGGTAGGGCTCCATCAGCCGGTCGGGGATCGACATGACCTTGCCGAAGACGTCCTCGGGCGTGCTGGTCAGGCCGATGTAGTTGCCCTTGGACTTGGACATCTTGGCGCCCGAGCCGTCCGTGCCCTCGATCAGCGGCATCCCGACGACCAGCTGCGGGGTCTGCCCGTAGATCTCCATGACCCGGCGGCCCATCTGCATGTTGAGCAGCTGGTCGACGCCGCCCAGCTCCACGTCCGCGTCGATCTCGGCCGAGTCGATCGCCATCGCCACCGGGTAGATCAGCTCCGACATGGACAGCCCGTGGCCGGCCTCCAGGCGGTTGCGGAAGTCCTCGCGCTGGAGCAGCGCGGAGGCCGAGACCTGGGCGAGCACGCCGATCAGCTTCGGCAGGGTGATCCCGGCCAGCCACTCGCTGTTGTGCCGGAAGCGGACCTGCTCGAAGTTGAAGAACGGCCGCACCTGGTCGCGGTAGCCGGCGAGGTTGGCCGCGATGTCCTCGTCGGTCAGCGGCGGGCGCTCCGCCGAGCGGCCCGAGGGGTCGCCGATCTTGGCGGTGATGTCGCCGATGATCAACGTGACGTCGTGGCCCATCCGCTGGAAGCGGCTGAGCACGATCATCGGCACCGCGTGCCCCAGGTGCACGTCGGCCGCCGTCGGGTCGATGCCGAACTTCACGTGCAGCCCGTGCCCCGCCGCCCGCGCGGCCTCGATGCGCTCCGCCAGCCGTTCGGCCGACGGCAGCACCTCGACCGCGCGGGCCGCGATCAGCTCGGCCTGCTCCCCGGGCGACAGGTCGGTCAGGTCCAGATAACGCCGCGTCGCCGTCTCCTCCAGCAGCCGCTGGACGGTGGTGTCGGAGGAGAGGTCCTGCGCCAGCAGCGCGCTGGCGCGCCGCACGGATTCGCCGAGGCGTGTCACGTCGTGGTCCTGCCGTTGTCGGGGTAGGGAACGAGCCGATTCTACGGGCGCGGGTTCACACCCCGGGACTGACGGAACTCATGTGGAACTCCGGCACCCGCAGCGCCGGCATCGCCGTCCGGGGGAAGTAGTCGCCCCACTCGCGGGACCTGGTCAGCTCGGTCGCCGACGCCTCGGTGGCCCGGCCGATGACCTCCACCGGGGACTCGTTGAACCGGAAGTTGTTCACCTGCCCCACCACCTCGCCGCCCTCGACCAGATAGACGCCGTCCCTGGTCAGCCCGGTGAGCAGCAGGTTCTTCGGGTCGACCTCGCGGATGTACCACAGGGAGGTGACCAGCAGGCCGCGCTCGGTGGTGGCCACCAGCTCGTCCAGGGAACGGGTGCCGCCCGCGTCCAGCCGCAGGTTGTCGATCACGGGCGCCAGCGGCAGCCCGGTCAGCTCGGCCGAGTGCCGGGTGTTGGGCAGCGTCCGCAGCACGCCGTCCGCGATCCACTCGGTGCGGCCCAGCGGCAGCCCGTTGTCGAAGACCGCGTTGCCCACGAAGAACGTCTCGGTCGAGGAGCGGGAGAGCACGAACGGCGCCGCCGTCAGGCCCTCGGCCGCCGGGTCGCTGGAGAGGGTCAGCGGCAGCGTCGCCAGCCGCTCCCCGACCCGGGTGCCGCCGCCCGGCCTGCTGAAGACCGTGCGGCCCTCGTCGCTGCGCCGCGCGTCGTTGGTCATGTGCTGGTAGAGCAGCAGGTCGGCGACGGAGGAGGGCGGCAGCAGGGTCTCGTAGCGGCCCGGCGGCAGGTCGACCGTGCGGTCCGCCCAGGCCAGCCGCGTGGCCAGCGAGGCGTCCAGCGCGGCGACGTCTACCCGGTCGAAGTCCGCGACGGGCACCGTCGCGTAGGAGGAGCGCCGCCGGCCGTGGGACTTGGCGTTCAGGTCGACGGAGCCGGTGACCTGGTCGTGCCGCAGCCGCAGCCCGGTGGAGGTGCCCAGATAGCTGGAGACCACCTCGTGCTCGGCGTAGCCGAACAGCTCGCGCCCCTCGCCCGCCGCCCGCGCGAAGGTCTCGCCGAGCGCCGGCGCGAACGCCCCGAACACCTCGGGCGAGGTCTCCGCCGGCGGCTCCGCGAAGTCGGGCGAGGCCGGTGTGCCCGCCACCAGCGGCGTGGCCTCGTCGGTGGTCGGCGACTGCCGCGCCGCCTCCTCGGCCGCGCGCACCAGCGACTCGACCTCGTCGTCGGCCACGGCCGAGCGGGAGACCACCCCGACCGAGACCCCGGTGGCCCCGCCCACGGTCGCGATCACGGTCAGCACGCGGCCCCGGGTCACGCCGTTGGTGGTGAGCGCGTTGGCCGCCCAGCGCAGGTTGGTCGAGCCGTGTTCGTCGGCGATCACCACCGTGCCGTCCGCCCGGGACAGCTCAAGGGCGCGCTCGACGGTCTCATGGGGTCGGGGAGCGCTCATCGGCCCGCCTCCTGTGTGGTGTTGAGGACGTTGACGGAACGGAACAGCGCCGAGGGGCAGCCGTGCGAGACGGCGGCGGTCTGCCCGGGCTGGGCCTTGCCGCACATGAAGGAGCCGCCCAGCACATAGGTCTCGGGCCCGCCCACGGCCTCCATGGAGCCCCAGAAGTCGGTGGTGGTGCCCTGGTAGGCGAAGTCGCGCACCTGTCCCGACAGCTCGCCGTTCCGGATGGCGTAGGCCCGCTGTCCCGTGAACTGGAAGTTGTACCGCTGCATGTCGATCGACCACGACCCGTCGCCCAGGATGTAGAGGCCGTTCTCCACCCGGGAGATCAGCCCCTCGGTGCTCGGGCCCTCGGGGTCGGGGCGCAGCGAGACGTTGGCCATCCGCTGGAGCGGGACATGGGCGGGGGAGTCGGCGAAGGCGCAGCCGGTGGAGCGTTCGAAGCCCTGCCTGCGGGCGATCCGCCGGTCCGTCTGGTAGCCGACGAGCAGCCCGTCCCTGACCAGGTCCCAGCTCTGCGCCTCGACGCCCTCGTCGTCGAAGCCGACGGTGGCGAGCCCGTGCTCGACCGTCCGGTCGCCGGTGACGCGCATCACCTTCGAGCCGTAGCGCAGCGAGCCCAGCTGGTCGAAGGTGGCGAACGAGGTGCCGGCGTAGGCCGCCTCGTAGCCCAACGCCCGGTCCAGCTCGGTGGCGTGGCCGATCGACTCGTGGATGGTCAGCCACAGGTTGGACGGGTCGATGACCAGGTCGAGCCTCCCCGGGGTCACCGAGGGCGCGGCCATCTTCTCCGCCAACAGCTCGGGCATCGCGGCGAGTTCGCCGTCCCAGTCCCAGCCGGTGCCGGTCAGGTACTCCCAGCCGCGCCCGACCGGCGGCGCCAGGGTCCGCAGCGTGTCGAACCGGCCCGAGGCGGGATCGACGGAGGTGGCCGTCAACGAGGGCGCCAGCCGCACCCGTTGCTGGGTGGTGACGGTGCCGGCGGTGTCCGCGTAGAACTTGTTCTCCTGCGCCGCCCACAGCATCGTGTCGACGTGGTTGACCCCGTCGCCGGACAGCAGCCGGGAGCTGTAGTCGGCCAGCAGCTCGATCTTCTCCGCGTCGGACACCTCGAACGGGTTGACCTCGTAGGAGGAGACCCAGGTGCGCTCGCCGTGCGAGGGCTCGTCGGCCAGCTCGACCCGTTCGTCGGAGCCGGCGGCCCGGGTGACCCGGGCCGACAGCTTCGCCATGGCGACGGCCTGGGCGGCCACCTTCGCCGCCGCGTCCATGGTGAGGTAGACGCCGGCCGCGAAGCCCCAACTGCCGTCGTGCACCACCCGGACCGCGAAGCCCGTGGTGGTCGTCGACTCGCTGCCGGCCGGCCGCGCGTCCCGCAGCGCCCAGCGGGCGTGGCGCACCGACTCCAGCCGGAAGTCGGCGTGTTCGGCGCCCAGCGCCCTGGCCCTGGCGAGGGCGGCGTCGGCGAGTTGTCGTAGGGGCAGCGCGAGGAACGCCTCGTCGATCGTTGTGGGCAACCGTCTCTCCTGTCTCAGGTCCTTCTCGGGTCCGTCCCGGGCCGGGGGAGCGGCGCACGCCCCGGCGTGCGCCGGCGGCCGCGCGACCGCGCCTGGCACCGATCCTGCGTCCCCAACCCCCCTGTGGCCAAGGGCTTTCGCCGACGGGAGCCGGCCGGGCACGCCCCGCGCGGGCCCCGATCGGCGCTGTGGAAACCCCACAGCCAGCCGCGCCGGTGCCTGTCGCGCCTCGGTTAACGCCTCACCGACCGGAGGGTCTAGCGTTGTGGAAAGCACACGACACGAAAGAGGTGGTCCCTTGAGCCGCTCGGTACTGGTGACCGGAGGCAACCGCGGGCTCGGCCTGGCCATCGCCCGCGCTCTCGCCGAGGCGGGTGACAGGGTCGCCATCACCCACCGGTCGGGCGAACCGCCTCAGGAGCTGCTGGACCTGGGCTGCCTGCCGGTGCGTTGCGACATCACGGAGCCGGAGCAGGTGGAGCAGGCGTTCAAGGAGGTGGAGAACGCGCACGGCAAGGTCGAGGTGCTGGTGGCCAACGCGGGCGTCAACCGCGACCAGTTGCTGCTGCGCATGTCCGAGGACGACTTCGCCTCCGTGCTGGAGACCAACCTCACCGGCACGTTCCGGGTGGTCAAGCGCGCCGCCAAGGGGATGCTGCGCGCCCACTCCGGGCGCATCGTGCTGATCTCCTCGGTGGTGGGGCTGCTGGGCTCGGCGGGGCAGGCCAACTACGCCGCGTCCAAGGCCGGCCTGGTCGGCTTCGGCCGTTCGCTGGCGAGGGAGTTGGGCTCGCGCGGCATCACCTGCAACGTGGTCGCCCCCGGCTTCATCGACACGGACATGACCCGGGAGCTGACCGACGACCAGCGCGAGCTGATCATCGAGCGGATTCCGCTGGACCGCTACGGCGACCCCAAGGAGATCGCCGCGACCGTGCGCTTCCTGGCCTCCGACGAGGCCGCTTACATCACCGGAGCCGTCATCCCCGTTGACGGCGGATTGGGCATGGGGCACTGACACCATGAGTGGACTTCTCGCCGGCAAGCGCATCCTGGTCACCGGGGTGCTCACCGAGTCCTCGATCGCCTTCCACACCGCGCGGCTCGCCCAGGAGGAGGGCGCCGAGGTGATCCTGACCGGCTTCGGCCGGCTCTCCCTGGTGGAGCGGATCGCCAAGCGGCTGCCCAAGCCGGCCCCGGTGATCGAGCTGGACGTGCAGAACGCCGAGCACCTGGCGGGCCTCCCGGGCCGGGTCGCCGAGCAGCTGGGCGAGGGCGTGGGCCTGGACGGGGTGGTGCACTCCATCGCGTTCGCCCCGCAGGACGCGCTGGGCGGCAACTTCCTCCAGACCGAGTGGCCCTCGGTGGCGACGGCCGTCGAGGTCTCGGCCTACTCGCTGAAGTCGCTGACCATGGCGGTGCTGCCGCTGCTGGAGCGGCGCGGCGGCTCGGTCGTCGGCCTGACGTTCGACGCGCAGGTCGCCTGGCCCAAGTACGACTGGATGGGCGTCTCCAAGGCGGCCCTCGAGGCGACCTCCCGCTATCTGGCCCGCGACCTGGGCGGCCGGAACATCCGGGTCAACCTGGTCTCGGCCGGCCCGATCAAGTCGATGGCCGCCAGGTCCATTCCCGGCTTCGAGGAGCTGGCCGACGTGTGGAACACCCGGGCGCCGATCGGCTGGGAGCTGACCGACCCGGAGCCGGCGGCCCGGGGCGTCGCGGCGCTGCTGTCGGACTGGTTCCCGAAGACCACGGGCGAGATCGTCCATGTGGACGGCGGCGTCCACATGATGGGCGCCTGACCGCCCGCCGCACCACGCGGAACGCGCGCCCCCGCCCCCGGCACAACGGGCCGGGGGCGCCGTCGCGTCGGTCGAACGCCCCTGGCCTCAGCCGGCGGCGTAGAGCGAACGCCCGCACACCCGGGCGTAGGAGCCGGCCTCGCTGGCGGCGGTCTCCGGGTCGCCGGCGCGGATCGCGTCGACCAGCCGCCCGTGGTCCATGTGGTCCTCGGCGCGCAGCTCGTCGCCCACATCATGGCGCAAAAACGCCCTTACCACGGAGCCGAGATCGGCGTACAGCTCGGTCAGCACCTCGTTGTGCGAGGCCTGCACGACCGCCATGTGGAACGTGGCGTCCGCCTCCACGAAGCGCTCCACGTTCCCCGTGTCCCAGGCCGCCTCCCGGCGGGCCAGCAGGGTGTCCAACTGCCGCAGCTCGCGCGGCGTCCTGCGGCGCGCGGCCAGCCGCGCCGCCGACGCCTCCAGCGTGCTGCGCACCTCGGCGACGTCCCGGGGCTGGGCCTCGGCGAACCGCCGGTGCATCACGCCGGCCAGCTCGCTGGTCGCCGCGACATAGGTGCCCGAGCCCTGCCGGATGTCCAGCAGCCCGTTGTGGGCCAGCGCACGGATCGCCTCGCGGACCGTGTTCCTCGCCACACCCAGCTGCTCCACCAGCTCGGGCTCGGTCGGGATGCGCGAGCCCACCGGCCACTCGCCCGAGGTGATCTGGAGGCGCAGTTGTCCGATCACCTGGTCTGCCAACGCGGCGCGACGTGGCGCGGTCAGTGACATGGCTCTCCCCGTTGCCCGGTTTCCACGCGGCCTCTTCGACGCGACCCCGTGGAGCCTATTCATCCCATGATTCTATGATGAGAGCCATGGGGCTTCTTCAGAAAGACCGTACTCCGCCCCGACGTTCCGCCGTCCGTGACCGAGCGCCCGCCGGCCACCCCGACGCCCCGGCGCGTCGGGGCCGCGTGCTGCTGGCCGTCGCGCTGGTGCTGACCGCGCTTAACCTGCGGCCCGCGATCTCCGGGCTCGGCCCGGTGCTCGCCGAGGTCCGCCGCGACCTGGGCATGTCCGCCACCGTCGCCGGCCTGCTGACCTCCGTGCCCGCGCTCTGCTTCGCGGTCTTCGGCGTCACCGCGCCCCGGCTCGCCGGCCGCTTCGGCCCGGTGCGGGTGGTGCTCGCCGGGCTGGTCGCCATCAGCGCCGGCCTCGGGCTGCGCGCGGTGGCCGGCAACACCGCCGTCTTCCTGGTTACCAGCGCGCTGGCCCTGGGCGGGATCGCCGTGGGCAACGTGCTGATGCCGGTCCTCGTCAAGCGCTTCTTCGCCGACCGGGTCGGGCTGCTCACCGGCCTGTACTCGATGGGCCTGGCCCTGGGCACCGCCCTGGCCGCCGCCCTCACCATCCCGGTCAGCCGCGCGATCGGCGACAACTGGCGCGCGGGGCTGGCCGCCTGGGCGCTGCTCGCCGCGCTGGCGCTGCTGCCCTGGCTGGTGCTGCCCCGGCCGCGCGCCAGGGGCGGGGCCGCCCGCCGCCCCGGCGGCACCGAAGCCGGCCCCGAGGGGCGGCCGTTGCGCCTGACCCGCTCGCCCACCGCCTGGGCGCTGGCCG
>NZ_RFFJ01000165.1 GCF_003696235.1 Streptomyces triticirhizae
CCGAGCCGGGGGCCGCGGCCCTCCGCGTCGCCGCGCGCGAGGCGGCGGCGCTGGCCGTCGAGGCCGTGCGCGCGGAGTCAACGCTGATGCGGGCGTGGAGCGTTGGCCCGGGCGAGCTGGAGCGGATGTCGTTCGAGCAGCGCGCCAGGCTCGCCGAGCGGCTGCGCGCCGGCCGGCTCGCGCCGTGGGCCGAGCTGATCGGCCGCTTCCGGCGGATGGCGGGCGGCGAGGCCGCCCGCCGGGTGGAGGGCGACGCAGGCGAGCTGGTCGGCGTCACCCTCGGCGACGACCTCACCCGCGTCATCCCCTCCGAGCTGGCCAACCTCGGCACGCCGGAGCTGCGCGCGGTCTTCGCCGCCCGTTACGCCGCCGGGGAGTTGATGCTCTACGAGGGCCTGGCCGAGCGGGCCACCGGCCGGGGCGCGATCGTCGCGTGCGTGGACACCTCGCACTCCATGTACGAGGCGGGGCCCGGCGGGGTGACCAGGGAGGCGTGGGCCAAGGGGTGCGCCCTGGCGCTGCTGGACCAGGCCCGCCGCTCCCGACGGGACTTCGTCGGCGTGCTGTTCTCCTCGGCCGACCGGCTGCGGGTCTTCCGCTTCCCGGCCCGGCGGCCGGCCCCGATCGAGGAGGTGCTGGACTTCGCTGAGACGTTCCTCGGCGGCGGCACCAGCTACCAGGCGCCGCTGTCGGCGGCCGGAGAGCTGCTGGCGGAGGAGTTCGAGGACGCGGGCCGCGCCCGGGGCGACATCGTGCTGATCACCGACGACGAGTGCGGCGTCACCGAGGAGTGGCTGCGCGGCTGGCGGGAGGTCAAACGGCGGCTGGGATTCCGGGTCTTCGGCGTGGCCGTCGGTGCCCCGTCCGACGCGGCTGGGGACGGCTCGGCGCTGGCGGCGCTGTGCGACAACCTCAGGTCGGTCGAGGACCTGACGGACGTGCGGGCCGCCGCCGACCTGTTCCGGGTGATCTGACGTCTCCTGGCGTGACCCGACGCATCGGGTCACGCCAGGAGCTGGCGTCACTGGCCGGCGCCCCAGTCGGCCCAGTCCATGTTCCAGCCGTTGATGCCGTTGTCCGGGGCGATCACGTCGTCCTCGGAGTTGATCACCTCGACCACGTCGCCGATCATCGAGTTCTCGTAGAACCAGGCGGCGTCGGTGTTCGGGTCGCCCGCGCCCTGGCGGTCCTCCAGGCCGACGCAGCCGTGGCTGACGTTGTCGCTGCCGAAGGTGGCGGAGGACGCCCAGTAGTTGCCGTGCACGAAGGTGCCCGAAGTGGACAGCCGCATGGCGTGCGGAACGTCCGGGATGTCGTACTCACCGCCGAAGCCGACCGTCGCCCCGTCCATCCGGGTCTCCTTGTGCTTCTCGGTGATCACCATCTTTCCGTTCCAGGTCTCGGTGCCCGGCGCGCCGGCGGTGATGGGAACGGTGCGCAGCACCTCGCCGTCCCTGACGACCTCCATCGTGTGCGCGGCCGCGTCCACGGTGGAGACCTGGCTGCGGCCCACGGTGAAGGTGACGTCCTCGCGCAGCGTGCCGAAGACCCCGTCGGCGCCCTCAACTCCCCGCAGGCGGAAGCGGATCTCGACCTCGGTGCCCGGCTCCCAGTACTCCTCGGGCCGGAAGTCGACCCGCTGGTTGCCGAACCAGTGCCCGCGCACCTCCACGGGCGGGTCGGTGGTGATCTGGATGGCGTCCCTGACCTCGGCGGTGTTCTCGATCGCGGTGTCGAAGGTGACGGACAGCTCCATCCCGACGCCCACCTCGGAGCCGTCGGGGATGTTCCAGTAGCTGGAGAACGTCGCGTCGGCCGCCACGGTGGTGAAGGTGGCGGTGGCGGTCTCGGACTCCCCCTCGCCGTTCTCGCCGACCGCCGTCACGGTGTACTCGGTGTCGTTGGCCAGCGCCTCGCTGGGCGCCCAGGCGTCGGCCTCCTCGGTCAGTTCGCCCGCGACCTCCTCGCCCTCGGGCCCGGCCACCGTCACCTCGGTGAGGGTGCCGCCCTCGGCGGTGACCGCCAACTCGCCCTGGGTGGGCACGTCCACCGCGCCGTCCTCCGGCGCGATGGCGATGGCCACCGCCGCCGCCGGGCTCTCCTCCTCGGACGGCTCCTCGTCGCCCCCGCCCCCGCCGCCGCACGCGGTCAGCGCCAGCAGCAGCGCCCCCAGCAGCGCGCCCGTTCCGACGGCGCCTCTCCGTCTCCCACTCCCCGTTCGCACGCCCTTCGCTCCCCTCCACGACCCCGAAATTGTCGATCAGGTAATCACATGAACACTCGTGAGACGGGCGCGGAACTGTCACCGTTCCGTCGCAGTTCACGCCGGGGTGCGCCGGCCCGCGCGCCCCGGCGCGCGAGGCGGCGCACCCCGGCGTTCACCGGCTCCCCGCGTCGCCGCGAGCGCCCCCCGGGACAAGTCATGGCAAAATGCCGTATTCCCGGACCGTGGCGGAGCCGACGGCCAACACCGTCCCGCCAGCACGTGCGGGCCGCCCTGGAACCGGGAACCATCCGGGTCAAAGACATATGGAGGGCGCCCGTGTCCCTGGCACCTGAGCACACGAGGACCGACGTCTGGCCCGGCCACCCACAGCCCCTCGGCGCCCGCTTCCGGGTCGGCCCCGAAGGCACCGAGGGCACCAACTTCGCCCTGTGGGCCGGCGGCGCCGAAGCCGTCGAGGTCTGCCTCTTCGACGAAGAGGGGCGCGAGACCCGTTGTCACCTGGAGGAGTTGACCCACGAGATCTGGCACGGCTTCCTGCCCGGCGTCCGCCCGGGCCAGCGCTACGGCTACCGGGTGCACGGCCCCTGGGACCCGTTCGCCGGCGCCCGCTGGAACCCGGCCAAGCTGCTGCTCGACCCCTACGCCCGCGCCGTGGACGGCGAGTTCGCCCTCCCCGACGAGGTCTACGGGCACAACCGCCACCACCAGCCGCCCGAGTTGGCCGACACCGTCAGGGACGACCACGACTCGGCGCCTTTCGTGCCCAAGGGCGTGGTGGTGCACGACACCGACACCTGGGTCGACGACCGCCGGCCCAAGACCCCCTGGGCCGACTCCGTCATCTACGAGCTGCATGTGCGCGGCTTCACCATGCGCCACCCCGGCATCCCGCCCGAGCTGCGCGGCACCTACGCCGGCCTCGGCCACCCGGCCGCCATCGAGCACCTGGTCCAACTCGGCGTCACCGCAGTGGAGTTGCTGCCCGTTCACCAGTTCGCCCACGAGGACCACCTACTGCGCAGGGGCCTGGTCAACTACTGGGGCTACAACTCCATCGGCTACTTCGCCCCGCACGCCGCCTACAGCGCCTCGGGCACCAGGGGCCAACAGGTCGGCGAGTTCAAGAACATGGTCAGGGCGCTCCACCAGGCCGGCATCGAGGTCATCCTCGACGTCGTCTACAACCACACCGCCGAGGCCGGCGAGGGCGGCCCGACCCTCTCGCTGCGCGGCATCGCCAACCCCGGCTACTACCGCCTCGCCGAGGACCCCCGCCACTACACGGACTACACCGGCTGCGGCAACACCCTGCACGTCGTCCAGCCCCAGGTGCTGCGGCTGATCACCGACTCGCTGCGCTACTGGGTGCAGGAGATGGGCGTCGACGGCTTCCGCTTCGACCTGGCCGCCGCGCTGGCCCGTTCCTTCCACGACGTGGACATGCTCTCCCCGTTCCTCGCGGTGATCGCCCAGGACCCGGTGCTGCGCCGGGTCAAGCTGATCGCCGAGCCCTGGGACGTGGGCGACGGCGGCTACCAGGTGGGCGCGTTCCCGCCGCTGTGGACGGAGTGGAACGACCGCTACCGCGACACCGTGCGCGACTACTGGCGCGGCGCGCTGCCCGACGTGCGCGACCTCGGCTACCGGCTCTCCGGCTCCAGCGACCTCTACGCCTGGGGCGGCCGACGCCCTTATGCCTCGGTCAACTTCGTCACCGCGCACGACGGTTTCACCCTGCGCGACCTGGTCTCCTACGAGCGCAAGCACAACGAGGCCAACGGCGAGGACAACCGCGACGGCACCGACGACAACCGCTCCTGGAACTGCGGCGTCGAGGGCGAGACCGACGACCCGGCGATCAACGCGCTCCGCCGCCGCCAGCTGCGCAACCTGCTCACCACGCTGCTGCTCTCCACCGGCGTGCCGATGCTGGTGGCCGGCGACGAGTTCGGCCGCACCCAGGGCGGCAACAACAACGGCTACTGCCAGGACAACGAGGTCGGCTGGGTGGACTGGTCGCTGCCCGACGACCCGACCTGGCGCCCGTTGCTCGACCTGACCCGGCGCCTGATCCGGATGCGCCGGGAGCATCCGGTGTTGCGCCGGCGCGCGTTCTTCTCCGGGCGCCGGCAGGCGCCGGCCGGGATAAGGGACCTGGGCTGGTTCACCGCCGACGGCAAGGAGATGACCGAGGAGGACTGGTACGCGCCCAGCCGCACCGTGGCGATGTACCTCTCCGGGCGCGACATCCCGCAACGCGACGAGAAGGGGCGGCCGGTGACGGACGTCAGCTTCCTCGCCGTGCTGCACGCCGGCGACCGGCCGCTGGACTTCCCGCTCCCCGGCCCGCCCTGGGGCGCCGTCTACCGGCTGCTGCTGGACACCTCACGCGAACGCCAGGACGTGGCGCCCGACTCCACCCACCTCGGCGGCACGATCCTCCGCGTCCCGGAGCGCTCCGTCCTGCTGCTGCGCGTCGAGCCGGCCGACCCGGAGATCCGGGCCGGGGCGTAGCCGCCGGGCGCCGTCCCTACGGGTCGGCCGGGTCGCCGAGCAGCGCCGTGTAGGCGCCCTCGGCGGCCCGGCCGGGCGCGGTGCCGACCGGCGCGTGCCGAAGGAACGAGCCGGTCGTCCCGGTGTGCAGCACGCGGCCGCGGTCGAGCACGGTCACCTGGTCGGCCTCCTCGGCGAGGTCGGCCACGTCATGGGTGGACATGAGGATGTGCACCTCGTCACGGAGCGCGGCCAACAGGTCGCGGAACACGCGCCGTTGGCGCGGGTCCATGCCGGCCGTCGGCTCGTCCAGCAGCAGCACCCGCGCCTCGTGGACCAGCGCGGTGGCCACGCCGACCCGGCGCAGCTGTCCCCCGGACAGCCGCGACGTCCGCTCGCCGGCCCGGTCGGCCAACTCGACGCGGGCCAGCGCCCGTTCGGCGCGCTCCCAGGCGTCGCTCCGCGCCATGCCCTTGAGCCGGCCGACATACGCGACATACTCCCGCGCGGTGAGGGAGGGCAGCGGCGTGATGGCCTGCGGCATCCACGCCACGGCCCGCCGGTAGGACGGGGACCCGTAGGCGAGGCCGCCGAGGGAGACCGTCCCCGCGCGCGGTGCGAGCGCCGAGGCGGCGAGCTTCAACAGCGTGGACTTCCCCGCGCCGTTGGGACCCAGCAGCACCGTCAACCCGTCCGGCAGCCGGTAATCCAGCTTCTCGATCACCGGCGGGCGGCGCCTGCGGTAGCCGTAGGTCAGGGCGGAGAGTTCCAGATTCATATGCCCCTCCTCGTTCATATGCCCCTCCTCGGGCCTCGGTGGTGGACGGCCACGCCGGCGAGCAGCAGCGCGACGGTGGCGAGCGCGGCGTGGGCGGCGCCGCTCGGTTCGGGGACGACCGTCCACGGATAGGGGTCGTTCGGCCTTCGGAAGCCGAGCAGCACCACGGTCATCAGCCAGGTCAACGGTGCGAGGACAGCGGCCTGCCCGGCGAAGGGGCGCAGCAGGAGTAGCAGGCTGACGAAGAAGACCGTGTTCCGGCCCGCCGCCCTGACCGCGTCCGCGTCAAGCCACCACCCCAGCGGCAGGCAGACGACGACCGAGGCCGCCATCACCAGCCCGACCAGGGCGGTGTCCATCCGACGCACCGGGCGAACTCCCGTGTCCTCGGCGGCCGGCAGCCGCGAGTCCAGGCACAGGGCGAGAAGCGCCACCAGCGGGATCGGCGCGAACAGCATGATCCTGGTCTCGCTGCTGCCAGAGACGCTGAACGACGGCAGCCCCGCCGTGTTGTCCCGCAGCACCAGTGCCAACAGCGCGAGCGACGCCAGGCCCAGCGGCAGCAGAACGTGGGCTCGCCGGGTTCGCCACCACCAGCTCACGCGCTCGCCTCGCACGCCGCCCGCGTCGCCTCGTGGTACCAGCGCAGCTGGGTCTCGTCGGGCTCGGCCAGCACCCCGTCGACGATCTCGCGCAGCAACTCCCGTTGCGCGTCGTCCACATAGGGGTCCCGGTCGAGGAACGCCCAGAAGGTCTCCGCGACGCCGGTGCGTTCGCTCGCCCACAGCAGGACGGACCGCTCGGCGCGCGGCTCCGGAAGGTAACAGGGGAAGTCCACCGCCTCGGTCACCATCCGATAGCGGACGGTGCCCTGCCGTTCGCCGCTGGTCAGCCCCAGCCGCCAGGTCTCCTCGGTGGACGCCACGCTGCGGCGGCCGTCGGTCAGGGAGTCCGTCACGGTCCCGGGCGGCTCGGCTATGCCCAACGCGACAAGCGCGTCAAGCGCCCCGACCACCTCCGTCCGCACGGCCTCGATGTCGCCGACGGTCGCCTCCGGCATACAGACCCGGGGCGCCTGGCCCGCGCAGGTCATGGGCGCGGCATCGATCCGGAGCGGGTCGGTGGTCCAGTCGCGGGTCATGGCGTGGGCGACCCCGGCGCCCGCCACCAGCACCGTCAACGCCAGTGCGGCAGCCAGCAGTTGACGCAGCGGCAGCCACAGCGCCGCGACGGCCAGGGCGAGGGCCACGGTCGGCAGCGCCTGCGCCACCAGCGAGCCGACGGTCGCCGTCTCGCCGAACTCCAGGGTGACGCCGTACTGCCCGAGCGTGTAGCGGCGCCAGGGCACGTCCGTGGCCCGGGACGTCGCCACCACCAGCCACACCAGGACCGCCAGCACGGGCGCCGCCACCACGGCCGGCGCCCGCAGCCCGACGGCGAAGCCGACGACGGCGTGTGCCCCGCAGAGCACCAGACCCAGCACCAGCGGGCCGAGGCTCACCGGCGTCGGCACGACGCCGGCCCGCGCCAGGGCGAGGGTGACCAGCAGACACAGCATCAGCCAACCCAGGCCGACCACCGGCAGCAACACCTGCGCGGCGACCAGATAACGGGACCGCGCCGGCGCCAACTCCCAGACCGCCGCCCGCCGCAGCCGCCCGCTCTCCCAGGCCCCGAGCGCGGCGGTCACGCCGTAGGCGAACGCGTAGGCCACCTCCAGCGGCGCGGACACGAGCGTCGGCGCCCAGCCGTAGTCCTGCCGGAAGGCGTTCTCCTGACCGACGGCGACGTAGTAGAAGAGGATCAGCCCCAGCGCCAACGGAGCGATCCACAGGGCGCTGCTGGTGCGCAGCAGCGTGCGTATGTTCAAGGGGAACCTCTCATCGCATGGTGGTGCGGACCTCCACGGGCCCGCACCACCCGGGTGCGACGAATGTCAGGGAGTGGTGTCGACGCTCACTTGGCCGACGAAGAGCAGGCAGCAGGAACCACCGTTCGCGACGCGGTCGACCTCGAAGTAGATCGACGCCGAGGGCACGTTCGTCCAGACGCCCGTGCTGGTTCTCCAGTTCGGTCCGCGTCTGTTCCACTACGTGGAGTGGAAAAGTAAGCCGAACGAGTGAAGATCCTAAGGTCGTTGTGACCCTTGCGCAACCGTAGGTGATCGGGCCGTTGCCCAAGCTTCCGCCCGGTACCGGGGCGTCACCCGGCGACGAGGCGCGTCGCTCGCCGCGCCTCAGACGCGGTAGGTGCCGTCGTTGGCGTAGCCGCGCAGGTCGCGGCGGCGGACCGTGCGCAGGCCGGCGGCCTCGCCCACGCCGCCGCCGTCCTCGGCGATCGCCATCACCGCGAGAAACGCGAAGCCGAGCAGCCACCGGCCGACCGACCGCCAGAACCCGGGCCTGCCACCGTCGTTGACCCGGACCACGCGCAGCGCCCACAGCAACTTGCCGAGGCTGGCGCGGACCAGCCACATGCCGAACACATGGTTGACGAACGAGAAGCCGAACGCGCAGCCGACCAAGGCCAGCACGAAGGTGAGACCTCCCAGGCCGTCCGGCTCCACCGCCACCGCACCGGCCACCCCGGCGCCCAACGCCAACAGCACGTCGGTGCCGGTCGCCAGCACCAGCCACCCCTCGTCGGCCTCCCTCGCGGTCATGCCAACCCCCGTCCCCCCCGTTGCTGCGTGCCCCCGAGGCCCAACGCCCCGTTCGTTGCCGGGAATCTACGGGACCGCGCCCGACAGCCCCGCACCGGCCACGTCACGGATCGACGACAACCGGCCCCCGGACACCCGTCGTTGACAGCGAACGCCCGCCAACCCCGCGATGGGACAATGGTCCACCGGCACCATCCACGCGAGGAACAGCGACGGGCGGTCACGATGACGCGTGCCTCACAGAGGTGGTCGGAGTCCACGGACCGGACCCTCCGCGCCGCCGGCTGGTTCCCCGGGCGGCGGGTTTTCACGGGGGAGTGGGAACGGGTACTCAGGGAGAGCGACGGGTTCGAGGCGCACGAGCGGGCGCGGGCGTTTCTCGCGGAGTTCGGCGGGCTCAGGTTCGCCCTCTCCGGGAAGGGCGTGACGATGGCGCTCGGCCCCTTCTCGCTCGATCCGCTCGAAGCGCGGTGGGAGGCGGACATCTACGCGGCCATGAGCGAGGAGACGGGAACGAACCTCTATCCTGTCGGCGAAATGGACCGGCGGAACCTCTTCCTGGGCATGGCGGAGGACGGTTCGGTCTATCGCGGCCGAGACGCGGTCCAACTCTTCGCCGAGAGCGGTGAGCAGGCTCTGGACAGGCTGATCGTGGGCTACCGGTGAGTCGCGGCCCGGGCCGTCCCGCCCGCCGGCCGCCCCGCCGCCGGCGGGACCCCGCCGCCGGGGCCGCGCTCGCGGACCCGGCGGCACCGTTCACCTGGCGCGGCGTCAGCCGGTCTCGTCCGTGAAACGACCTCCCTCGTCCGCGAGTTGGCGCAGCCGCGCCGGCGGGGTGAAGCGGTCGCCGTACCGCGCGGCCAGCGCCTCCGCTCGGGCGACGGCGCCGGCCGGGCCGCCCGGGAAGCCGTTGAGGTACTGGAGGATGCCGCCGGTCCAGGCGGGGAAGCCGATGCCGAGCAGCGAGCCGACGTTGGCGTCGGCCACCGAGGTCAGCACCCCCTCGTCGAGGCAGCGCACCGCGTCCAACGCCGGGGCCAGCAGCAGCCGGTCGATCAGGTCGGCGAACGGCGGCGGGTCGCCCGCCTCGCCCGCTTCGTCCTCGGGCCGGGCGAAGTGCTCCCGCAACCCCGGCCAGAGGCCGGCCCGTTCGCCGTTCTCGTCGTAGTCGTAGAAGCCGGCCCCCGCCGCCCGGCCGGCGCGGCCGAACTCGTCCACCATCCGGTCCAGCACCGCGTCGCCCGGGTGCTCCCGCCAGACGCCGCCGGCCTCCTCGACCGCGCGGCGGGTCTCCTCCCTGATGCGGCGCGGCAGCGTCAACGTCAGCTCGTCGAGCAGCGCCAGCACCTTCGCCGGGTAGCCGGCCTGGGCCGCCGCCTGTTCGATCGAGGCGGGCGCCACGCCCTCGCCCACCATGGCCAGGCCCTCGGTCAGGAAGTGGCCGATCACCCGGGAGGTGAAGAAGCCACGCCCGTCGCGCACCACGATCGGGGTCTTGCCCAGGGCGCGCACCAGGTCGAACGCCCGGGCCAGGGCCGTCTCGTCGGTGCGGGCGCCGACGACGATCTCCACCAGCGGCATCCGGTCGACCGGCGAGAAGAAGTGCAGCCCGACGAAGTCCTCGGGGCGGCGCACGCCCTCGGCGAGCTGGGTGATCGGCAGCGTCGAGGTGTTGGAGCACAGCAGCGCGTCCGGCGCCACCACCTCCTGCACCTCCTGGAACACCTTCCGCTTGAGCGCCGGGTCCTCGAAGACGGCCTCGATCACCACGTCGCAGCCGGCGAGTTCGGCGACCTCGGCGGTCGGGGTGATCCGTGCCAGCACCTCGTCCCGGCCCTCGGCGGTGAGCCGGCCGCGCCCCACGGCCTTCTCCAACGTGCCGCGCACGGCGGTCAGTCCGCGCTCGGCCGCCTCGGCCGAGACGTCGCGCAGCACCACGTCCAGCCCGGCGACCGCGCAGGCGTGGGCGATCCCGGCGCCCATCATGCCCGCGCCCAGCACCGCGACCCGGCTCGCGTTCCGCGCCGGCACGCCCTGCGGCCGGCTGCGACCGGAGTTGACCGTGCGCATATCGAAGAAGAACGCCTGGATCATGTTCTTGGCGGTCTGACCGACCGCCAACTCGGTGAAGTACCGCGCCTCGATCACCCCGGCGGTCTCCACGTCCACCTGGGCGCCCTCGACGGCCGCCGCCAGGATGTCGCGCGGCGCCGGGTAGGGCGCGCCGCCCAGTCGCTCGCGCAGCCGGGCGGGGAACGCCGGCAGCTGGGCGGCGAGCTTCGGGTGGCTCGGGGCGCCGCCCGGAATGCGGTAGCCGGGCTCGTCCCAGGGCTGCGCCGCCTCCGGGTGCTCCTCGATGAACGTCCGTGCGCGGGCGAGGAGTTCGGCCCGGTCGGCGGCGATCTCGTGCACCAGGCCGACCTCGACGGCCTGCCGGGGCCGGTAGCGCTTCCCCTCCAGCAGCACCTTCAGCAGGGCGTCCGCCAGGCCCAGCAGCCGCACCGTGCGGACCACCCCGCCGCCGCCCGGCAGCAGGCCGAGCGTCACCTCGGGCAGCCCGAACCTGGCCTTGGGCGCGTCCAGCGCGATCCGGTGGTGGCAGGCCAGCGCGATCTCCAGGCCACCGCCGAGCGCGGTGCCGTTGAGCGCGGCGACCACCGGGCGGCCGAGCGTCTCCAGGGCACGTAGCGCGCGCTTGACCCGCAGGCTCCTGGCGAAGACCTCCCCGGCCTGCTCGGGGGTGACGGCGAGCAGGTCGTTGAGGTCGCCGCCGGCGAAGAACGTCTCCTTGCCCGAGGTCACCACCACGCCCCGCAACCGGTCGCGTTCGGCGACCAGTTGGTCAACGGCGTTCTCCAGGGAGTCGATGAACGCCGTGTTCATGGTGTTCGCCGACTGCATCGGATCGTCCAGGACCAGGGTGACGATCCGGCGGCCGTTCCCCGAGGACGGGCTGTCGCCGGCGTCCCCGGGGGACGGGTCGTCCCACTCCAGGCGGACGGTGTTCCGCGCCGGCTCGGTGACGGACGCCGGCTGCGCCGACTCCTGCGGCCCGGGCGGCGTCGCGGGTGCGGACGGGGTGGTCGACATGGCGGGCAACTCTCCTCGAACGGTGGGGAACGGCGGGGGAACGGGCGGTGCCGGCGGCGCGCCGTCGGTGTGGGACGGCGCGCCGCCGGTGCGGTCAGAGACGTTCCAGCACGGTGGCCACTCCCATCCCGCCGCCCACGCAGAGCGTGGCCAGCCCGTACCGCCCGCCCCTGCGCTCCAACTCGTCCAGCAGGGTGCCCAGGATCATCCCGCCCGTGGCGCCCAGCGGGTGGCCCAGCGCGATGGCGCCGCCGTTGACGTTGACGATGTCGTGGCTGAGCCCCATCTCGCGCACGAAGCGCAGCACCACGGCGGCGAAGGCCTCGTTGATCTCCACCAGATCCAGGTCGGCGACCGTCAACCCGGCCTTGGCCAGGGCCTTTCGGGAGGCCGGCGCCGGCCCGGTCAGCATGATCGTGGGCTCGGAGCCCGAGACGGCGGCCGAGACCACCCGGGCCATGGGCCGCAGCCCGAACCGCTCGCCGACCTCGCGGGAGCCGACCAGCAGCAGCGAGGCGCCGTCCACGATGCCCGAGGAGTTCCCCGCGTGGTGCACATGCTCGATCCGCTCCAGCCAGTGGTACTTCTGGAGCGCCACCGCGTCGAACCCGCCCAGCTCCCCGACGGCGGCGAACGACGGCTTGAGCTTCGCCAGCGACTCCACCGTGGTGCCGGGCCGCAGGTGCTCGTCGCGGTCCAGGACGAGCAGCCCGTTGCGGTCCCGTACCGGGACCACCGAGCGGTCGAAGCGGCCGTCCTTCCAGGCCGCCGCCGCCCTGGCCTGCGACTGCTCGGCGTAGGCGTCCACATCCGTCCGGCTGAAGCCCTCGACCGTGGCGATCAGGTCCGCGCCCACGCCCTGCGGGGCGAAGCCCGTGGTGTGGTTGGTCATCGGGTCGTGCGCCCAGGCGCCGCCGTCGGAGCCCATCGGCACCCGCGACATCGACTCCACGCCGCCCGCGAGCACCAGCTCCTCCCAGCCCGAACGGACCTTCGCCGCCGCCAGGTTGACCGCTTCGAGCCCGGAGGCACAGAAGCGGTTCTCCTGGACGCCGGCCACCGTGTCGGGCAGTCCGGCGGCCAGCGCGGCGGTGCGCGCGATGTCCGCGCCCTGGTCCCCGAGCGGGGTGACGACGCCCAGCACGATGTCGTCGATCGCCGCCGGGTCGAGGTCGGGGAAGCGGCGGCGGATCTCGTCGATCAGCCCGACCACCAGGTCGACGGGCTTGACCTCGTGGAGCGCGCCGTTGGCCTTGCCGCGCCCGCGCGGGGTGCGGACGGCCTCGTAGACATAGGCTTCGCTGCTCAACGTCGTTGTCCTTTTCTGCGCGGGTTCACCGGCGGGTTTCCTCGGAGGGCTCGGGGCTGGGTCCCTCAACGGGACGGGAGCGGGGGTCAGTCGAGCAGGGAGCGGCCGATGATCTCCTTCATGATCTCCGTGGTGCCGCCGAAGATCGTGCCCACCCGGCTGTCCGCGAAGGCCCGCGCCACCCGGTACTCGGTCATATAGCCGTAGCCGCCGTGCAGTTGGAGGCAACGGTCGGTCACGCGGTTGGCAAGCTCGGTCGCCCACCACTTGGCCATCGAGGCGTGCGCGGTGTCCAGCGCGCCCGCGTTGTGCTCCGTCACGCAGCGGTCCACGAACGTTCTGGTCACCGCGCACTCGGTGGCCAACTCGGCGATCTGGAACCGGACATGCTGGAGCTTGGCCAGCGGCCGGCCGAACGCCTCCCGCCGCCTCACATACGCGACGGTCTCCGCCAGCACCGCCTCGGCCACCGCGATCGCGCCGACCGCGATGGTCAACCGCTCCTGCGGCAGCCGCTCCATCAGATGAGCGAAGCCCCGGTTGACCTCGCCCAGCAGGTTCTCCCGGGGGACGACCACGTCGGTGAACGACAACTCGGCGGTGTCCTGGGCGTGCAGGCCCAGCTTCTCCAGGTTCCGCCCGCGCTCGAAGCCGGCCATGCCGCGCTCCACCACCAACAGGCTCAGGCCCCTGGCGCCGCCCTCAGGGGTGGTCCTGGCCGCGACGATCACCAGGTCGGAGAGGATGCCGTTGGAGATGAACGTCTTGGCGCCGTTGAGGAGATAGTGGTCGCCCCGGTCCTCGGCCCGGGTGCGGATGCCCTGGAGATCGGAGCCCGCGCCCGGCTCGGTCATCGCGATGGCCGCGATGGTCTCGCCCGAACAGAAACCGGGCAGCCAACGCCGTTTCTGCTCGTCGGTGGCCAACTCGGTCAGATACGGGCCCACGATGTCGTTGTGCACCCGGAAGCCGGGGCCGGTCGCCCCGACCCGAGCGAACTCCTCGGCCAGCACGGTCGGAAAGCGGAAGTCGGCCGTGCCGCCGCCCCCGTACTCCTCGGGCACGGACAGGCCCAACAGCCCCTGCCGGCCGGCCGCGCGCCACACCGAGCGGTCCACCGCGCCCTCCCGCTCCCACCGCTCGTGGTGCGGCAGCACCTCGCGCTCCACGAAGGCGCGCACGCTCTCGCGGAACGCCTCGTGTTCCGGCTCGAAGATCTCCCGACGCATGACCTGTGACCTCAGCCTTCCGCAGCTCTCGGCAGGTGGTGCTCCGCGTTCCCGCTTCCGCCCCTGTCCTCGTTCGGGTCTCCGTTCGAGTCCCCGCTTCGCGAACGGGCCGCGCCGTCCGGACCGTTCCCGCCACCCGAAGCATTCGCGGGGCGCGCGCCGGCGCCCGCTCCCGTCGCGCCCGCCCCCGGCGCCCGCGCGGAGCGCGCGAGCGCCGGGACGCCCCAGTCCTC
>NZ_RFFJ01000166.1 GCF_003696235.1 Streptomyces triticirhizae
GCCCGCGCCGGCGCTCCCGCCCGGCGGCGGCGCGCGGCGTGAACCAACGGCGCCCCAGGCCCCGTTCACGCCCCCGGGCACCGCCCAGCCCCCGCCCGAAGAGCCCGGCCCCGGCCCCAGATCCGCCGGTCCCGGCCCCGACGGCCAGGACCCGCCCGCCGGCGAGGACCTCGTTCCGGCACCCGTCACCGAGCTGGCGGCCATCCGCCGTGACGACCATCTGCTCGTCGTGTGGGTCTGGCCGGCCGGCAGCCGGACGGCGCTGGTCCGGTGGCGGCTGGAGGACGGCGGCACCCATGGCCGCCCCGGCTCGGGGGAGGCCACCTGCTCCCGCCGCGCCTACGACCACGACGGCGGCTTCGAGTTGGACGCCGGCTATGGCGCGGTCTCCCTGACCGTCGAGGCGCTGGTCCCCGGCCAGGCCGGCGCGACGTTCGCCGGCCCGGCCAGGCTGCGGGTCGCCGCCCGCCCGCCGGTCGTCTCCTACGAACCCTCGCTGCGCCGCACCCTCAGGGGCCGGGTGGCGCGGCTGGCGTTCCGGGCCGACGCCTCCTGCCATCTGCCCGCGCTGATCGTGGTGCACGGCACCAGCCGCTACCGGCCGAGCAACCCGGGCGAGGGCCGGCTGGTGCACGAGATCCCGCCCCAGCGGGTCGACCCGGGGGCACCGACGGTCGTCGAGTTCCCGTTCACGCCATCCCGGGGCGACAACTGGCTGGTCTGCTTTCCGGCCCGACCCGCCCGACCCGTCACCGAAGGCGGCCCGGCCGGCGCAACGGGCGACACCTCCGAGTCCGACGCGATCGTGCTGCGCCCCTCCGCGCGGCACAGACTGTGAGTGGCTGCCATGGCCAAGAGACTGACCTGTCCCTACTGCTACGAGACGCTCACCGCCCGGGAGATCCTCTTCCGCTGCACCACCCGCCTCAGCCCCACCAGGAAGCGGTGCGCGGCCGAACGGGACGAGGTGCTGCTGGAGCGTCTGGGCCAACACCGGGAGGGCGGACCGGTGTTCGCCGCCGACGGGCGCCGGCCCTCGGCGACCTGCCCCGGGTGCGACGGCGTCACCAACTACCGGATCTGCCCGCTCTGCCACACCACGCTGCCCGTCCAGTTCGGCATGGTCGACAACCGGCTGATCGCCATGGTCGGCGCCCGCGAGTCGGGCAAGACCGTGTTCATGACGGTGCTGCTGCACGAGCTGATGAACCGGGTCGGCGAGCGGTTCCGCGTCTCGCTGATGGGCGCGGACGACGCCACCATGGTCAGGTTCGGCAAGGAGTACCAGGACAAGCTGTACGACGAGGGCCAGATGCTGATCGGCACCCGCTCGGCCGGGGCGCAGGTCAACAACCAGGTCGACCCGCTGGTGTTCCGCTTCGGGATGACCCGGCGGCGTCTGTTGGGCGACACCGCGCAGCACACCGTGCTGTCGTTCTTCGACACCGCCGGCGAGGACTTCAACTCGCGGGAGAGCGTCGAGCTGAACACCCGCTACCTGGCCAACGCCGACGGCATCATCCTGATCCTCGACCCGCTCCAGCTGCGGGGCGCCGCCGAACTCGCCGCGCCGGGCACGCTGATGCCCCGCACCGACGACGTGGACACGCCGGCCAACGTGCTGGCCCGGGTCAGCAACCTGCTGCTGGCCCGCGACGGCGGCCGGCGCGGCAAGGCCACCACCCCGATCGCGGTGGTCTTCGCCAAGATGGACGCGCTGGCGCACCACCTCCACCCGGGAAGCCCGCTGCGCGCCCACCCGCCGCAGGGCGACCGGTTCGACGTCGCCGACAGCCTCGACGTGCACCAGGAGGTGCGCGGGCTGCTCAGGCACTGGGACGGGGTGACGCTCGACCAGATGCTGGAGAACAACCACGCGCGCTACCGGTACTTCGGGGTCTCCGCGCTCGGCCGGACGCCGACCTCCGACGGCCGGGTCGCGGCCACCGGCATCCAGCCGTACCGGGTGACCGACCCGCTGCTGTGGCTGCTGAGCGAGTTCGGCGCGGTGCCCCGCACCCGGCGCCGGGGGTGAGCATGGCGTTCTCCCAGCTGTACTACACCTCCTGCGAGCACGGCCTGAGCGGCTTCTCCGGCTACCAGTTCAACGCCGTCAGCGAGGACGTCTCCACCGAGACGATGCGCCAGGTGGAGGCGCTCACCGGCTACGAGCCGCCGCCGTCCATGCTCTACGCCGACGCGCCCGAGGACCTGGCGCGCTGCCCGGTCAACCTGTGCCACCTGCCGGGCCCCGTCACCCTGACCGCCTGCGTGCGCTATCTGGGTCGCGACGCCTCCCAGCGGTTCGGGAACTACTTCGCGCACGCCCTGGCCAGCACGGACTCCGCCGGCTCGGGCTCCGCCGGCACGGGCTTCGCCGTCGACGGCGGGCGCGGGCTGCCCATCGAGCTGTGGGACTCGCCGGTGTGGACCACCACGCCGGCTGCCGGCACCCGGCTGCCGCACCTGTCGGGGCCGCCGCCCGCCGGGCCCATGAGCCCGGCCGCCGTCGAACGCTTCGTGCGCGCGCATCCGCACGGCGGCGCGCTGCCAAGCCTGTTGACGGCCGTGGTGCGGGCGCTCGCGACCGACCGCACGGTGCTGGTCGTCGACGCCACCAGCGAGCATGTCGCGCGCTGGTTCGCCGCCGTCAGCTATCTGCTGCCGCCGCCGGTGGCGCGCGGCCTGTCGTTCGCCACCTATGTCACCCGGCCGGAGCGCAGCCGGCTGCGGCTGGTCGGCACCGTTCCCGAGGTCGGCGCGCCGACCGGCCCCGACGCGCGGGACGGCCTCGACGTCTTCGACCTCGCCGGCGGCGCCCCGCCCGACGCGGCGGCGAGCCCGCTGGCCCGGCTGCTGGACCGGGTCGGCCCGGCCGCCTCGGGCGCGTTCTGGTCCTGGGCCGCCGAGTACGCCGACGGCACCGAGACGGCCGCCGAGGACTGGTACCTCCCGGCGGTCGCGGCCGCCGCCACCGGCAGCATCCCGCTGACCGGGGACGACCTGGCCGCCGTCATCCCCTGGCTCGCCACCGCCGAGCACCTCGACGGCCGGGCGCTGGCCGAAGCGGCCCGCCACGTCTACCCGTTGGGCCCGTTCTCCGACGAGCAGTCGCGCGCCCTGGTCCGGGCCGCCACGGCCGGCGGCGACCGGGAACTCGTCGAGTACCTCCAGACCGACCTCCTCGACAGCGAGTTGCGCCGCCACATGGCGGGCGAGCCGGGGCTGGCGCGGCCCGTCCCGTTCACCGACGCCGAGCGCGCCGAGCACGCGCTGGGGCGGGTGCGGTCCCTGCTGGCCGAGGCCGACGCCGACCACGCGGCGGCCACCCGGCTACTGCTGTGGGCCGGCGCGGCGGAACTGCGGCTGCCGGGGCGCGAACTGGCGGAGATCTGCCGGCGGATCGCCGACGGGCTGCTGGGCGGCCTGACCACCCGCCCCGCCGACCCGACGCTCGACGCCGAGCTGCGCCAACTCGCCGACACCCGACGGGAGTTCCGCCGCCAGCTGGTGCTCACTCTGGCCACCCCGCCGCCCCGCTCGCCCGGCCACTACGCGCAGCTGCTCGCCGCGCTGCCCGATGGGCTGCTGACCGAGGCCGACCTGGTGGACCACCCCGCCCTGTGGGAGGGGCAGCTGGTCGCCACCGCCGAACGCCAACCGGACGACCGCGCCGCCCTGTTGCCCCGCGTGCTGGAGGTGCGCGGCGACGGCGAGCTGCCCGGGGCCCTGCTGCGGACGCTGTGGCCCAACGGCCAGTTCACCCACCGGCAGGCGCTGGACGTGGTGCGCCGCCTGCCCGCCGGGCTGCGGCTGGACGAGGACGCGCGGGAGTGGTTCAGCGCCGCCGTGCGGCTGCGGCCCGAGGACGAGGCCCAACTCAACGAGTGCCTGTCGCTGTGTCAACTGCTCGGCGACCGGCGCCATTCCGGCCTGCTCACCGAGGACGGCCGGCAGTGTCGCGCCAAACTCATCGATCTGGCCGGGCGGTTGGCCAACCCGCACCCGATCGACAGCGGCACCCTGGTGGACGTCGTCACATACCCCTGGCCCACCCGCTGGGCCTCCCTGCACCGCCTGCTGCGCCTCCGCCTGCCCCGGGCCGCCGCGCGCTGCCGCGCGACGCCGTCCGACGTCTCCCGGCTGCTGGGCCGGATGGGACACGAGACCGGGGTGGCCTATCTGCGGGCGCTGCGCGAGGAGTTGCCGAAGCAGCCGCAGCGCCTGGCGACGGCGCACGCCGAGGGCCTGGCCGTCGCCGCCGAGGGCCTCAACGAGCGAGGCTGGCTGCTCGCCCGCGAGGCGCTGGACGCGCTCGCCGCCGGCTGGCGGGCCGAGGACGTGGAGCGCCTGGCCGAGCGCGTCCAGCCCCACGCGCCCGGCTACGCCGCCCGCCTCCGGGAACTCGCCGGGGAGAAGCGGCGCGGCCGGATGGGCCGGCTCGGACGCCGGATGCCGTGGCGCAGGGGCGGGGAGTGACCGGTGTTCTATGTCGTCGGGGCCGTGCTCTATGTCTCCCTGCTGATCACCGGCGTGGTCCTGGTCGGCCCCCTGGTCGTCGCCGGCCGCGCGCTGCTGCTGGACGCCGAGCTGGTGGGCCGCTATCTCGCGCTGCTGACGGAGGAGTTGCGCCGGGACCGCGCGGGGAAGCAGGGGCCGGACGAGGAGGCGTTCCGCCAGTACTTCCACGGCCCCGCGATGCGGGACCTCACCGTCAGCTGCTCGCGCGCCGCCCGCGAGCTGCCCAGGTCCGTGAGCGACACGCTGCGCGCGACCAGCACCAACTGGCTGGAGCACCCGGCCACTTCGCGGCTGGTCTCCGTGCCCGTCGGGGTGCTGCTGATCACCGGCGTCCTGCTCGGCGCCGTGCTCGCCACCGCCGTGGTGGCGCTCCTCGCCCTGCTCTACGCGCTGGGCTCGCTGCTGCTCCAGGGCCTGAGCCGGGTCGCGGCCCATGTGCTGCGCGCCACCGACCGGGGCGTGCTGCGCGTCCGCGAACTGCACAACGGGATGCTCTGCCCGCACTGCTACGAACGCGTCCCCTACCCCTCCTACTACTGCCCCGAGGAGGGCTGCGGCCGCCGGCACAACGACATCCGCCCCGGCCGGTACGGCATCCTGCGGCGGCGCTGCCTGTGCGGGCGGCGCCTGCCCACGTTGATCATGACCGGCGGCTACCGGCTCCAGGCGGTCTGCGTCCACTGCGACAGCCGGATGAGCCAGGAGACCGGGCACTACCCGGAGTTGGTGGTGCCGCTGATCGGCGGCACCGCCGCCGGCAAGACGCAGCTGATGGCCGCCCTGCTGATGACGCTGGAGACCGGCGGCACCCGCGTCACCCCGGCCGACGGCACCACCGAGGAGGAGTACGCGGCGCTGCGCTACGTGCTGACCAGCGCCAGCCACCCCAGGGCCACCCCGCGCGCCCTGCCCCGCGCCTACTCGGTGCTGCTGGGCGCCGGCCGCGTCCGGCGGCTGGTGCACCTCTTCGACACGGCGGGGGAACGGTTCACCAACCGGGAGGACACCGACGCCCTCCGCTACGCGGCGGCGGCCAGGACCTTCGTCTTCGTGCTCGACCCGCTGAGCGTGCCGGCGTTCTGGGACGGGCTGAGCCCCGCCGCGCGCGCCGGCATCGACCGCTCGCTCGCCTCCCGGGTGCCGCCCGACCTGGTGTTCCAACAGGCGGTCCAGGCCGTGCGGCACATGGGTGCCCCGCTGGGCCGGTCCCGGCTGGCCGTCGCGGTCAGCAAGCTCGACCTGATCGAGGGCAGCGGCCTGCTCGACGGGGTGCGCACCGACGACAGCGACGCGGCCAGCGAGTGGCTCACCCGGCAGCTGGGCCTGGGCAACCTGGTCCGCTCCATGCGGCACGAGTTCCGCGACACCCGCGTCTTCTTCACCGCCGCGATCGCCCTCGGCGAGGAGGAGACCCACCCCAGCCTGCGCCCGCTGCTCGCCTGGTGCTTCGGCGGCGAGGGGCGCCGTGTCTTCCGGGGCTGACCCGACGGCGGCCGCCCCGGCGCCGGCCCCGGCGGGCGCGGGGCCGTCCGTGTGACCTGCCGTGCCACCGAGGTCCACGCGGGGAAGCGGCGCGGCTCGGCCCCCTACTGTGGCGCTTCCAGGCAGCGAGCTACTCGGGTGGGCAGGAATGACGGAGCCGGAGATCGACTACCGCGCGGCGTTCCGCGCCTCGCCCGCCGCCGTCGCCCTGCTCGCCCCCGACCTGCGGTACCTCGACGTCAACGAGGCCTACCTGGAACTGGCCGGCCGCGTCCGCGACCAGGTCGTCGGCCGCTATGTCGACGAGGCGTTCCCCGGCAACCCCGACCAGGCAGCGGCCACCGGCGCGCGCAACGTGCGGCAGTCCATGGAGTGGGTCCTCGCCACCAGGGAACGGGACGTCATGGCCGCCCAGCGGTACGACGTCGAGACCCCCGAGCACTCCGGACACTGGGAGGAACGGTACTTCAGCATCGTCAACACCCCGGTGCTCGGCCCCGAGGGCGGCGTGCGGATGGTGCTCAACCGGGTCGAGGAGGTCACCGAGATCGTCATGGCGCGCCGCCAGGGCCGCGACCCGGAGCGCGTGGACCGGGCCAGCCGCCTGGAGTCCGACCTGCTGGCCCGCGCCGACGAGTTGCAGTATGCCAACGAGCGGCTGCGCGAGGCGCACCACCGGGAACGCCAGGTCGCCATGGCCCTCCAGAAGGCGATGCTGCCGCCGCCCGACCTGGTCGCCCCGCGCGACGCGGCGGTCCGCTACCGCCCCGCCAGCGCCACCATGAACATCTGCGGCGACTGGTACGACCTGACCGACATCGACGAGAACCACTCCTCCGTCGTCGTCGGCGACGTCGTCGGCCACGGCCTGGAGGCCGCCGGCGTCATGGGCCAGCTGCGCAGCGCGTTGAGCGCCCTGGCCAGGGCCTCCACCCCGCCGGCCGCCGCGCTCAACATCCTCGACCTCTACTCCCGCTCCGTGCCCGGCGCCGAGGTCACCACCGCCGTCAAGATCCATGTCGACTGGTCGGCCCAGCGACTCATCTACAGCAGCGCCGGCCACCTGCCGCCGGTGCTGGCGCACCGCGACGGGCACGTCGAGTTCCTGGACCGGGCCACCAACCCGCCCCTGGGCTCGCTCCCCGAACGGGCGCGCGCCAAGGAGGCGCACACCGCGTTCGCCTCGGGCGACGTGCTCGTCGTCTACACCGACGGACTGGTCGAACGGCGCGACGAGGACATCGACCGGGGCCTGACCCGGCTCGCCGCCTCGGTGGCCCGCCACCGCGACAAGCCCGCCGATCCCCTCGCCGACGCGCTCCTCAGCGACCTGCTCCCGCCCGAGGGCACCGAGGACGACACCGCGCTGGTCGTCCTGCGCCTCGTCACCGAACGCCCCGACTGACGGCCCCGTCCACCGTCACGGGAGGCCCGCCCCTCGGCCGCCCGCCGCTCCGCCGCCCGCCCCTCGGCCGCCCGCCGCTCCGCCGCCAGCGCGTGCGCGGCCTCGCGGGTCGCCGGATACAGCTCGCGGTAGAGCGCGTAGAGCCGGTCATAGCCGGCGGTGGCCGCCGGGTCGGGGGTCACGGTGTGCTCGATCGGGTTCCACGCCGGCAGGTCACCGGCCGCCGCGAGCCCGGTGCCCACGGCGGCGAGGAACGCGTCCCCGTACGCCGCGCCGATCGTGTGACGCGGAACGTCCTGCTCCCGACCCGTCACATCCGACACGATCCGCGTCCACAGCTCCCGCGCGCCGCCACCGACCGCCACCAGCCGCCGCAACTCCCCGCCGGAGGCGGCCATCACCTCCAGGTTGTGCCGCACCCCGAACGCCGTCGCCTCCAGCGCCGCCCGGTACAGATGCCCACGGCCGTGGCGCAGCGTCAGCCCCAGCACCAGGCCCCGGGCCTCCGGGTCGAAGATCGGGGTCCGTTCCCCAGCGAAGTACGGCAACATCAACAGGCCCTCCGCGCCGGGCCGCACCAGCACGCCCTTGGCCCCCGAGGTGCCGATGTCGATGCCGGGCGACAGGGTCACGCGGGTGCTCCTTCGCCTGGTCGGAACGTTCCGGGCCCAGTCTGCCGCGCGGCCCGCGCGGGCCGGCGGTTCCGGGAACAATGAGGGGCATGACGGGATGGGGCAGGACCGTGGTCGCGGTCGGGTCGGGAGTGCTGCTGGCGGCCACGGTGGGGACCTGGCTGCTGGTGGATCTGGAACGGGCCGGCTGGGTGGCCAGCGTCGTCGGCGGCGCGGTGGGCGTCGCCGGGCTGGCGTTCACGCTGCTGACCGGGGCCTACGGCACCGAGGCGACGGACACCGGCAACGCCAGCGCCACGGCCGGCGGCCTCGCCAACTCCGGCGTGCTCCAGATCCACCAGCTGGTGCTCCAACTCGCTCCCGGCGAGGCGGAGTCGGTTGACGTCCGCGACGCCCTGCACGCCTACGCCCGGCGCGTGCGGGAGGCGTACGGCCGGCTCGGGGCGCGGATCTGGGGCCGGCTCCGAGGTGGTCACGGCCGGTCGAACGCGGCGACGGCCTCGGCCAGTTGGTGACGGGCCCAGTCGTACTGGGACGGGTCGGTGTGGCCCCGGTAGACGGTCTCGACGACCATCACCAGCATCAGGTGCAGGTTGTACAGCCGCCGCCTGGTCGCCTCGGTCGGGGTGAGCGGGCCCCGGCCGTAGCCGCGGAGGAAGCCCGTGCGGTCGCCGAGCCCGTCGAGTTGGGTGGCGACGAACCCGGCCTCCATCAACGGGTCGCCCCACAGGGCGCGTTCGTGGTCGATGATGCCGACGAGCCGGCCGTCGGCGACCATCACGTTGCCCGGCCACAGGTCCCACTCGACGAGGACCGGCTCGGTGACCTCGTCGAGGCTCTCGGCGTGGGCGGCGAGCAGTTCGCGGATCAGCGGGTAGGGCCGGCCGAGTTCGACGGCGCGGCGTTCCCCGTCGTTCAGCACGTCCTCGACGTGCCCGAGGAACACCTCGCGCCAGCCGGTGCGGCCGGGTATCGGCCCGAGCAGCGGGCCGAAGTGCTCGCCACGGATCTCGTTGATGGCGCGGTTGGCGGCGCCGATCTGCTCGTCGTACGCCTCGAACGCGCCGGGGCCGAGCCGCTCCCTGACCACGTCCAGGTTCTCGGCGTCCACGTGCTCCATGAAGAAGTAGTCGGCGTCGCACAGTTCGTGGCTGTCGTCGTGGGCGTGGACGGCGGGAACGGGCACGTCGGTCCGCTCCCGGATCAGGCGGAGCGCGGCGACCTCGGTGCGCATCATGTTCCGCTCGTAGGTCATCACCTCGACGTCCGCCGGCGGGGCGATCTTGAGCACGACGGGCCGGCCGTCGCGCAGCCGGATGCGGTAGGCGACGTTGAACCAGCCGTGGCCCAGCTCCTCGGCCCAGCCCGTCTCGCCCTGCGGGACATGCTCGCGGCCGTAGGCGCGCTCGACCATGGCGCGCAGCACGGGCGCGGGCTGCCGGTTCTTGGTGATGCTCTCGGTCACGGCTGGCACGGGGCTGCTCTCCTCGACGGCTGGCGCGAACGGCGGGGGGTGTGCGCGGGGAACGGGGGAGTCGGGGGTGAACGGCGGTCGGTTCAGGGGTGGTTGGGGAACGGGCGGGCCTCCGCCGCCGTGGCGGGGGAGCCGGCCGGCACCCCGTGGAGGAGCTGGGCCAGCACCTCGGCGCCGCGCACCACGCGGGGGCCGGGTCGGTTGAAGTAGGCCGGGCCGTCCAGGACCCAGACCCGGCCGGCGCGCACCGCCGGCAGTTCGTCCCAGCCGGGCAGCGAGGACAGCAACTCCGCCTCGCGGAGGGTACGTTCGGGCGGGAAGCCGCACGGCAGGACGAGCAGCGCCTCGGGCGCGGCGGCGCGCACCGCCTCCCAGGTCGTGGGCCGGGTGTGCGCGCCGGGCTCGGCGAGCAGCGGCAGTCCGCCGGCTGCGGCGATCTGTTCGGGGACCCAGTGGCCGGCGGGCCAGAGCGGGTCGAGCCACTCCAGCGCCGCCACGCGCGGGCGCGCGCGCCCCGCCACGGCCGTGCGCACCGCATCCAGCCGCGCGCCCAGCGCGCGCCGGCGGCGCTCGCCCTGCTCCCGCACGCCCAGCAGTTCGCCGACGGTGACCAGGGTGTCCAGCACATCGTCCAGGGTGCGCGGCTCCAGGCTCACCACCCGGGCGTCCGCTTCGAGCAGCCGCACCGTGTGGCTGACGCTCGCGTAGGAGACCGCGCACACCCGGCACAAGTCCTGGGTGAGCAGCACATCGGGGCGCAGCGCGGCCAGCGCCTCGGTGTCCAGGGTGTAGAGGGAGGACCCGGAGTGCGCGGAGCCGCCGACCGCGTCGGAGATCTCGCGGCTGGTCAGCGTGGTCTGGTCGAGGTCGGCGCCGGTCACCACGGGGACGCCGGCCACCTCGTCGGGCGGCCAGTCGCACTCGTGAGTGCGGCCCACCAGCCGCCCGGCGAGGCCGAGTTCGGCGACGAGGTCGGTCGCGGCGGGCAGCAGGGAGACGATGCGCATCCCGCAAGGTTAGGCCGTGTCCGTGAAGTCTCGCCGGGCCCGCGACGCCATACGCGGCACCTCGCCGCGTTACCGCATCGCGCGAACACGGCCAGATATGAGCTGCGATCCGGCGCCTTGCGACGCACCGCGTCCAACGCCGCGGGCTGATCCGACGAGACTTCACGGACACGACCTGGAACGCGGCGCGGGCAGGCGGCGCACGGAGGCGCCGCGCGCCCGGGCACGCGCCGGCAGACGTCCCCCGCCGGCAGGCGTCACGCGCCGGCGTGCACGTGCGCGGCCCACACGACGGGAACCGGGGCCGGCTCGCGCGCCCGGCGCGCACCGCGTGGTGGAGCGCCTCGGCGGCCCGGCCGGCGTCCCACGCGCGTTCCTGACCGGCGCCCTTCACGGCCAGCCGCCCGTGGAGGCGTCGGCGATCTCGACGGCGATCCGGTCGTCGATCGGCCACAGCGTGCCCACGACCTGTGGAGAGCCGGCGAGTTGGAAGGCCGCTCCGGGTGGTCCTCCAGGAGGAGCAGGCTGCGCGCGGGGTCGCGCGGGTCGCTCCACGCGTGGCAGGCGAAGTGCGCGAAGGCGCGGCCCGGCAGGCGTTCCTCCACGGCGGCCCGGGTCGCGGGCCCCGCCGGGGGCAACGCCGCGATCGCCGCGTCGAGTGCGGAGAGTGCGGAGAGTTCGGACCGGCGCCGGTCCTCGGGCAGCGGCTCCCAGCGGTGCCAGTGGACCCACCCGAGGACCAGCCGCGCCCGCGCGTCTTCGGGCCCGTCGTCGAGCAGCGCCGTCAACTCCCGCGCCCCGGCGAGGACATCGTCGTCCAGCAGCGTCGAGGGCGCGGCCGTTGGTTCGGCAACGCTCACGCTGCCGGGTCAGACGCTCCGTCAACCACGCGCGTCGCGCGTCCCGTTGGCCTCCGTCGACCACCGTCGCCCCCGCTCCGCGCCCGGCCGCCCCGGCCCGGGCGTTCAGTCGCCGACCAGGTCGATGCCGCACAGCCCCGCCAGCTCCCTGGCGGCGGACGTCAACGGCTCGGCCAGCTCGGCGAGTTCGGCCCGTATCCGGGGCGCGTCCGCCCACCGCTGCTCGTGCTCGACCGCGCCGGTGCCCGGCGGGCGGGTGGCCTCCCACGCCTGGAGTGCGGGGTGCCAGGTGGAGAGGAACGGCCGCAGGTGCTCGTTGGCGACCCGCAGCGCGACGCCCGGCAGCACGCGCGGCCCGACCGTCTCGCCGGACATCCGGTGCAGCACGTCGCGCGTCACGCCGAAGAGCGCGTAGAGCGAGTCCAACGCCTCGCGCAGCGAGCCCTGTTCGGGGCCGAGGCGCTGCACGCCGACGCGGGTGACCAGCTCGATCTGGAGGTCGAACGCGGCGGCCCGCTCGATGGTGCCCGTGGTCGTCGGCTGCCGCACCCACCGCGCGGCCGGCGCTGCTCCGGCCGGCGTGGCGCCGTTCGGCGGGACCGCGCCGCTCGCCGCCGCGCCGTTGGCGCTCGCCCCGTTGGCCGAAGTCCCGTTGGCCGAGGCGCCGTTCGGCACCGCGCCGTTCGCGGTCGCCTCCGAGGGCGCTGGCGGGCGGGCGCGCGCCGGAGTGAGCGCCGGCGTCAGATGGTGCAGCAGTATCCGCCGCAGATCCTCCAGCCGCGCCGTGTCCCCGTCGTGCCGCCGCACGGCGCGGGCCAGCACCGGGTGCACCGTCCAGGACCACTCCTCCGACGGCACCGGCCGCACCGCGCCGGTGCCCTCCAGGGTCTCCACCGCGCCGCCCACCAGCGAGTCCAGGTCCCAGGGGTCGTAGGGCCCCGCCGTGGCCAGCACGTTCTCCAGCGTGGACCGCGACAGCGGCGCCGGGCTGGCCAGCGCGAGCAGCCGCAGCACGTCGTCCGTCAGCAGCTCGCCCGAGAGCGGCCGGGCCAGGAACGACTCCGCGCCGCCGCCCGGGGGCCGCCGGGAGGTGAGGACATCCCCGCCGGAGCCGTGGAACCGGTTGCGGAGCCGCCCGAAGTCGCCCCGTTCGGCCAGCTCGGCGAGGAGTTCCAGGGTGGCCGGGTGGCCGTCCACGTCGCGCACCAGGGCCAGCGCCGCCGCCCGGTCCAGGTCGTCACGCGGCGGCCGGCGCGAGGTCAACAGGCGGTAGCCGTCGGCCTCCTCGATCGGCGCCAGGTCGATGGGCTCGGCGAACGCGCCATAGCGCAGCGACCGCGTGGTCACCAGCGTCGCGCAGAGCAGGTGCGGCCCGCGCAGCAGATGGAGTCGCTCGGGCGACAGGCCGTCCGGCCCCCCGTCGACCACCCACAGACAGGGCGCGTTCCGCTCGCCGAGCGCCACCGCGAAGTGGCTCAGCAGGCCGGCCGGTGAGGTGTCGGTCGGCACCACGCCCAGCGCGGAGAGCGCGGTGGCCAGCTGCTCCGCGTAGGCGCGCACCACCTCCTCCGCGCCCGAGGCGTCCGCGCCCGCCGCCCCAGCGCCCGACGCCTGCGGCTGGTGCACGTCGAACCAGAACACCCCGCCGGGAAAGGACGAGCTGAAGTGCAGCGCGTACTCCTGCGCCAGCAGGCTCTTGCCGATGCCCGGCATCCCCCGCAGCTGCGCGATCCGCCCCGCCCCGGTCCCCGAGACCAACGGCGCGCGGTGCCGGTGCAGCGCCGTGTGCACGCGCCACTGCTCGGCGAGCCGGCCGGTGAACCGCGAGGAGCCGGTGCGCGCCGGCGCCGGCAGCCACGCGACGGGCGGCGTACCGGCCAGGTCGCCCATCGGCGTCTCGATCCCCCGCGCGTACTCGGCGACCCGCGCGGCCAGTTGCTCGACGCCCTCCCGGTCGCGCGGCCAGGGCCAGTGTCGGGCGTCCCGCAACTCGACGGGATGCACGTGCTCGGCCGACCGCTCCGGGTTGACCAGCAGCGTCCGGCGCAGCGGGTCGCCCTCGTGCTGCCCGGTGAGATAGGCGTAGGTCAACTCCCACTGGCAGGCCCGCCGCCGGGGGTAGTCGACGGAGTAGAACGCGAGCAGCACCTTGCAGCGTGCGAGCGCCTCCCTGATGGTGGCTGTGATGGAGGCGAAGTCGTCCACGGCGGTGTCGTCGACGAAGACCCGCAGCCCGGCGGCGCGCAAGGCCGGCAGCACGCCGTCGATGCGCCGCGCGTCGGAGCGGCTGTAGCTGACGAAGACATCCCACTCGGCCTGGGTCGAGCCGGCGGTCACCACGATCCGCGTCCTTCCTGCTGGCCGTTCTGCCGGTACGGGCGGCTCGGGCCGTTCGGGCGGCCCCGGCCGCCGCCCCGAGCGTCACATCGGACCGTCATGCGCGAAACGCTCCCCGGAAGGCTCCCCGGGGCACGCCCCGACCGGCCGAACCCCGAAAACAGCGGGGGGGGGGTGCCTCTATGTCGTTCGTCAAGGCGTCTCTGTCGGGTTTGGGGTGGTTTGGTGTTGCTGGGGTTATGCGGCGAGTTCGATGTCCTTCGGTGTCCGGGGTTGGTAGAAGGTGCCGTCTCGG
>NZ_RFFJ01000167.1 GCF_003696235.1 Streptomyces triticirhizae
GGCCGACCCGCGCGGCGCGCCGGGCGCGCTGCTGACGCCCGTTCCGCTGCGCGCGGCCGAACTGACCGGCGGCCCGCTGGCCGAGGTGCGGCGGCGGAACCGCGAGGTCACCCTGGAGACCATCTACCGGCGCTGCGAGGAGTGCGGCGCGATCGACAACCTGCGGCGGGCCGGCGGGCTGCTTGGGGGCGACCCGGTGGCCGACTTCCAGGGGCAGTACTACGCGGACTCCGACGTCCACAAGTGGCTGGAGGCCGCCTGCTGGCAGCTGGCCGAGGACCCGGACGACGCGCGGCTGCGGGAGCGGATCGACACGGTGGTGACCGTGTTGGAGGCCGCCCAGGACGAGGACGGCTACCTCAACTCGTACTTCGTGGGCGAGCGCGCCGCGCGCCGCTGGAGCAACATCCGCGACGAGCACGAGATGTACTGCGGCGGCCATCTGGTGCAGGCCGCCGTCGCGCACTTCAGGGCCACCGGGGAACGGCGGCTGCTTGAGGTCGCGATCCGGTTCGCCGCGCATGTCTGGAGCGTCTTCGGGCCCGGCCGGCGGCCGGGTGCCGACGGGCACCCGGAGTACGAGACCGCGTTGGTCGAGCTGTACCGGGCGACCGGCGACGCGGCGTATCTGGAGCAGGCGCTGTGGTTCGTGGAGCAGCACGGCGCCGAGCCGAGGGCGATCGGCGGCCGGGACTACCACCTGGACCACGCGCCGCTGGCCGAGCAGCGCGAGGTGGTGGGGCACGCGGTGCGCGCCCTCTACCTGTACACGGGCGCCACCGACGTGGTGACCGAACTCCCGGAGCGCACCGGCCCGTTGGGCGAGGCGGTGACCGCGCTGTGGCGGGACTTCACCGACCGCAAGCGCTATGTGACGGGCGGCGCCGGCTCGCGGCACGAGGGCGAGGCGTTCGGCGCGCGCTGGGAGCTGGGCGACGAGCGGGCGTACGCGGAGAGTTGCGCCTCGGTGGCGCACTTCCAGTGGGCGTGGCGGATGTTCCTGCGCACCCGCGCGGGCGAGTTCCGGGACGCGATGGAGGAGGTGCTGCACAACGGGCTGCTGTCGGGGATCGGCCTGGACGGCGAGGAGTTCTTCTATGTGAACCCGCTGGCGGACAACGGCGGCCACCGGCGCAGCCCGTGGTTCGGCACCGCCTGCTGCCCGCCGAACCTGGCGCGGCTGGTGGCGTCGCTGCCCTCGTACGCCTTCGCGACGGACGCGGACACGCTGTGGACGCTGCTGCTGGCCGAGGGCCGGGTGCGGGCCGAGGTGGCCGGCGGGACGCTGGAGTTGGCGGTCTCCACGGCGTATCCGTGGGAGGGCGCGGTCTCGATCGAGGTGGTGAACGCGCCCGAGGGGGCGTGCGGGATAGCGCTGCCCTTGCCCGGTTGGGCGAGTGCGCCGGCCGGCTGGGCGGTGGACGGGGCCGGGGTCGAGGGCGAGGCGGTGGACGGGTTCACCGTGCTGCGCCGGGTCTGGCGGGCGGGTGAGGTGCTGACCGGCACCTACGAGCTGCCGGTGCGGCCGCTGGCGGCGCACCCGTGGGTGCGGGCGACATGGGGGCGGATCGCGCTGACCCGGGGCCCCTTGGTGTTCTGCCTGGAGCAGGCGGACCACGAGGGCGTCGATGTGCGGGATGTCGCGGTGGAGCGCGACGGCGCCTGGGAGGTCGAGCGGCGGCCGGAACTGCTGGGCGGCACGGTCGTGTTGCGCGGCACGGGGCTGGCGCGTCCGGCGCCGGCGGCGGACGCGCCGCTCTACCGTCCCGCTGACGAGCCGCGCCCGGCGGTGGAGCGGGTGGCGTTGACGGCGGTGCCCTACCGGCTGTGGGCCAACCGCGAGCCGGGCCCGATGCAGCTGTGGCTGCCGGTGGTCTCGGCCGACGGCGCCTGAGCGACGGGCCGCCGGAAGGGGGAACGGCCGGCCGTCGCCCGAAGGGTGGCGGCCGGCCCGCGTGCCGCGCTGGTCCCACGGAACGGCTCGGGCACGCCCTACCGTGGGCACCCGTGAAGGCACGAAACGCGAAACTTATCCCTCATGTCCGTTCCCGCGCCGTCAGCTCCGGAGCCGCGCTGCTCGGGCTGCTGGGCGCGGCCCTGCTGCCGGCCGCGTCCGCGCACGCCCAGCCGTCGGCGCCGCCCGTTCCTCCGTTCCACCACGCGACCGGCGGGCATCCGGGGCCCCAACCGCCGCTGCTGAGCGTGGACAAGCGGGTCCCGGCCGACGCCGGGCTGCCAGAGCCGGTGCCGGTCGGCACCGAGGTGCCGTACGAGTACGTGGTGACCAACAACGGCGACGCCACGATCCGCGAGCTGCTGGTGATCGACGACGTCGCGGAGGGCGTGGCCTGCCCGCGCGGCCGGCTGTGGCCCGGGGAGAGCATGACCTGTTACGGGAGTTATGTGGTCACGGAGGAGGACGTGGCGCGGGGCAGCGTCACCAACACGGCCGTGGCCAGCGGGACGATCGGGGGGACGGTGGTCACCTCGCCGCCCGACCGGGTCACCGTGGACCTGGGCTCGGAGGTGGGCCTCGCGCTGACCAAGACCGTCGAGGACCCGGGTCCCTACGACTTCGGCGAGCGCGCGCGGTACACCTACACGGTCTCCAACCTGACCGACCAGCCGGCGGAGGGCGTGGCCGTGGTGGACGATCTGGTGGCGGACGTGGTGTGCGCGACCGAGGAGTTGGCGCCGGCCGGCGAGCCGGGCGACACCACGCGCTGCGCCGGCCGGTACGAGGTGAGCCACAAGCGCGGCGACTGCGGCGAGATCACCAACAGCGCCGCCGCCCTGACGCGGGACGGCCGGCTGCGCTCCGAGCCGGACTCGGCGACCATCTCCGTGGTCCGGCCCTGCGGCGGCCACCACCGCTGACGGCGACGCGCACGGGCGTGAACGGGCAGGCGGGCAAGGGCGTGAACGGGCGGCGCGCGTCCGCCCGTTCACGCCCGGCGCCTCCCGTTCACGCCCCGCGCCGCCCGGCCTCGGCCGCGCGGAAGGTGAGGCGGGTGGTGCCCTCGGCGATGGGCGCCGTGGCGACGAGCCGGACCCGGTGCACGGTCGCGCCCCAGACGGCCGCCAACTTGGGGTCGTCCACGGCCCGTTCCTCCGCCGCCATGCAGAACAGGGACGGGTCGTACTCCAGCAGCACCCGGTGCCCGGGCGCGCCCAGCAGCAGGCTGCCCGGGGTCGGCCCGGCGGCCACCGGGTGGGTGGTGACGAGGTGCAGCGCCAGGGAGCCGGGCGGCGCGGCGAGCCGCCAGGTCTCCTCGACGGCGACCTCGGCCGGGCCGTCGGCGTCGGCCCTGCGCAGGGTCAACGCCCGCCGCCACGCGGTGACCTGAGCCTTCGCCGGCCAGGTGGCGGCGAGGTCCAGTTCCAGCCGGGCGGCGTCGTCGGTGAGGACGGCCGTCACCTCGCGGGCGGCGTGCTCCTCGCCCGGCGCCTGCTGCACGCCGTTGACCAGCGGCAGGTTGTGCCAGGCCGAGCCCATGGTCCAGATGTCGTAGCGGTCGGGGCCGAAGGTCTTCCTGGTGTAGGTGCCGACCCCGAGGTCGATGACGACGGGCACGCCGCCGTTGGCCAGGACGAACGAGCCGACGTCGTTGTGGTTGTGGAACTCGCCGTTGTGGCCGCCCTTGGCCGCCAGGAACAGCCCCTCGGGATCGCCCCCGCGCTCGCGGGCGACCAGCAACTCGGTGTCCGGCAGCCACCGTTGACGCACCAGCGGCGGCCGTCCCGCCCCCTCGGCGGCGGCCGCCTGCCACTCGGCGTCGAGCAGCGGGGTGAGCAGCCGGGCCAGCGAGACGTCGGGCGCGTCCAGCGAGTCGGCGGGCGGGGTGGCCGTCGCCAGCGCGGCCACCTCGGGCTCGCCGACGCGCCGACCGTAGCGGAAGAGCAGGCCGGGCTCGACCCTGCCCATCCGGGGCCGGCCGTCGGCGAAGTTGACGAACCAGTCCCCGGCGACATGGGCGGTCACCGGGTAACGGGCCAGCGCGGCCGTCTTCGGCAGCCGCAGCGCGGCCGGGTCGCCGGTGGCGTCGGCGAGGGCCTCGACGCACTCGAAGTAGGAGGCGGCCGAGCGCCACCAGTAGTGGATGCCCTCGTCGCAACCGCCGTCCTCGGGCAGGGAGTCCAGATAGCGCCCCAGGGTGCCGACCGCGCGCGCCACGCTGTCGAGCAGCTCCTCGGCGGTCTCCTCCAGCAGCAGCGCCGCCGGCAGCACGTTGGAGATGATCCAGCTGGTCCAGTTGTTGAGCTTCTCGCCGCCCAGCCCGAGCCACCACCAGTCGTCTCTGGTGCGGTAGGGCACCAGCACCCGCGAGCGGACCTCGGCCCGCGCCAACGCGGCGGTCTCCTCGGGGAGTTCGTCGCCGACCAGGAGCAGGGTGTGGGCGAGGAGGGCGGCGGTGTCGGCGGCGAAGAGGTCGACGGTCGGGCGGGCGGGGTCGGGTGCCGGGTCGCCCTGGGCGTCGTGGGACATCTCGTGGGCGGGCAGGCACCAGGTGGGTTCGGCGCAGATCAGCCGGGCCACGGCGTCGAGTTCGGCGGTCGCGGTGCCGGGCCCGGCGAGAACGGTGTGGGCGACGGCGGCGCCCAGGCGGGTGCGGCGGGCGAAGTAGGCGCGCTCGTAGCGCTCCCGGTCGCCGGTCCGGCCGTAGGCGGTGAAGCCATCGGCCGGCAGCTCGGGCAGCTCGTCGGCGAGGTGGGCCCGCGCGAGGGCGAGGGTCCTGGCCCGGGCGGGCCCGGGGACCGCGCCCCAGGCGGCGCGGTCGGCGGCGGGGGGCAGGGGACGCCAACGGCCCGGTGGGGGCAGGACGGTGGCGAGGCGCTCGCGCGGGTAGAGGGCGCTGAGCTGGTCGTGCGGCACGTTGGGTTCCCTCCGTGCGGGGGTGCTCGGGGTGCGGGCTGGTCTTCGGGCGGTGGGTTGTGGGGGTTTGGTGGGGGGGCGGGCCGGCGGTCGGACCGGTCCGGGCGAGGGGCCCGGGACGCGCGCGTCCGACCCGTTCTCGCCGCCGGTTACAGCTTCCCCGGTGAGCGCGATCGAACCCGAAATTGACCGGTCACATCCGATCGCGGTGCGGAGGGAGGCCCCACCGGAGTGGGCCGTCTCCTCCACCGTTCGCGTCCGCCCGCCGGCTCGGACGACGGGGCCACCACGGCGGTTCGGGCGGTCGGGGCGGGGCGTCGGCGGTGACGGCTGCCGGCCGCGCGCGGCAGCGGCGCCGCGCGGGCAAGAGGACCGGGCACGCGGCGCAGTGGCGTGCCCGGTCCCGTTCAGGGGGTTGGCGGCCCCGCCCCCGGGGCGGGGCCGTCCGTCACAGCGAACCCGTCGCGAAGTACGCGCGGCAGACGTCGCCGTCCCAGTCGGTCGCGATCTGGAACAGCTCCCGTCCGTCGTCCGAAGGCAGCAGCGGGGAACTGTAGTTGGGGCAGTAGTTGGGTTCGGCCGTCGGCACCTGGACCGGTGCCGGGGCGGCCCGCCAGGGCCCCTCGCCGTTGGCGTTGTTGACCAGCACGATCTGGCCGTTCTCCGGCGCGGTCGAGCCGTCAGCGTTCAGCACCATCTGGCCGACGATCACCAGCTGTCCGTTGGGGTTGCCGTCGGGCGCCGGGGACCAGGCGACGGTGGGCGCGGCGCGCAGGTACTTGCCGTCGGCGGTCTCCGGGCGGAAGCCCAGGTGGGCCGGGTCGCCCCAGTCCCAGCCGTCGGGCGAGGTGCGGTAGTGCACCACGCACTGGTACTGGCCGCCCGGGTTGCAGATCTCGAAGATCATGAAGTAGGTGCCGTTGGGCAGCTTCCTGACCACCGGCATCCCCGGGCGGTCCGGCTCCCAGGTGCTGGCCACGGTGTTCTTGTGGTCGACCCAGTTGACGCCGTCGTAGGAACGGGCCGCCGCCAGTTTCTGGTTGTGCGCCGGATCGGTCTCGTCCGCGTAGTGGCAGACCAGCGCTCCGTCCGCCGCCACCGAGAACTCCGGCTCCCACAGGCCGCCGGTGCCGCTGGCGACCACGCAGCTGGAGAGGTAGTCCCAGCTGCGGCCGATGTCGTCGCTGGCCCAGATGCGCAGCGCCATCCGCCGGTCGGTCTCGTCCTGGCCGGCCGAGGAGGCCCACAGCAGGGTGCCGGCGCGCAGGTCGCCGACCTGCTGGGGCAGTTCGTAGAGCGTGGCGCAGCAGAGGCCCTGGCCGCCGGACGAGTCGGGGTCCGCGACGGCGCCAACCTGCCGGAAGCTGGCGCCGTTGTCGGTGGACTCGTGGATGGCGCCTATGCCGTTGTTGTCGTCGAAGGTCACCGTGCTGGCGAGGATGCGGCCGTTGGCGTCGCCGTTGTGGGCGAGCCGGATGGCGCGCGGGTAGAGGCCGGTGCCCTCGGAGATGGGGGTGCCGTTGGCGGCGGGCGCCACGTCGTCGGCGCCGGTGGACGCGCCGGCGGTCTCATCGGAGGCGACGGCCGCCGCCTCCGTGGTCGCCGTGCCCGCGTCGTCGGTGAGCGCGGCGGTGGCCGCCGGTGTGCCCAGCAGCGCGGTGAGCAGCACCCCAACGCCCAGCAGCGTCGAGCGCCTTGCCCATCGTGTCGATATTCGGCTCATGTAAGTGTCGTCCCTGCCTGTCTCGGTGGGGTTTCGGTGGGGGGTCGGGGAGCGGCGACCACCCGGGAGTGGTCGCCGCGCGGTCAACGACAGGTGGTGCTGAAGGACTGTTCGGCGAGCCCTCGGCGGAACGCCTCGGTGGCCGACCCGTACCGGGAGGGCCGCCCGTCCACGAACCAGGTGCTGTCCGGCGGGAACTCGGAGTCCTCGCCGGGGATGCCGTCCCGGCGGTGGCGGAAGTCGAGGTCGACGTGGGTGACCGCGCGGATCACCTCGGAGAGGTCGTGCTCGCCTTCCTGACCGGGGATCGGGCCCTGGTGGCTGAGCGGTCCGAAGAGCCGTTCCACCCACTCCGTCGCCAACTCGGGTTCGAGACCCGAGATGTCGGCGCCGTCCTCGGTGAAGTCCGGCGGGCCGGGCTCCGAGAGGACCGTGGGCCTGGCGTGCTGCTGTGCGAACCGCGTCATTCTCAGCACATTGGCATCGTGGTCCCAGATCTGCCAGACAGCAGAGGGGTTGCCAAACTCGTCTTCATCGATGTAAATGTCGCGGCATGAAGGGCCTCCAGGCCGTGGTTGTTGTGCGGGGTGCCGTGGTGAAGGTACCCGCTGTCGCAGGTCGGCAGACACCGTTTGTGCGTTGACGGGACCGAGGCCCTCGCGTGGGCTCGCGGTCGCTCAGGGCGTGCCCGAGGCGGTGCGGCGCTCGTGGCGTGCGCGCGCCAGGCGGTGCGCCGTGCGCAACAGCTCGCGGGTCGCCGCCCCGGCGCGCTCGCCCGGGTTCACCACCGCCAGCCAGCCGGCGGCTCCGTAGACGGGGTGCGGGATCACGGCGTCGGTGACGCCGTGATCGACCTCGACGGAGGCCGCCTCGCGCGGCGCGCGACCGGTCCACCGGACGAACGCCTCCCTGCCGGCGGCCATGTTCACGCGGAAGGTGTCCGGCCGGTCCAGGCGCGAGGCCCCGTCGCCGGGTTGGTCCCTGGTCACGATGGTCGCGAACGGCTGCCCCGTCGCCGGGACCGCGCCGTCGGGCGCGTAGTAGAAGAACGTGTCGCCCCAGCTGGTCTCCGGCGTCCCGTCGCCCGGCGCTGGCCTGAGGGTCAGCACGCCGTCGAGCCCGCTCACCCAGTCGATGATCTCGTCCATGGTCATGCGCTCTAGCCTGACCCTCAGGTGCTTGTGGGGACTTCGGCGTCGACGGGGAGGGCAGACGGATGAAAGGTCTCGAATCCGCTGGTTTGCGCACCGCCGATCTCGCGCGGCGCGCCGGGTACTCGGCGCAGCAGATCCGCAACCTGGAGCGCGACGGCGTGCTTCCGCCGGCCGCGCGCACGACCACGGGCTACCGGATCTACGGCGAGGCGCACCTGCGATCCGTGCTCGCCTACCGGGCACTCGCCGCCGGCGCTGGGCCGGTCAAGGCCAAGGGGATCGTCCGGGCCTTCCACCGGGGCCCCGCCTCCCGGGCACTCGCCCTGCTCGACGGGGTGCACGCCCAACTCGACGCGGAGCGCGCCGAACTGGGGCTGGCCCGCGAGGCGGCCCTGGCGATCGCCGACGAGCCGATCGAGGACGTGCGCGCGTCGGACTCGATGAGCATCTCCGAACTCGCCGCCGCCCTCGGCGTGCGCCCCTCGACGCTGCGGCACTGGCACGCGGAGTCCCTCGTCGTCCCGGACCGCGACCCCGTGCGGGGAACGCGGCGCTACACGCCGGCCCAGGTGCGGGACGCGCGGATCGTTCACCAACTGCGCAGGTCCGGATACCGCATCGCGCCCCTCCGCGCGCTCATGCCGGAGCTGCGGCGCGGCCGCCGCTCGGAGGACGTCACGGTGGCGCTGGCCGCGCGGGAGGCCGACATCACCACCCGATCCCGCGCCCTCCTCCACGCATCCGCCAACCTCAGCACCCTCCTGTGACGACGGCGGGCCTGCCCCCGGCGGGGCGCCGGCACCGACCGACACCCCGACACCGCGCGCCAGCGCGGCCAAGCGCCAGTCCAGAGACGGCAGCGTCGCCGCGCTCACACCAACCCGTTGCCGCGCGCCAGCGCACCCCGCGCCAGCGCTATCTGTCGGCCGTCCAGGTGCCGAGGAGGGTCAGGGCGTGGGCGGTTTCGGAGTCGGGTTCGACGTTGTAGACGCAGAGCGTCTGGTCCGGCTCGCCCGCCACCGGGAAGGACTCGTAGTGGAAGGTGAGGTCGCCCACCAGCGGGTGGCGGTAGCGCTTGAGGCCATGGGTGCGGCGCAGCACCCGATGGTCGTGCCACCAGGTGCCGAACTCGGGTGAGCGCACCATCAGTTCGCCCACCAGGTCGGCCAGCAGCCGGTCGTGCGGGTAGCGGCCGGCGTCGAGGCGGAGGGTGGCGACGGTCTCGGACGCGGCCCGTTCCCACTCCACGGTCCGCTCCCGCGCCTCGGGGTCCAGCAGCAGATAGCGGGCGAGGTTGCGGTGCCTGGCCGGCAGGGCCTCGAAGTCGGTGGTCACCTCGCGGGCCAGCCGGTTGGTGGCCAGCACGTCGGTGCGGCGCCCGATCACGAACGTGGGGACGTGCTCCAGGGCGGCCAGCGTCAGCCGCACCCCCGGCCTGACCCGCTGCGGTCCCGCCGGCGCGCGGCGTTCCGAACGGGCGGGCTTGGCCAGCAGGTTGTGCAGGTGTTCCCGTTCCGAGAGGTCGAGCCGCAGCGCGGCGGCCAGCGCCTCGACCACCTCGGGCGAGGGGTTGCGGGCCCGCCCCTGTTCGAGGCGGGTGTAGTACTCGGCGCTGACGCCGGCGAGTTGCGCCACCTCGCCCCGGCGCAGCCCGGACACCCGCCGGGGGCGGGCGTCCGGCGGCAGCCCGGCCGCCTCGGGCGTGACGCGGGCGCGGCGGGTGCGGAGGAAGTCGGCGAGTTCGCTACCACGGTCCACCTTCCCCAGTGTGCCGGCTCGGGGCCGCGCCCGGCGGCCCCAGGGTGGCCCTGCCGGTACCTGCCCGGGCAGGGCGCGCCGGGGCGCCCCGCCGGGCCCTGCCGGCTGGTCTGCTGGGGAGGCAGGCCGGCGGCGCACCGCCCCGGCCCCAGCTCCCTCACCGAAAGAGGCACTTCGTGTCCACTTCCCTCTCCCCCGACGCGTCTCCCACCGAACCCCGGAACACGACGAACGACGCCACCCGTGACGAGGCCGCGCGCCACCGCCCGTTGGCCGGGCGGGTCGCCGTCGTCAGCGGCGCGTCCAGCGGGATCGGCGCGGCGACCGCCGAGCATCTCGCCGAACTCGGCGCCCGCGTGGCGCTGTTGGCCCGCCGCGTGGAGCGGCTCGACGCGCTGGCCGCGCGCGTCGACGCGGCCGGCGGCACGGCGCTTCCGCTGGCCGTGGACGTCACCGACGAGGCGGCCGTCCAGGCGGCGGCCAAGCGGGTAGCCGCCGAACTGGGCGACGCCGACCTCGTGTTGAACAACGCCGGCGTGATGCTGCCGTCCCCGGTCGAGGCGGTGGCCACCGACGTGTGGCGGCGCCAGCTCGACCTCAACGCGGGCGGCGTGCTCAACGTGGTCGGCGCGTTCGTTCCGCAACTGCTGCGCTCGGTGGACGAGCGCGGCGTGGCCGACCTGGTGAACGTCAGCTCGGTGGCGGCGTTCGGGGTGTTCGCCAGGTTCGCCGTCTACTCGGGCACCAAGGCGTTCGTCTCGCACATGTCCCGCAATCTGCGGGCCGAGCTGGGGCCGCGCGGCGTGCGGGTCACCGCGCTCGAACCGGGCATCGTGGGCACCGAGTTGCAGGATCATGTGACGGACGAGAACGCCCTGGAGTGGCTGGCCTCGACCAGGTCCCAGCACGAGTGGCTGGTCCCGGAGGACATCGCGACCACCGTCGGCTTCCTGGCCTCGCTGCCGCCCCGGGTCAACCTCCAGCAGCTGACGGTGTTGCCGACCGGCCAGGTCTGAGCGTCCACGCCCGGCGCCAACCCGCGCGGCGCGCAGGCGCGTTCGCCGGCCCGCGCGCCCCCGCGCCCTGCGGGCCATCGTTCCCGCTCAGGGCCGGTAGCGGGCCAGAAGCCCGATCTCCAGCGCGGCGTGGAGCGTTCCTTCCGCGTCGAACGCGAGGCCGTGTGGCTCGGCCGGGGCGCCGTCCGGCGGCAGCGCCTCGGCGAGTGGGAACTCCTCGATCCGGCCGGCCGCGTCGATCGCGCCGATCCTGGCCGTGGCCCACTCGGTGAACCAGCAACGGCCGTCCGGGCCGGCGACGATGGCGTGCGGCCGGCAGTCGCGGTCGGGCAGCGGGAACTCCGTGGCCCGCCCGTCGAGCGTCATCCGCGCGATCTGCCCGGCGCCGATCTCGACGCACCACAGCGTCCCGTCCGCGCCCACGGTCAGCCCGACCGGCGCGGCCCCCTCGGTGGGCAGCGGGTGAACGGTGACCTCGCCGTCCACGGTGACCCTGGCCAGCGCGTGCGCCTGGTTGAGCGTGCACCACAGCGCGCCGTCGGGCCCCGCGACGATGGCCGAGGGGAAGGCGCCGGCCAGCGGCAGCGGGAACTCCTCGACCTCCCCTTCCACCGTGATCCGCCCGATCCGGTCGGCGCGCGACTCGGTGAACCACAGCGCCCCGTCGGGCCCGGTGACGATGCCGAACGGGCCGGCCTCGGGCGTCGGCAGCGGGAACGAGGTGGCCCGGCCCGCGTCGTCGATCCGGCCGATGCGGTGGTCGCCGGCGCGGGTGAACCACAGGGCGCCGTCGGGGCCGGGGGTGATGAGCGAGGGGGCGCAGCCGGGGGCGTCGAGCGGGTGGATCGCGACCCGCCCGCCGGGGTCGAGCCGGCCGACGGCCCCGGCGTGGACCAGGGTGAACCACAGCGCGGCCGCGCCTGGGCCGCCGCCCCACGCCACGGCGTAGGGGCCGGCCTCGGCGTCGGAGACACGGATCGGGGACAGGGATGGCATAAGCAACTCCTTGTGTGGAGGGGGAGGTTGAGGGACCGGGCGCCCGTTCAGACGTGGCTGTGGCGGGCCGGGGTCAGGCGCAGCTCGGCTCCGCGCCAGCCGGCGCGGAGCCGGCGGTCGTGGCTGACGACCACCAGCGTTCCCGGGTGGTCGGCGAGCGCGGCCTCCAACTCCTCGACCAGCGCGGGCGAGAGGTGGTTGGTCGGCTCGTCCAGCAGCAGCACGTCCACGGGCGCGCTGACCAGCCGGGCCAGCGCGAGGCGCTGCCGCTGCCCGGTGGAGAGCCGGTCCACGGGGGTGTCGAACCGGTCGGCGGCGAACAGGCCCAGCGCCAGCAGCCGTTCGGCGTGCTCGTCCGCCGTGCCGGGCCGGCCCTCGGCGAAGGCGGCCAGCAGCGTCTGGCCGGGTCGGGCCGGCGGCGGCTCCTGGCCGAGCCGGGCGATGCGGCCACGGGCGGTGAACGTGCCTCGGTCCGGGGCGAGTTCGCCGGCCAGCACGTTCAACAGGGTGCTCTTTCCCGCGCCGTTGGGGCCGGTGACCAGGAGCCGCGCGCCGGCCTCGACGGTCAGGTCGAGCGGCGCCAGCCTGCCGGCCACGGCCAGGCCCTCGGCGGCGAGCACGGTGCCGTCCAGCGGCGCGACGTGCGGCGGCGCGGTGAAGCGCAGCGGCTCGGGCGGGGGCGGCACCGGCTCGGCGCGCAGCCGGCGAAGTCGTTCCTCCGCGTTGCGGACCCGGCCGGCGACCGAGCGTTGCACCCGGCCGCCGGCCCGGTCGTAGGCCATCTTGTTGCCGTCCCTCATGCCGCGCCCCGGCGCGACCCGGCGGGCGGTGGTCGCCGCCGCCTCGGTGAGCCGGTCGATCTCGGCCCGCCAGGCGGCGTGTTCGGCGGCCCAACGGCGGCGGGCCGCCGCGTGTTCGGCGAGGTAGCCGGCGTAGCCCCCGCCGTGCCTGACCAGCTGTCGGCGGTCGGCGTCGACCTCCCAGACGGTGGTGGCGACCCGTTCCAGGAAGTCCCGGTCGTGGGAGACGACCACGGTGGTGCCGCGCCGGGCCCGCAGGTGGTCGGCGAGCCAGTCGGCGGCGCGGTCGTCGAGATGGTTGGTCGGCTCGTCGAGCAGCAGCACCTCGGGCGAGGCGGCCAGCAGGGCGGCCAGCCGCAGCCGGCCCAACTCGCCGCCGGAGAGCGTCCCGACGCGCTGTCCACGCTCCAGATCGACCAGGCCGAGCCCGGCGAGCGCGCGCTCCAGGCGGGCCTCGGCGTCATAGCCGCCGCGCAGCTCGAAGAGCGCCAGCAGCCGGCCGTACTCCTCGCCGCCGTCGCCGAGCGCGGCGGCCTCGTCGGCCGCCATCCAGGCCTCCAGCGCGCGCAACCTGGCCTCGATCGCGCGGAGTTCGGCGAGCGAACGGTCGAGCACCTCCCGCACGGTGAGCGTCGCCGGCAGCGCCTCCTCCTGGAGGAACGAGCCGACGCCGCCTCCTCCAAACGTCGTCCGGGAGGTGCCCCCGGCGTGCACCACGACGCGGCCCGCGTCCGGCCGCTCCCGGCCGGCGAGGAGCCGCAGCAGGGTGCTCTTGCCAGAGCCGTTCTCCCCTACGACGGCCGCGCGTTCACCGGCGGGGAAGGAGCAGCTGACCGCGTCGAGAACGAGCCGGCCGTCGTAGGACTTGGTGAGTTCGTGTGCGGTGATCTGTGTGCGCAAGGGGTGACTCCGGGGTGTGCGAGGACGGAACGGCCGCGACGGACAGCGGCCGGATGGTCGGACGAACACCTCGGTTGAGCACGGAGCACCTCTGTAATGCGACAATAGTTGCGTTAGAATCGTGCCATGCCGTCCCCCCCACCGTCAACCGACGACCCGCCGCCGCCCCGGGAGACCCCGCGCCGCCGCCCGGGCGGGCGCAGCGCCCGCGTGCGCGAGCAGGTGCACCGCGCGGTGCGCGAACAGCTGGTGGCCGAGGGCTTCGACGCGCTCACCGTGGACTCCGTCGCCGCCCGCTCCGGCGTGCACCGCACCACCGTCTACCGGCGCTGGCGCGATGTCGGCGGCCTGCTGGCCGACCTGCTCGACGCGGCGGCCGACGACACCTGGACGCCGCCCGACACCGGCAGCCTGCTCGGCGACCTGACCGCGCTCAACGAGGAGGTGTTGGCCGGGCTCACCGAGGACCCGCCGATCGCGACGGCCCTGATCGCCGCCTCGTTCCGCTCCCCGGACGCCGCGCTGGCGCTGCGCCGCTTCTGGGACGACCGTTACCGCCGCTGCGAGGCGCTGGTGGAACGGGCGGCGGCGCGCGGCGAGTTGCCGCGCGCCGACACGGACGCCCGCGCGCTGCTGGTCGCCGCCACCGCGCCCATCTACCACCAACTGACCCTGCTGCGCGCCCCCGCCGACCCGGCCCTGCCGGCCCGCGCCGCCCGCGCCGCCACCCTGGCCGCG
>NZ_RFFJ01000168.1 GCF_003696235.1 Streptomyces triticirhizae
AGCGGCCTGGTCACGGTGCTGGACGCGTTGGACGCCGCGCTCTTCGGCGGCCCGCCGGCCGACGCCCCCCGCGCCCGCCCGGTCCGCCCCGCCCAGCCGCTGCCGCACCCCGGCGAGGCGGGCGCCGGCTGCGGCGAGCCGGAGGCCGACGTCGGCTTCGAGGTGACATATCTGCTGGACGCGGCGGACGAGGCGATCCCCGCGCTGCGCGAACGGCTCGACGCGCTGGGCGACTCCCTGGTGGTGGTCGGCGGCGACGGCCTGTGGCACATCCACATCCACACCGACCAGGCGGGCCCCGCCGTCGAGGCGGGCATCGCCGCCGGCCGCCCGCACCGGGTGCGGATCACCGCGCTGGTGCCCGCCGTTCCGCCGCCCACCGGGAGCCCCGAGGCCGGCCCCGCCCACGGCCGCGCCGTGGTCGCCGTGCTCCCGGGCCCCGGCCTGGCCGGCCTGTGCGCCGAGGCCGGCGCCACCACGCTGACCGTCCGGCCCGGCGAACGGCCGGGCGGCGGGGAGTTGGCGGCGGCCATCGCCGGCACCCGGGCCCGCGAGGTCGTGCTGCTGCCCAATGACAAGGAGCTGTGGCACGCGGCGGCGGCCGCAGCCGAGCAGGCCAGGGTGGCCGGCGCGCGGGTCGCCGTGATCCCCACCCGCTCCCCGGTCCAGGGCATCGCCGCGCTGGCCGTGCACACCCCGGAGCGGCGCTTCGACGAGGACGTGGTGGCGATGACGTCGGCGGCCGGGGCCACCCGGTTCGGCGAGGTGAGCGTCGCCGAACGCCAGGCGTGGACCATGGCGGGCGTCTGCCAGCGCGGCGACGTGCTGGGCCTGGTGGACGGCGACGTGGTCGTCATCGGCGGCGAACTCCCCGAGGTCGCCGGCCAGGTGCTGGAACGGATGCTGGCGGGCGGCGGCGAGCTGGTCACCCTGGTGCTCGGCGCGGACGCGCCCGCCGGGCTCGCCGAGGGCCTGACGGAACGGCTCCGCCAGGGCCACCTGGGCGTCGACACCGTGGTCTGCGCGGGCCAGCAGTCGGCGCCGCTGCTGATCGGCGTGGAGTGAGCGGGCCGGTGCGGGGCACCTGTCAGTGCCATGGTGTGCAATGGGCACCGTGACCGCGCCGCACGATCCCCTCGCCTCCGTCGTCGGCGGCACCACCGCGAAGGTGATGGCCGCCCACCTCGACCTGCACACGGTCGGTGACCTGCTCCACCACTTCCCCCGGCGGTACGCCGAGCGCGGGGAGCTGACCTCGCTGGGCGCGCTGCCCGTCGACGAGCATGTCACCGTGGTCGCCGAGATCGCCGACGCCCGCAGCCGCCCGTTCAACCACGGGCGCGGGCTGCGCCTGGAGGTCACCCTCACGGACGGGCGCAGCCGGCTCAGGCTGGTCTTCTTCGGCCGCCGCGCGGTCCACCACCACGAGCGGGTGCTCGTCCCCGGGCGGCGCGGCATGTTCGCCGGCAAGGTCTCCCGCTTCCAGCGGGACCTCCAACTCTCCCATCCGGCCTACGAGTTGATCGACGAGGAGAGCGAGGGGAGCGACGCGTCGGCCGTCGAGGAGTTCGCCGGCCGGCCGCTGCCGATCTACCCGGCCTGCAAGCAGCTGGAGTCCTGGCGGATCGCCAAGGCCGTCGGGCTGCTGCTGGACTCGCTGCACGCCACCGGCTGGAAGGGCGTGGACGATCCGCTCCCCGAGGGCCTGCGCGGGCGGCGCGGGCTGCTCCCGCTGCCCGAGGCGTTCGAGAAGGCGCACCGCCCGCGCAGCCGCGCGGACATCGCCGCCGCCCGCTCCCGGCTGAAGTGGGACGAGGCGTTCGTCCTCCAGGTCGCCCTCGCCCGCCGCCGCCGCTCGGGCGCCCAGCTGCCCGCCAGCCCGCGCACGCCGGCGGCCGACGGGCTGCTGACCGCGTTCGACGCGCGGCTGCCGTTCGCGCTGACCGACGGGCAGCGGCGGGTCAGCGAGGAGATCCTCGCCGACCTCGCCGCCGAACACCCGATGCACCGGCTGCTCCAGGGCGAGGTCGGCAGCGGCAAGACGCTGGTCGCGCTGCGCGCCATGCTGGCCGTCGCCGACTCCGGCGGCCAGTCCGTGCTGCTGGCGCCCACCGAGGTGCTCGCCCAGCAGCACCACCGCTCGCTGACCGAGATGCTGGGCCCGCTGGCCGAGGGCGGGCTGCTGGGCGGCGCCGAACGGGCCACCCGCGTCGCCCTGTTGACCGGCTCGATGGGCGCCAAGGCCCGCCGCGCCGCCCTGCTGGAGGCGGCCAGCGGCCAGGCCGGCATCGTGGTCGGCACCCACGCCCTGATCGAGGACACCGTCTCCTTCGCCGACCTGGGCCTGGTGGTCGTCGACGAGCAGCACCGCTTCGGCGTCCAGCAGCGGGACGCGCTGCGCGCCAAGGCCCAACGCCCGCCACACCTGCTGGTGATGACGGCCACCCCGATCCCGCGCACCGTCGCCATGACGGTCTTCGGGGACCTGGAGACCTCCGTGCTCGACGAGCTGCCCCCCGGCCGCTCGCCGATCGCCAGCCATGTGGTGCCCGCCAGCGACAAGCCGCACTTCCTGGCCCGCGCCTGGGAGCGGGTCCGCGAGGAGGTCGCCCGCGGCCACCAGGCCTATGTGGTCTGCCCCCGGATCGGCGAGGACGGCGAGAAGGCGGCGGACGGCCCCGCGCCCACGGAGCCGACGGACACCCAGAACCCCGAATCGGCCGAGCGCCGGCCCCCGTTGGCCGTGCTCGACGTGGCCGACGAGCTGGCCGGCGGCCCGCTGCGCGGCCTGCGGGTCGCGGTGCTCCACGGCCGGCTCGCCCCCGAGGAGAAGGACGAGGTGATGCGCCGCTTCGCCGCCGGCGAGGTGGACGTGCTGGTCGCCACCACGGTGATCGAGGTCGGGGTGAACGTCCCCAATGCCACGGTGATGGTGATCATGGACGCGGACCGGTTCGGCGTCTCCCAGCTCCACCAGCTGCGCGGCCGGGTCGGCCGGGGCGCGGCGCCCGGGCTGTGCCTGCTGGTCACCGACGCGGTGGAGGGCGGCCCGGCCCGCGCCCGGCTGGACGCGGTCGCCGCGACCACCGACGGCTTCGAGCTGTCCCGCATCGACCTGGAGCAGCGCCGCGAGGGCGACGTGCTGGGCCGCGCGCAGTCCGGCGGTCGCAGCAGCCTGCGGATGCTGGCCGTGATCGCAGACGAGGACACCATCGCGGAGGCCCGCGATGAGGCCGTCGCGCTGGTCGACCAGGACCCGGAGCTGGCCTCGGCCCCGGCCCTGCGGACGGCCCTCGACGCCCTGCTGGACGCCGAGCGCGAGGAGTTCCTGGAAAAGGGCTGAACCGAGGGGCCGGACGCGAACTAACGCGGCCCTTCGGCGCGTTGGACTACCGACGGGCCGTGGCGAACGGCCGGTCGAGGCCCGGCGGCATGTTTTCCGGAAAACGCCACCCGGGTCACGGTCGGCGGTCTACCGTGTGTGCCCCGTCGCGCCCCGTCACCGCGCCAAACCGGGAGGAACCCGCATGACCGAACAGCCAGCGGCCTCGGCCGACCCCCGCCCCGGCCCGGCCCCCGAGCCGGAAGCGCCGTGGCACGGGTCGGACCCCGCAGGGCCGCTCCCGGACGAGGCGTTCGTCCGGGCGCTGGCTGCCGAGGGCCGGCCCGACGGGCGCCGCGCCTACCCGGGCCGCGACGCGGCCGACCACGCGCGGCGGTTACTGCGCCGCGCCGTCAACGCGGACCGCCCGGGCGACGACACCCGGCTGCTGCTGGCCATGGCCGTGGGGTACGACATCGTCCGCCTGGCCGAGCCGCGCGCCGGCTACGCGGGCCGGGGCTGGTGCTCGATCTACCAGCACGCGTTCCTGCTGCCCGACGGGGGCGAGGTCTGCCTCTACGAGCTGGAGCACGACCTCACCGACGACCGCCGGCTGGTGTGCGAGGTCTACGCGGACGAGGCCAGCGCCAGCCGCGCCGCCCGCCGTCGGGCCCTCCCGCCCCGACCCTGACCGCCCGCCCCCGAACGCCCGCCCCCGAACGCTTCCGAACGTTCCAGAACGCCCCGCCCGTGACCGCGGCGCACCTCTCCACCCGGCCCCGAGGCGCGCCGTACAGCGGTATAGCGTGGGGACGTCACCACCGACGGAAGACCCTGCTGTGAGGACCCTCGAATGACCCGCGTGATCGCCGGGGCGGCCGGCGGCCGGCGGCTGGCCGTGCCACCGGGCCGGGGGACCCGGCCCACCTCGGACCGGGCGCGCGAGGGCCTCTTCGCCACCTGGGGCTCGCTCTTCGGGCCGCTGGACGGAGCCCGGGTCATCGACCTGTACGCCGGCTCCGGCGCCGTCGGCCTGGAGGCGCTCTCCCGGGGTGCCGCCCACGCCCTGCTGGTCGAGCGCGACCCCAGGGCCGCCGCCACCATCCAGGCCAACATCCGCGCCCTGGGCCTGCCAGGCGCCGAGGCCCGCACCGCGAAGGCGGAGCGCGTCGTCGCCACGCCGCCCGGCACCGCGCCCTACGACCTGGCGTTCCTCGACCCGCCCTACGCCGTGTCCGACACCGAGGTCGCGCGTATCCTGGGCGACCTGCGAACGGCCGGCTGGTTGGCCGACGGCGCCCTGGTCACCGTCGAACGACCCACGAGGGGCGGCGACTTCGCCTGGCCCCCCGAGTTCACCGCGCTGCGTTCCCGGCGCTACGGGGAGGGCACCTTCTGGTACGGCGGGTTCGCCCGCCACGAGGCCGCCTCAGAGGCGAACGAGCACCCCGACGAGCACCCCGACGAACACCCCAACGAAGAAGGTGACCGGCCCTGACCGGCCGGCCGAACGAGGAGAGGCCGTTGCGCCGCGCAGTCTGTCCGGGGTCGTTCGACCCCATCACCCTGGGCCATCTCGACATCGTGGCACGCGCCGCCCAGCTGTACGACGTGGTCCATATCGCGGTGATGATCAACAAGTCCAAGCAGGGCCTGTTCACCATCGACGAACGCATCGCGCTCATCGAGGAGACGCTCAGCGACCACGGCAACATCAAGGTTGAGTCGTTCCACGGCCTGCTGGTCGACTACTGCCGGCAGCGTGACATTCCGGCCATCGTCAAGGGCCTGCGCGCGGTCAGCGACTTCGACTACGAGCTTCAGATGGCCCAGATGAACAACGGGCTCTCCGGCGTCGAGACGCTGTTCATGCCGACCAACCCGGCCTACAGCTTCCTCTCCTCCAGCCTGGTCAAGGAGGTCGCCGCCTGGGGCGGGGACGTCTCCCACCTGGTGCCCGAGCCCGTGCTGCGCGAGCTGAGGCGCAAGCTCGCGCGCCCCTGAGCGCGCCCGCGCGCCCCCGGCCGGCCGACCCGACCCGTGGACGGGTGCCGCCCGAACGCGAGTTGGCCGTACAGTCGCTTCCGTGGACGTACAGCGGAAACTCGACGAGATCGTCGCCACGGTGAGCAACGCCCGGGGAATGCCCATGTCGGCCTCGTGCGTCGTCAACCGGTCCGAGCTGCTCGCCGGCCTCGAAGAGGTGCGCGACGCGCTGCCCGGCTCCCTCGCCCAGGCCAGCCAGGTGCTCGGCGACCGCGAGCAGGTGGTGGCCGAGGCCCGTCAGGAGGCCTCCCAGGTGTTGGACGCCGCGCGGGCCGAACGGGCGGCGCTGGTGGACCAGACCGAGATCGTCCAGCAGGCCAGGGCCGACGCCGCCCGCATCCTCGCGGAGGCCCGCGCCGAGGCCGACGAGATCAGGGTCCAGGCGGACGACTACGTGGACAGCAAGCTGGCCAACTTCGAGGTGGTCCTGGGCAAGACCATCGACTCGGTCGACCGGGGCCGCACCAAGCTGCTCGGCCCCGACCGGGGCAGCCCCGAGGAGCTGCTGAGCCAGGCCGACTCCTATGTGGAGGCCCAGTTCGGCGCCATCGAGGCCGTGCTGCGCAAGACCCTTGAGGCCGTCGGGCGCGGCCGCCAGAAGCTCACCGGCCATCGGCCCATCGACGAGCTGGCCGAGCACGTCGCGGCCCAGGAGGCGGCCGAGGCCGCCGACGGCGGGGCGCACGCCGGGTACTTCGGGCAGGCCGAGGCCGAGCAGGACACCTACGAGTACCTCGGCGTTCCCCCGTCCCAGCGGCCGAACCCCACCGCGCCGCCGCCCCCGGCCGAGGCCCCACAGCCCGCCTCCTACGCGGCGACCGCCGGCTACCAGGACGCCGGGTACCAGGACACCGGCTACGACCAGGGCGCCTACGGCCAGGGCGGCTACCAGCAGGACGGCTACGGCCAGCAGTCCTACGCCGCCGGCGGCTACGGAGCCGACGGCTACGACTACTCCCAGCAGCAGCCGGCCGCCCAGCCGCCCGCCCTGCCGGCCCCGAACGCCCCCGGCAGCCCCCCGCAGCAGCAGGGCTACGGCTACCAGGGCCAGGGCGCGCTCGACGAGACCAGCCTCTTCGACACCGGCATGATCGACCCACAGCAACTGCGCAACTACCAGCAGGGGCAGCCCTGATCACGCTCCGTGCCGAGGGGCCGGGGCCCGGTGGGCGGGATTGGGAGCTGGCCGACCCGTGCCGTATGCTGGCCCTTCGGTTGTGAGCACCTTCGGTGGTCACGGCTGCCCGCTCGGCTCCGCCATCCCGGAGCCGACACGCGCGGTCACCCGCAACCTTCGCGAGAAAGCAGAACGCCCTGAACGCCCCGCTGGACCACCGAGCCCCTCTCGTGTTCGACACACGCGAGCTGGGTCGGCGTCCCGGTACGCTCAAGCGCCTGTCGCGGACGGTGGAGGCCCCCGACAACCTCGGAGTCGAGGTCATCCGGGTGCCCAGGGGCGCTCCGCTGGAGCTTGAGCTGCGCATGGAGTCGGTGATGGAGGGTGTGCTGGTCACCGGCACCGTCCGTTTCCCGCTGGCGGGGGAGTGTGTCAGGTGTCTGGAGCCGCTGGCCCGCGAGGGCACGGCGGAGTTCCAGGAGCTGTTCTCCTACCCGGACTCGGAGTTCTCGGCCCGCTTCGCGGACGCCGAGGACGAGGAGGCGGACGAGGAGCGGCTGTTCCTCCAGAACGACCTGTTCGATCTGGAGCCGGTGGTGCGGGACGCGATCGTGCTGGCGCTGCCGCTGCGACCGACCTGCCGGGAGGACTGCCCGGGCCTGTGCCCCGACTGTGGGGCGCGGCTCGCGGAGGACCCCGACCACCAGCACGACGAGCCCATCGACATCCGGTGGGCGGCGCTGCGGGAGTTCGCCGAGGCCCGCGCCTCGGACGAGCCCGCCGGGCATGACAGGCAAGCAAAGGCTCCCCGCGCGAGCGGGGACGAACCACAGGAGAAGTAGCCGTGGCTGTTCCGAAGCGGAAGATGTCGCGCAGCAACACGCGTCACCGCCGGTCGCAGTGGAAGGCCGCTGCCCCGAACCTGGTGCGTTGCGAGCGTTGCCAGGAGCCGAGGCTCCAGCACACCGCGTGCTCCAACTGCGGCACGTACAACCGTCGTCAGGTTCTCGACGTCTGATCGGCGGGTGACAGGCGTCATGGCACACGCCAGGAGGTCCCAGCCGCAGCCCCAGGCGGCGGCGGACGTCGCCGCGTCCCTCGCGACGCTGGAAGGGCGGCTCGGCTACCAGCTGGAGCCCGCCCTTCTGGTGCGTGCCCTGACCCACCGCTCCTACGCGTACGAGCACGGTGGCCTGCCCACCAACGAGCGCCTGGAGTTCCTCGGGGACTCGGTGCTCGGCCTGGTGGTGACCGACACGCTCTACCGGCGGCATCCCGACCTCGCGGAGGGCCAGTTGGCCAAGCTGCGGGCCGCCGTCGTCCAGGCCAGGGCGCTGGCGGAGGTGGCGCGCGGGCTCGACCTGGGCGCGTTCGTCCGCCTGGGGCGCGGCGAGGAGGGCACCGGCGGCCGGGACAAGGCGTCGATCCTCGCCGATACCCTGGAGGCGGTGATCGGCGCGGTCTATCTGGACCAGGGCCTGGACGCCGCCGACGAGTTGGTCCACCGGCTCTTCGACCCGGTGATCGAGCGTTCCTCCAACCTCGGCGCCGGCCTCGACTGGAAGACCAGCCTCCAGGAGCTGAGCGCGGCGGAGGGGCTCGGCGTTCCCGAGTATGTGATCGGCGAGTCGGGACCCGACCACGAGAAGACCTTCACCGCAGCCGCCCGCGTCGGGGGCCAGACCTATGGCACCGGCACCGGCCGCAGCAAGAAGGAGGCCGAGCAGCAGGCGGCCGAGACCGCCTGGCGCTCCATCCGCGCGGCGCTGGACGCGGCCCGCAAGGCCGAGGCCGAGGCCGCCGCGCGCGCCGAGGCGGAGGCCGCCGAGAACGCGGAGGACGCCCCGGCCGGCGGGACGCCCCTTGCCTGAGCTGCCCGAGGTCGAGGTCGTTCGACGCGGCCTCGACCGCTGGATCAGCGGCCGCACCGTCACCGCCGCCCAGGTGCTCCACCCGCGCGCCGTCCGCCGCCACCTCGCCGGGGCCGACGACTTCGCCGCCAGGCTGCGCGGCGTCCGCATCGACACCCCGCGGCGACGGGGCAAGTACCTCTGGCTCCCGGTCGGCGACGACCTCGCGCTGCTGGCCCATCTCGGCATGAGCGGCCAGCTGTTGGTGCGGCCGGACCGCACCCCGGACGAGAAGCACCTCAGGGTGCGCATCACCTTCGCCGACGTCGCCGGCGGCGAGCTGCGCTTCGTCGACCAGCGGACCTTCGGCGGCCTCTCGCTCCACCCGGTGCTGCCCGACGGCCTGCCGGACGTCATCGGGCACATCGCCCGCGACCCGCTGGACCCGCTGTTCGACGAGGACGCGTTCCACGCCGCGCTGCGCCGCCGCCGCACCACGATCAAGCGGGCACTGCTGGACCAGTCGCTGATCAGCGGCGTGGGCAACATCTACGCCGACGAGGCGCTCTGGCGCACGCGGCTGCACTACGACCGCCCCACCGCGACCCTCGACCGCCCGACGGTCGGGGCGCTGCTCACCCACGTCAAAGACGTGATGACGCGGGCGCTGGCCGCCGGCGGGACCAGCTTCGACAGCCTCTATGTGAACGTCAACGGCCAGTCCGGCTACTTCGAACGTTCGCTGGACGTCTACGGCCGCGAGGGCCTGCCCTGTCGGCGCTGCGCGACCGAGGTGCGCCGCCGCCCGTGGATGAACCGCTCCAGCTACTTCTGCCCGCGCTGCCAGCGCCCGCCCAGGGCGCGGCGCGGCTGAGCGTTCCAGGGAACGGACGGGTCTCTCAGTAGCCGAACGTCTGGGTCCACCAGGGGCCGCCGTCGGCGAAGTGCGCGCCCAGGCCCATGGTGGTGAAGTCGCAGTTGAGGATGTTGGCGCGGTGTCCCTCGCTGTTCATCCAGGCGTCGACCACGGACTGGGCGTCCGGCTGGCCCATGGCTATGTTCTCGCCGCCCATGCCGCTGACGCCGGCCGCCGCCGCGCGGTCCCAGGGGGTCCGCCCGTCCGGGTCGGTGTGGTCGAAGTAGCCGCGCTGGGCCATGTCCCTGCTGTGCGCGAGGGCGACGTTGGTCAGCCCCGCGTCCAGCCGCAGCGGCTGGCAACCGGCCTGGCCCCGCGCCTGGTTGACCAGGCTCAGCACGGCCTCGGCGGCCTGGACCTCGGGCGATGAGGGCTCCTCCTCGGCGGCGGGCGGGGCGCTCGGCTCGGGCTCCGGCTCGGGGGTCGGCGTCGGCGAGGGCTCCTCGGTGGTCTCCTCCGGGGTGGGCGAGGGCTCCTGGGTCGTCTCCTCGGGCTCCGGCTCCTCGGTGGGCTCCTTAGCCTCCTCCGTCGGCGTCGGCTCGGCCGACTCCTCGGCCGCCTCGCGCTCGGCGCTCCTGGTCGGCCTGGGGTTTTCGCGCTCCAGGTCGTCCTCGGCGGCGAACGGACTGCTCGACCGCTCGCCCGAGGCGTCGAGTTCGGCGTCCCGCTCGCCGGTGAGGTGCTGGGTGACCCCCGGCATCAGGCCGCTGCCCACGGCCACCGCGCCCACGGTGAGCGCGGCGGAGGCACCGACGAGGCCGGTGCGCGCGTGCCCCCGCCGGCGACGATGGCGTCCCATGCGTGGCCCCTCCTTGTGTCGTCCGTGTCGTCTGCTTGGCGATCTGGTGGCGCATCGTCCAGTTATGCACGAAATATTCACTCGAACAGGCGATGCTTCATCGCGTGACTGTACGGCATGAGGTGGTACTCGTAAGGGTCGCGAATGCGAAAGGGCGGATAGCGTGCGTCACATGTCGGACCCCACCCCCTCATCGACGCCGGGCACACGGGCCCGCGAGAGCGCTCCGCCCGGCGACGCTCCGGCGCGGCTGACGGCATGGGTGCGCGGCCATGTCCAGGGCGTCGGCTTCCGCTGGTACACGCGGGCCCGCGCGTTGGAGATCGGGGAGTTGACCGGATTCGCCGCCAACCTCTCCGACGGCCGGGTCCAGGTGGTCGCCGAGGGGGCGCGCGAGCGCTGCGAGCGACTCCTCGCGTGGCTTCGGGAGGGGGACACCCCCGGTCGGGTGGCGGGCGTCACCGAGATATGGGACACACCGCGCGGGCGTTACGAGGGCTTCGAGATCCGCTGAGCCGCCGTCCCAAGAGGGCTGGAATATGCCTCAAACTGCTTGCCATCCCCGCTGCGACGTGCAAAGCTCTCGCTCCAGGACGACCTTGGCGCCCCCGGTCCCCCCGTGATGATGATGTTGGGCGCCCTCCCCGGCGAAGCCTCCGTCCGAGGCGCGCGGGGCGATACGCGGTGTGATCGTGTTGACCGTCCCACTTTTTGGTGAGACGCTGAAAGTCCCGCGCGGCTCTGCCGGCTGGCCCTGGAACACCAGGCAGGGCGCCTGTCGCGGCAGTTATCCCTCACGACCCACCAACGGCTTCGGTCGGTCACTCAGTGTGGAGGACCATCCATCATGGCAAAGGCGCTTCTCGGTCACGTCGGCGGTTTCGACCCCCGAGTCCTCGCCGAGATGCGACGGCTTCAGCAGCGCGTACAGGACCTGGAGACCCAGCTCGTCAGGGTCCAGGCGGAGAACGACGCGTTGGCCGCCGCCGCTCGGCAGAGCGACCCGATGCTTGACGGCATCGACGTGCGAAAGGCGGAGCCCGCCCTGACCTGACCTCAACGGAGAGGCCGGCACAGGCGCACCGCCTGCTTACCTTATGCGAGGGACGCTTCGGCGTCCCTTCGTCATGTCGTGACGTAGTGAGTACGGGTGTTGACCCAGGCTGGCTTACTCACTGATCTGCCCCCCATCCTCCGCGTCGAAACGGCGAATCCCACATCAGCGGCCGGTAAAGTCCGACGGCGTGCACCTGAAGAGTCTGACGCTGCGGGGGTTCAAGTCCTTCGCCTCGGCCACGACGCTGCGCTTCGAGCCCGGTATCACCTGTGTGGTGGGCCCCAACGGCTCGGGCAAGTCCAACGTCGTGGACGCGCTCTCCTGGGTGATGGGGGAGCAGGGCGCCAAGTCGTTGCGCGGCGGCAAGATGGAGGACGTCATCTTCGCCGGCACCACCGGCCGTCCCCCGCTGGGCCGCGCCGAGGTCTCCCTCACCATCGACAACACCGACGGCGCGCTGCCCATCGAGTACACCGAGGTGACCATCACCCGGACGATGTTCCGCAACGGCGGCAGCGAGTACCAGATCAACGGGGACACCTGCCGGCTGCTCGACGTCCAGGAGCTGCTCTCCGACTCCGGCATCGGCCGCGAGATGCACGTCATCGTCGGGCAGGGGCAGCTCGACTCGGTGCTGCACGCCGACCCGACCGGCCGCCGCGCGTTCATCGAGGAGGCGGCCGGCGTTCTCAAGCACCGCAAGCGCAAGGAGAAGGCGCTCCGCAAGCTGGACGCGATGATGGCCAACCTGGCGCGGGTGCAGGACCTCACCGACGAACTGCGGCGGCAGCTCAAGCCGTTGGGCCGGCAGGCCGCCGTGGCGCGCAGGGCCGCCGTGATCCAGGCCGACCTGCGGGACGCCCGGCTGCGGCTGCTCGCCGACGACCTGGTGACGCTGCGCCGCGCGCTGCGCGCCGAGGTCGCCGACGAGGCCGCGCTCAAGGAGCGCAAGGAGCAGGCCGAGGAGCGCCTGAAGGTCGCCCTGCGCCGGGAGAGCGAGCTGGAGCAGGAGGTGCGCACCCTCGCACCCCGGCTCGCGCGGGCGCAGGAGACCTGGTACCAGCTGTCCCAACTCGCCGAGCGGGTGCGCGGCACCGTCAACCTCGCCGACGCCCGGGTGAACAGCGCCCGCTCCCAGCCCGCCGAGGAACGGCGCGGCCGGGAGCCGGAGGAACTGGAGCGCGAGGCGGCCAGGGTCAGGGAACAGGAGGCCGAGCTGACGGCCGCGCTGGAGGCGGCGAGCGCCGCGCTGGAGGACACCGTCGCGCACCGGGCCGAGCTGGAGCGGGCGTTGGCCGAGGAGGAACGGCGGCTGAAGGACGCCGCGCGGGCGGCGGCCGACCGGCGCGAGGGCCTGGCCCGGCTGCACGGCCAGGCCAACGCCGCCCGCAGCAGGGCCGCCTCGGCGCAGGCGAGCATAGACCGGCTCACGGCCAGCCGGGACGAGGCGCTCGCGCGCGCCGCCGAGGCCAGCGAGGAGTACGAGGCGCTGCGCGCCGAGGTCGACGGCCGGGAGGCCGACGACGGCGAGCTGGCCGAGGCGCACGAGGAGGCCGGGCGCGAACTGGACGACGCCGAGGCCGCGTTGTCGACGGTGCGGGAGCGGCTGGCCGGGGTCGAGCGGGAACGGGCGGCCGTCGAGGCGCGGCGCGAGGCGCTGTCGTTGGGGCTGCGCCGCAAGGACGGCACGGGCGCGCTGCTGACGGCGGGCGAGGCCCTGACCGGCGTGCTGGGCCCGGCCGCCGAGCTGTTGACGGTCACCCCGGGATACGAGGTGCAGGTGGCGGCGGCGCTGGGCGCGGCGGCCGAGGCGGTCGCTGTGGCCGGGCCGGCCGAGGCCGTCGAGGCGCTGCGGCTGCTGCGCAAGCGCGACGCCGGCCGGGCCGCGCTGCTGGTGGGCGACGCGGCGGAGCCGGAACGGCCGGCGGCCGGCGAGCCCGCGCCCGCGCCGTGGTGCTGGGCGCTCGATCTGGTGCGTGGGCCCGACGCGTTGCTGCCGGCCGTCCGCCGGCTGCTGCGCGACGTCGTCGTGGTGGACACGCTGGACGACGCGCTGCGGCTGGTGACCGGAAGCCCGGCGCTCACCGCCGTGACGGGGGAGGGCGACGTGCTCTCCCGGCGGCTGGCGTCCGGCGGCTCGGCCGGCGCGCCCAGCCTGTTGGAGGTGCGCGCCTCGGTGGACGAGGCGACGGCGGAGCTGGAGCGGCTCACCGGGCTGGGGCGGGAGTTGACCCAGGCGCGGGACGCGGCGGTCGAGCGGCGGCGGGCGGCGAAGGCCGCCGTCGAGGAGCTGGCCGCGCGGCGCAGCGCCGCCGAGCGGGAACGCTCCCGGGTGGCGCAGGACCTGGGCCGGCTCGGCGGGCAGGCCAGGGCGGCGGCGGGCGAGGCCGAACGGGCCGAGGCCGCCGTGGAGCGGGCCGGGCAGGAGCTGAGCAGGGCGCTGGAGCAGGCCGAGGAGTTGGCGGAGCGGCTGGCCGTCGCCGAGGAGGCGGGCGAGGCCGTCGAGGAACCGGACACCTCGGTCAGGGACCGGCTGGCCGCCGACGGCGCCAACGCCCGGCAGACCGAGATGGAGGCCAGGCTCCAGGTGCGCACCCACGAGGAGCGGGTGCGCGGGCTGAGCGGGCGGGCCGACGGGCTGGACCGCGCCGCCCGCGCCGAGCGCGAGGCCAGGGCGCGCGCCGAGCGGCGCCGGGCCAGGGCGGCGCACGAGGC
>NZ_RFFJ01000169.1 GCF_003696235.1 Streptomyces triticirhizae
GGGGGCCGGTGGTGGCGGGGGCGCCGCTGCCGCCGCCGGGCCCGGGTGGGCCGGTGCCGGAGCCGCCGCCGGTCCCGCCGGTGGCGGCTGCCGCTCCGCGCGGTCCGGGTGCGGCGGCGACTGGAGCGGAGGGGGCAGATGGAAGTCGTGCTCCGTCGGGGTGTAGCCCGGGGGGCGCTCCTGGGTGCCGTTCGGGGACGGGGCGCCGGGGGAGCGGGCGGCGGTGCGTAGGTCGGTGCCGCAGACCCCGCAGAAGCGGTCGTCTTCCTCCAGCGGCTCACCGCAGCCGGGGCAGGCGGAGAGTTGGTCGAGCTGCGGCATCGTCACACCCATGTCCTGGGGCGGAGGCGGTTGGCCGCCTCCACCAGTTCTGTCCGTTCACTACTGGTCGGTGCCAGTCTGGCCAGTCTCCGATAGGAGCGGTCGAGTCCCTGTCTGACACCCGTCTCGTCGAGCGGGGTGTCCAGCAGTCGGAGCTGTGGACGCGCCCGTCCGGGCTGGTCGGCGTCCCCGGACAGCAGCCAGTCCAGGGCGCGTCCCAGCACTTCACAGGACAGTTGTTCACTCAACGATGGTTCCAGTCCGGCGGCACGCAAAAGCGCGACCTGGTGGCCGGCGGCCAGCAGGTCGGGCAGCGTGTCCTCGCCGAGCGCGCCGGGGCGGAGCCTGGCGCGGACGGCGGCCACCCGGGCGGCGGTGTGGTGCGCCGAGGTCTCCGGGACGGACTCCAGGGCGGCGACGGCCCCGGCCCGGTCGCCGGCGGCCAGCCGCACCCTGGCCAGACCGAAGGCCGCGCTCACATGGCTGGGGTCACAGGCCCAGACCAGCGCGTAGTAGTCGGCCGCGTTGTCGAGCTGGCCCAGCCACTCGGCGCAGACGGCCAGCGCCAGCTTCGGGGCGATCTCCCCGGGGAAGGCGTCATAGACCGCGTCGAAGGCGCCGGCCGCCGTCGCCAGATCGCCCTCCACCAGGGAGGCCAGCCCCTGGTGCCAGACGATCCGCCAGTCGCCGGCGTGCCGCTGGCGCAGCTCGGCGAGCACGGCGCGGGCCGCCACCCACGAGGCGGGGTCGGCCAGTTCGAGGTGGGCGCGCACCTCGCGGAGGCGGCGCTCCACCGAGTCGGTCGACGCCTGGCGCAGCGCGACGAGCTGCTCGGCCGGGGCGCTGGCCATCAGGCCGGCGAGGAAGCCGGCGTTGGGGTCGTCGGGGTCGACCAGGGGCAGCGGGAGCGCCAGGGCGATGTCCCTGAGGTTGGGCGGCACCACCGCCGGTGCCGGCGGGCCAGCCGGCCGGGAGGCGGTGGCGGGCGGCCCAGCGGGGTGGGCCTCGGCGGCGCGCTTCCGGCCGCGGCGCCGGCCGCCGGGCCTGGCGCCCAGCCGGGAGACGCCGTCCCTGGGCGCCGGCAGCGGCTCGGTGTCCACCACCCGGGCCTCGGGGGCGAAGAGCTGGGAGACGGCCGGCTGGGGTCGGCCGCTGCGTTCGGCGACGATCTCCCGCAGCACGCCGGTGAGTTGCTCGGCCATCTCCTCGGCGGAGGCGAAGCGCGCCTCGGGGTCGGGATCGGTAGCGCGCACCAGGAAACGGTAGAACGACTCGTGCCGTTGGAACACCTCGATGTGCTCGGGGTCGGGCAGGCTGTCGGCGTAGACGGAGGTGTAGCCCTGGAAGTCGAAGGTCAACACGGCCAGGGTGCGGGCGACGGTGTAGAGGTCGGAGGCCACCGAGGCGCCGCGTTCGGCCAGTTCGGGCGCCTGGTAGCCGACGGTGCTGTAGACGGGGGAGTCCACGTCGCCCATCCTGCGGACGGCCCCGAGGTCGATGAGCTTGAGCTGGTCGTCCTGCTGGATCGCGTTGTCGACCTTGAAGTCGCAGTACAGCAGGTTCCTGCCGTGGAGATAGCCGAGCGCCTCCAGGGCGTCGATGCCGTAGGCGCAGGCGTGTTCGACGGGCAGCGGGTCGCGGCGGTCCTCGGGGGTGCGGCGGGCGTTGGCGATCTGCTTGAGCGACTGACCGCCCACGTACTCCATGACGATGTAGCCGTCCAGGCTCCCGGTGCGCGGGTCCAGGTGCTCCACGAAGTTGTAGATCCGGACGATGCTGGAGTGCTCGATCTCGGCCAGGAAGCGGCGCTCGGAGATCGCGGCGGCCATCGCGTCCTCGTCGCCGGTGTCCAGGAGGCCCTTGAGCACCACCCAGCGGTCGGAGACGGCGGTGTCCACGGCGAGATAGATCCAGCCCAGGCCACCGTGCGCGATGCAGCCGGTGATCCGGTACTGGTCCTTGACCAGGTCGCCCGGGCGCAGCTTGGGCACGAACGAGTACGGGTGCCCGCACTTGGTGCAGTAGCCCTCGGTGCGGCCCGGCCGGCCCTGGCGGGAGCGGCCCACCCGGGCGCCGCACTCGTTGTTCCCGCAGAACCGTTTACGCTCCGGCACCTCCGGGTTCTTCAGGACGGCCTTGCGGGGGTCGGGGCGCGGCACCCTCGGCATGGCGACCAGCCCAGCGCCCAGCCGGGAACGGGCGGGCGCGGCGGCCCGCTTGCCACGCACCGTGATCAACGGCCCGGTGGGCGGCCCCGTCTCGCCCAGCGCGAGCCGCCCCGAGACCGAGCGCCGCGAGGCGCGGGACCGCGAGGACCGGCCGGAGCCCGAGCCGGACGAGCCCTCGCTGTCCGGCCCTTCGCCCAGGCGCGGCGAGGTGGGCCGCGTCCTCGTGTCGCCGATGATCCCTTCGGCCGACACCACGGGCGCCAACCCGCAGGCGTCGCAGTACAGTTGGCCGCGCTCGGCGAGCCGGTAGCGCCCGTCGCAGCCGGGGCGTTGGCAGGGCCGGCCGGTCTCCTCGTGCGCCGTCGGGCTCATCGCTCCCCCCGCAGCCGTGCCGCGCGGCTCCCGGGTCGTTCCTCCGGCGCCAGGCCGCCCCCGGGTCGTTCCTCCGGCGCGACGCGGCCGCCCGGCCCCTCATCCGGCGACGCCAACAGTTCGGCGGCCGCCTCCTGGTAGCGCAGCACCGCCGTCTCCGCCGCCCGGAGGTCGCAGGGCGCCGTCCACAGCAGCCGGCGCGCCGCGTCGTACCGCTCCGCCAGCAGCGGCTCGTCGGCTCGGTCGGCCCGGGCGAGCCGCGCCCGCCAGGCGTCCAGCCGCCCCCGCAGCTCGGCACGCACCGCCAGCGGCGCGGTCACGGCGGACAGCGAGTCCCGCGCCCGCCGCAACTCCTCCTCCGCGCGCTGCTCCAGCGACTCCAACAGCGGCGACAGCCGGTGCCACTGGGAGCGCCTGCGGTAGTCGGCGGCGGTGATCAGCTGTTCGTGGAGCGCGTGCGCCGGGCCGTTGACCGCCGGCACCTCGGAGGCGGCGATCTTCGCCAGCACCTCGCCCCGCGCGGTGCGCGCCTCCGCCAGCGTGCGATCGGCCCTCGACAGCACGTCGCGCAGCCGGATCAGCCGCTCCTCGGCGTCCTTGCGGACCCCGATCACCGCGTCCACCTCCCGCCTGATGTCGTCCAGCGCGCGGGCCGCGCGGTCGTAGCGGCTGGTGTCGGGCCGCCCGCCACCGGGCGCGCTGCTGCCGCCGGCCGGCGTCCAGAACGCCAGCGGGTCGGCGATCACCTCGACCCGCAGTTGGGTCAACTCCTCGGTGATCTCGGCCAGTTCGTCGCCGGCGGGATGCGCGCCCGGGCGGACGCCGACCGAGTGCGCCAGCTCCCGCAGCCGGTTCAGCTCGGTGGCCAGCAGGTCTATCCGGGCCGGCAGCGCCGACCAGACCACGTCGGCGGCGACCAGCAGGTCCAGCACCTCCGCGTAGCCCGCGTTCATCCGCCCGATCAACTCCGGCCAGCCCAGGTGCTCCACGCCGCCCTCGCCGTCCGGCACCGCGAGATGGGCCCCGTCCAGCACCATGCTCAGCTGGAGCAGCTCCTCGCGGTGCGGCTCCCGGCGGCGGGCCCGCAACTCCCTGGCCGTCTCCAGCGCCTCGCTGAGCAGGTCGAACCGGCTCCACAGCCGCGCCAACACCCGCTCCGCCCGCGCCCAGCGCTCCCGGGTGCGGCCCCTGAGGTCCGCGCCCTCCAGCAGTCGGCGACCGGCGTGGTCCTGGAGTGCCAGCAGCGAGGTCTCGATCGCCTCGTGCTCGGCCGCGAAGCGCGCCAGCGAGCGGTCCACCTCCTCGCGGCTCAGCACTGTCCCGCCGGAATCCGGGGCCATCGCTCTCCCCTCAGTCTTTCCCGCCGGCTTTCGGTGTGTCGGCTGTGGTCAGTTGTACTCGGACAGGTCACGGTCGGGGGCCGCACGCGGCCCCGGGTCGCGGTCGTGACGGCCCGCGTCCGGCGCGGCCGTCGGTCGGATGATGGATCGATCCCTTCCCCGGTTGACCCCTCGGGTATCTCTGTCGCGTCACGTCGATCTCGGTCGGTGTCGATCTCGGATCTCGGTCGGTGTCGGTGTCGGTGGCGGCCTCGGTCGCGGTGCCGGCCGGTGGCCTCGGTCGCGGTGAACGGTCGTGGTCTCGGTCGCGGTGTGGGTGTCGGTGTCAGTCGCGGCGGATCAGTCGCGGTAGAGGGGCTCGGGCGGGTCGTTGGCCGTGTCCGGAAGATAGCCGGAGAGCCACTCCTCGAACGACCGGTGCCAGGGGCTGTCGGGCCCGTCGCCCCGGTAGTCGTCCAGCACCGCGTTCACCCAACGCACCAGGTCGTCCTTGCCGAGCGCCATCGCCACCCCGTAGGACTCGGACGTCAGCTGCGGCCCGACCAGCCGCATCGACGGGTCCTGCCCCATGTGGCCGGCGGCCAGCGCGCTGTCCGTCATCAGGGCCTCGGCCAGGCCGAGTTGGATCAGCACCAGGCAGTCCAGGTGGTTCGGCCGCTCCAACAGGACGGCGCCGTGGCTCTCCCGCTCCAGCCACCGGCTGGCCGTCGAACCGCTGGCGCTGCACACCCGCTGCCCCGCCATGGACTCGTCGAAGTCGGTGATCGTCGAGTCCCGTGGCACCAACAGCTGTTGCCCGGTCTCGAAGTAGGAGGTGGAGAACGCGACCTCGTCGAGGCGCTCGCAGGTGATCGACATGCTGCGCACCACCATGTCCACCGTCCCGTCCTCCAGCGCCTCCTCCCGCTGGTCGGTGGGGATGGCGCGGAAGACGATGTCGGGGTCGGGGCCGAGCAGGTCCTCCGCGATGGCGCGGGCGAGGTCGATGTCGAAGCCGACGATGTCGCCCGACTCCGGGAGCCGGTAGCCCCAGCGGTAGCTGTTCTGGTCGATGCCGACGATCAGGGAGCCCCGCTCCCTGATCGCGTCGACCGCGGGGCCGCCCTCCCGCGAGGGCGTGAGGCTCTCGGCCGGGTCGAACCCCTCGCCGTCGCCGCCGTTCTCGCCGTCCTCGACGCCACAGCGCTCCCGGACCCGCGTCGGGGTCTCCTCGTCCAGGCTGGCCCGGGTCGCCTCGGTGGTCCCGGTGCCGGGCGTCGGCTCCCTCGGCGTTCCCGGACCGGCCGTCAACGTGCCCACCACCATCGACCCGGCCAGCGCGAGCCCGGCGCCGCCCAGCAGCAACGCCCGCCAGTGCGGGGCCAGTCCGCGCTCGCCGCCGGGAGCGCGCCGCCTCGTTCCTCTCATGGCCCCACCCTCCGTCCGTCCACGGATTCCCCGCCGGAAGCGCGCGGTCCCGCCGCCGCGAGGGCCGCGCGCGCCCCACGCGATCCCGGCGCGCGCCGCGCACGCCCCGCCTGTTGAGACGCGGTTCGCACCCCCCGCGTTCATTCGCGCCCCCGCGTTCATCGGTACTCCGCCAGCCGCAGGCCCACGCCCCGCACCGTGCCGGCGGCGGCCAGCAGGGCCAGGCCGACGGCGGCGGGGGGCAGCCCGCCGAGCCAGTTGAGCCCGCTCTGCGCCGCGTTCAGAAACCGCTCCTGCTGAACGGCGACCGCGGCCGACAGCTCGCTGTTCACCCGATCGAAGGACTCGCCGGTCGAGCCCTCGCCCCCTATCACGCGGGTTATGGCGTCGTCGTAGTCGCCCGCCAACTCCGACTCGCGGGCCTCGTCGTGCCGCTCGCGCCACTCGTTGGCCGCCCGGATCGCCTCCCCCACCGGCTCCCGGCCCGCCTCCCCGGTGAGGGCGTAGGCCCGGGGCAGCAGCCCCTCCGCCAGGCGGTCGGGGTCGGCCAACAGCCGGTCCATGGACGTCAGGTAGTCGTCCTCGAAGGTGCTGTCGCCGCCGCGCGAGACCAGGGTCAGGTTCTCCGCGCCGCGCGCCAACAGCGCCTCCGTCCAGGCGTCGTTGAGCGTGGTGAGCGCCCGCCCCGCCCCCGCGTCGGCCTCGTTGAGCGAGGACCTGGCCATCGCCTGCGCCCCGACCAGCCACAGCAGCAGCACGGCGGCGGCCGTGGTCGCGGCCACCAGGCCCCGGTTGAGCACCCGGTTGGTGCGCAGATAGTGGCGGCGCTGCGCCCAGCCCAGCGCGAGCAGGCTCGCCACGCCGAGCCCCGTCGAGAGCCAGGGCCAGGAGCGGGCGTCGGCCAGGTCGGCGCGGTAGCGTGCGGTCTCCAGCCGGTGCAGGTCGGAGGCGGAGGTCAGCAACGTGCCCTGCATCCGCTCGTCCGCGTACCGCAGATAGGCGCTGCCGAGCGGCAACCCCTGCCGGTCGTTGGCCCGCGCGGTCTCCACCAGCCCGGTGTAGCGCGGCAGTTCGGCGTTGAGCCGGGCGATCAGGGCCGCCGACTGCGGTGAGCCTCGGCCGCGTTCGGCCGCCGAGACCAGCAGCTCGGAGGCGAGGCTGATGTTCCTGATGTAGCGGTTGCGCACCTCGCTCGGCTCGTCGGCGCCGGCCAGGAAGCCGCTGGCCGCCGTGGTGTTGGCGTCGGCGAGGGAACGGTAGATGCTGGCGGCGTCCCGGCTCAGCGGCTGGCTGCTCTCCCGCGCGGTCCGCGCGGACTCGGCGCGCTCCGCCAGCTGACCGAACGTCACCGCGCCGAACAGCAGCAGCAGGCCCGTCAACACCGCGCCGATCAGCCGCAGTTGACCCGGCTCGGTGCGCAGCGCGGCCCGCAGCCGGCCCGCGTTCTCCCGCAGCGCGCCGCGTCGCCGGGGGAGCCCGGGGGGTGCGGCCCGAAGCGCGGGGGACCCGGCCGCGCCCTCGGCGCGCGGTGCCGGGAGGACCGGCGGGCTCGCGGGCGGGGCGGTGGGCGGCTGAGTCACGTGGTGGGCCCTCCCCCTCGCGATGTCGGCATGGGCCACGGCCGTCAGTATGCCGCTCCGGCCGGGGCGCCACACCGCACTTGCCCGGATCTTGTCGGTTTCGCGATCTTCTTTTGCGCGTTCACTCCCGATGTGTCACGGATCGGTCGGAGGCGGATCGGCCGGAGGCGGAACGGTCGGAGGCGGAACGGTCGGAGGCCGGAACGGCGCGGGCGCCGGGGGAACGCGTGGGCGGCGGCACGGCCCCGGCGGCCGGGACGGACCCGCCGGGCCTCGGGCTCAGAGCCTCATGCCGAGGTAGTCCACGTCCTTCTTCCCCGCCGGGCGCGGCAGTTCGGTGAAGCCGATCCGGTCGTAGAAGGCCCGCGCGTTGGTGTTGGCCGGGTTCATGCTCAGATGCAGCGCCGGCACCCCGCGCTCCCGCAGCGCGTCGACGAACGTCGTCATCAACCGCCGCCCGAGCCCCTGGCGTTGCCCCTCGGGCAGCAGGTCGATGTGCAGATGCGCCGGGTACTCGGCGGCTATCTCGGGCACCAGCATCTCCTCGGCGTGGTGCAGCAGATACCGCAGCCCGTCGTCCCGCCCCGTCACCGGCGGCGTGGGCGCCGGGAAGCGGTCGGCGACGGTGGGCAGCCACCGTGCGCGGAAGTCCGCGTAGAAGCGGGTGCTGTCGGCGGTGCCGAGGATGTAGCCAATGGCGCGTTCGCCGTTGTCCGCCACGAAGACCAGCTCGGGCTCCAACTCGGCGTAGGGCGTGGCGAAGATCGCCGGAAAGATCTCCGGCTCGGCGTAGAGACCGGTGGCGTCCTCGCCGGCGTGCGCGGTCCTGACGCAGATGTCGGCCAGGTCGTCGCGGTCGGAGGGCCGGTAGCCGCGGATGGTGATGGCGGGTTTCGCGCTGGTCATGGCCGCCATTCTGCGCCACCGCGGATCACGGCGGGAGGGGCGTTCGGAACCGGAACGCGGCGGGCCCGGAACGCGGCGGGGCCGGATCGCGCCGGAACCGGAACGCGGCGGGGCCGGATCGCGCCGGAACCGGAACGCGTCAGGGCCGGATCGCGCCGGAACCGGAACGCGTCGGGCCCGGCGCTCAGTCGGTGGACTTGACCAGCGAGACCGCCGGCGGGTCCACCTGGGTGATGCCGGCCGTGTCCAGGGCCCGCTTGATGCGCCAGCGCAACTCCCGTTCCACCGGCGGCGCCTGGGTCGGCGGGGTCCGCACCGTGACCTTCAGCACCATCGAGTCCAGGGCCACCGACTCCAGGCCCAACACCTCGACCGGCTCCCACAGCAGCTCGTCCCAGGGCGGCACGGCCGACATCTCCTCGCCGGCCGTCGCGATCAGCTTGCGGACCTGGGTGACGTCGCTGTCCGGCGCGACCGCCACCTCGACGGCCGCCACCGCCCAGCCCTGGCTGAGGTTGCCCACGCGCTTGATCTCCCCGTTGCGCACATACCAGATGGCGCCGTTCTCGCCGCGCAGCGTGGTCACCCGCAGGCCGATCTCCAGCACGGTGCCGGTCACCTCGCCGGCGTCGATGGTGTCGCCGACCCCGTACTGGTCCTCCAGCAGCATGAACATGCCGCTGAGCACGTCCGTCACGAGGTTGCGCGCGCCGAAGCCGATGGCCACGCCGATGATCCCGGCGCTGGCGACCAGCGGGCCGAGCTGGATGCCCAGTTGCGACAGGACCATCAGCCCGGCCGTGCCGAGGATCAGCACCGAGGCGGCGCTGCGCAGCACCGAGCCGATGGCCTCGGAACGCTGCCGCCGCCGCTCGGCGTTGACCAGCCGGCCACCGCGCGCCATCCGGCGCCTGCCGTCCTTCTCGTCCTCGCGGTTGAGGCGCGCTATCAGCCGGGTCAGCGCCCGGCGCACCACCAGCCGCACGACGAAGGCGATGACCGTGATCAGCAGGATGCGCAGCCCACCGGCCAGCCACGTCTCCCAGTTGTCCATGTCGTCGCCTCCGTCACGTCCCAGCCCCGCGCAGGCCAACGGTAATCGGCCGTCCGACCCGCCCCGGGACCCCGAAGCCCCGGTGAACGGCGGGTAGCAGGGGAAACTCGGGGGTAGCGGCGGGGCGGGTGTGGCGGATGACACTTGGGGCACATTCCCGGATCGTGGTGGCGCCGGTGGCCCCACCCGGGACACACTGAGGGAGATCGTCCCGGCGCGAGCCACGCGCCGCCGACGGAAACGGAGGGCGTTCGTGCCACACGTCTTGGTCCTCAACGCTTCGTACGAGCCACTGGGCGTCGTGCCGGTCCGGCGCGCGCTGATCCTGCTGTTGAACGACAAGGCCGTTAGTCTGGAGACCTCCGGCCCCCTGGTGCGCAGCGCCAGCCGCGCCATCCCGGCCCCCAGCGTGGTCCGGCTGAAACGCTTCGTTCGCGTGCCCTACCGCACCGCCGTGCCGCTGACCCGACGCGCGCTCTTCGCCCGGGACGGCGGCCGTTGTGCTTACTGCGGCGGTGTCGCCACCAGCGTCGACCATGTGATCCCGCGCAGCCGGGGCGGCCAGCACGCCTGGGACAACGTCGTCGCGGCCTGTCGCAGTTGCAACCACATCAAGGCCGACCGGCAGGTGGCCGAGCTGGGCTGGCGGCTGCGGCACACGCCGGGTCCGCCGTCCGGGCTGGCCTGGCGGATCATCGGCACCGGCCACCGCGACCCACAGTGGCTCCCCTATCTGCGGCCCTACGGGGCCGACGACGCGCTCGCCCGCATAGAGGCGCGCCCGACCCGCACCGGAAAGCCGACCAAGCCGACCAAGTCGACCAAGCAGGGCAAGCCGGGCAAGCAGGCGAAGCCGGCCAGGCAGGGGAACCCGGCCAGGTCCGGCCGGCAGGGCGCGGCCGCCCAGGACGCCTTCTCCCAGGGGGCGGTCTCCCCGGTCTCCCCGGGCGCTGGCGCCGAGCGGGTGCAGGTGCCGGCGGAGTCGGCGGAACCCGTCTGAGACGGTCCGGGTGGGCCGGGCCGTCGCCCCGCGTGTTCCGCCTGGTCGGGCCACCCGATCGGGTGGCCGGCCACGACCTCGGCGACGGGCTCGACCGCCGGCCCGGCGACCCGCGCGCCGCCCCTTTCCCGGCCGCGAAAACCGACGTTCCCGCTCGCCGGCGCCACAAGATTTTCGGCCACCGGCGCGTGAGCTGCGCCGCTTTCCCGTCGCGACCACGGATGCGATGGCGTTCACTGGGTAGAGCAGTACCCAGGACCGTCGCCCTGAGTGAACTTCCGAGTGAACCGCGGAGCGGCATCCGTCAGTCGTCCTCAGTGAACGGAGTACCCCGTGGCCGTCGCCACCCGGACCCACTGCGAAAGCAAAAGCAAACGTCTCAACAGCCTGGCGCCCCCGCCCATGATCGGGGTGCCGGCCCAGGCGGCGGCCCGTGAGCTGCCGCTCACCAGCGAGCCCTCGCCCGGCGACCTCGCCCCCCTGACCTCCGAGCAGCCGCTCGCCGCCGAGCCGCCCCTGGTCGCCGAGCCCAGCGGCCGCGGTGGCGCGGAGGCCATCGGCGTCTGATGGACGCCCTGGCGCGGCTGGCCGCGACCCACGGCGTCGCCACCTCCTACGCCCCCGCACCGGGGGAGTCGGTCGAGGTGCCCAGGGAGACCGTCCTGGCCGTGCTGCGCGCGCTCGGCGTGGACGCCGAAGGACCCGACGCGATCCGCGCGGCCCTGGCCAGGGGCGCCGCAGACGCCGGGCGGCTGCTGCCGCCCACCCTGGTCGGCAGCCCCTCGCGCCCCCTCGCCCCGCCCGCCGTGCCCACCGGAACCGAGCTGCACCTCCTGACGGAGAACGGCGAACGCGGCCCGCTGGCCGCCACCCCGCCCCCCGTCGGCCGGCACACCCTGCACGCCAGCGCGCCCGACGGGCGCACCGCGACCGCCACCGTTCTCGTGCCCCCCGACAGCGCGCCCGTCGCACGCCGGCGCGAGGTCGGGCTGATGGTCCAGCTCTACTCGCTGCTCTCCCAGCGCTCCTGGGGCATGGGTGACCTGGGGGACCTCGCCGACCTGGCGAGCTGGGCCGGCTCCGCCGGCGGCCTCGGCTTCCTCCAGCTCAACCCGCTGCACGCGGCCGTGCCGCCAGCCGAGGGCGAGGCCGTCGACCCCTCTCCCTACCGCCCGGCCACCCGGCGCTTCGCCGATCCGGTGCATCTGCGGATCGAGGCCGTTCCCGAGTTCGGCTATCTCGACCCGGGGGCGCGCGAACGGATCGAGCCCCTGCTGGCGCGCGCCGCCGCGCTCCGGCGCGCGGTGCTGGACGAGCGTCTCCCGATCGACCGGGACGCCGTCTGGGCCGTCAAGCGCGCCGCCCTGGAGATCCTGCGCGAGGTGCCGCTGAGCCCCGGCCGCGCGGCGGCGTTTCATCGCTTTGTCGACTCCTGCGGCCGTTCCCTCACCGACCACGCCACCTGGTGCGCCCTCGCCGAGCGCCACGGCCCCGACTGGCACCGCTGGCCGCCCGGGCTGCGCCGGCCCGACAGCCCCGAGACCGAGGCGGCCCGCGTTGAGCACGCCGCCCTGGTCGACTTCCACCGCTGGCTGGCCTGGCTCACCGACACCCAGCTGGCCGGGGCCCAACGCGCCGCCACCGACGCCGGGATGGGCATCGGCCTGCTGCACGACCTCGCCGTCGGCGTCCACCCGGACGGCTCGGACGCCTGGGCCGGCCAGGACGTGCTGGCCGGCGGGATGTCGGTCGGCGCGCCGCCGGACGCGTTCAACGAGCGCGGCCAGGACTGGGGCCTGCCGCCCTGGCGCCCCGACGCGCTGGCCGAGACCGGCTACGCGCCCTACCTGGAGCTGGCCGGCGCGCTCGCCCGGCACGCGGGCGGGCTGCGGGTCGACCATGTGATGGGCCAGTTCCGGCTCTGGTGGATTCCCGAGGGCGCCGAGCCGCGCGACGGGACCTATGTCAGCTATGACGCCGACGCCATGCTGGCGGTGCTCTCGCTGGCCGCGCACCGGGCCGGGGCCGTGCTGGTCGGCGAGGACCTGGGAACGGTCGAACCCGGGGTCCGCGAACGGCTGGCCGAGCGCGGAGTGGCCGGCACCTCGGTGCTCTGGTTCGAGCGGCACTGGGACCGCGAGGGGCACCCGCCGCTGGACCCGGCCGAGTGGCGCACGAACTGCCTGGCCACCGTCACCACCCACGACCTCCCGGCCACCGCCGCCCGCTGGGACGGCTCCGACGTCCGGCTGCGCGAACGCCTCGGCCTGCTCGCCGACCCGGCGGGCGCCGCCGCCGAGTCCGAGGCCGAGCTGGCCGACTGGCTGGAAACCTTCGAACGGATGGGCCTGTTGGGGCCCGCCGGGGGGCCCGTCGGCGAGTCCGCCGGGGATTCCGTCGCGGGCTCCGACGCGGGCTCCGACGAGGAGGAGGAACGGATCGCCGCCGCCTACCGGTTCCTGGCGCTGACCCCGGCCCGGCTGGTCGGCGTGTGGCTGCCCGACGCGGTGGGGGACCGGCGGCCGCAGAACGTGCCCGGCACCTGGCGGGAGTACCCCAACTGGCGCCTGCCGGTGGCCGACGCCACCGGCCGCCCGGTGACCCTGGAGGAGCTGACCGCCTCCGGGCGGCTGGCCCGCCTGCTGGCCGCCGCCCGCGACCGGGCCCCCTGAGCCGTGCCCGGCGAGGGCGTTGGTTACTGTAAGGGCGTGGTCAACATGAACAAGAAGCGCGCCGTCGCGGTCTCCGTCACCACGGTGCTGCTGACGCTGCTCTCCTCGCCGGCCGCTCACGCGCTGCGCCGGGACGACGGCGACGACCCGGGCACCGGCCTGAGCGTCGCCGAGACCCTCGGCCTGTTTGTCGCGGCTCCGCTGCTGCTGTTCGCCGCCATCGCGGCGGCGGTCATCCTGAGCGAACGCCGCTGACCCTCGCCCTCCCGGGGCGAGGGGCCCCCGGTGCGCGCTGCGCGCGGGCGCGCGGTGCGCCGGGGGCGGTCCGCCGTGGTCACGTGCTGTGCGCCGGCCCGTCGCGCACGGTGCTCCGGCCGGGCCGGGGTGGTTCTCCCGAGCGGCGACCGCCGCCCTCCATCGGGGCGCGGTGCCCCAACTGTCCCTCACCAGGCGGCACAACGCCCTGACCGGCTGCCGCTGATGCCCGGTGTGCCGCAGCCGCCGGCCGAGCCGGGTACGGCCCGGGCCGATGCCCGGGGAACTGCCGCTCCCCGCTGACCCGACCCTGCCGGGCCTGGGGCTGAGGACCGCCCTCCGCGCGGGTGACCCGCTCTCCGCGAGGTGCCGGCCGTCGCCGGGTACGGCCGGGGCCGCCGAACTGTCCGTCCCCGCCTGCCCGTTGCCCCGGCCCTGCCGGGCCCGGCGGCCGCAGGTCACCGCCCGCCGGAGGCAACCCGCCGCGCCGGCGCCGCAGGCGCCCCCGCTCCGGCGGCGGGGCCCGACGGGCCCC
>NZ_RFFJ01000017.1 GCF_003696235.1 Streptomyces triticirhizae
GGCGCAGCAGCCGGGCGACCTCGGGCGCCGGCAGCCCGGCCGGGCCGGCCAGCCGCAGCGCGACGCCCGTCGACCAGGCGTGCGCCCCGACGTGCCGGGGCGGGCGGCGCAACGTGACCCGCTCGGGAACGGCCACCCGCAGCTCGCCGCCGTCCACCGCGTCGCGCACGGAGCGCAGCACGGCCTGGGAGAGCTGGGTCGGGGTCACGGAGCAAGCGTACGAGAGGCGGGGGCGCACTCCGCCAGCGGTTTCACCAACTGGACGACGCGTCGCCGGCCCTCGGCGCAGAACCGCTTGACCAGGCCGACGAGTTCGGCCGGCTCGAAGGGCTTGCTCAGCACGGCGTCGATCCCCCCGCCGGGCGGGACGCCCGCGTCGCCGCTCGCGCTCCCGCTCCAGTCGGGGGGCCCGTCGTCGGCGCCCCAGGGGCGGCGGGGGTCGACGCTGGCGGAGATCAGCAGCAGCGGGATGTGCCGGGTGCTGCGGTCGAGGCGCAGCCGGTCGACGGTGCCGAGGCCGTCGAGGCGGGGCATCGCCAGATCGAGGGTGATCACGTCCGGCCGGAACCGATGGACCCGCTCCAGGCATTCGGCGCCATCGCAGGCGGTCATGACCTCGAACCCGTCGAGTTCGAGATTGACCCTGATCAGCTGCCGGATGACCTGGCTGTCGTCCACCACCAGCACCCGGCCAGGAGCGCCTGGCACCCTGCCAGCGTAAGCGCGTTCCCCCGCCGCCGTCCGGCCTTTCCGGCAACTTCTACCCGGGAGTACCTCCCTCCGCACCCACGTGCGGAAACCACGGTGCGGGGCACCCCCGGCGAGCTGGTAGTGTTCTCTCCGTCGCCACCCAAGGCGCCAAGCGCCCCCGTAGCTCAGGGGATAGAGCAACGGCCTCCGGAGCCGTGTGCGCAGGTTCGAATCCTGCCGGGGGCACCTTGCATGAGGTGCCCAAAGACCCCGCCATCAGCGCTTTCGCTGGGACGGGGTCTTCGCGTATGTGCAGGCGTGTGCCGCGCGGAGCGGCTGTATGTCGAGGGCTGTGGACTATCCGTGGACTGGCTACCGGGTAGGAATCAGCAGGTCAGGCCCAAAAACGCCGAGGCCCCCGGACCGTAGTCCAGGGGCCATCATGCCGCAGGTGCGCGCGTAGGAGGTGTGTCGGGATCAGGTCCCGTCGCCGGGCTCGTCCTCCTGGCCGTCGTCCTCACCGAGGAGCTCGGCGATCCGGCGGTTGGCGATGTCCTGGCGACCGTCGAGGCACTTCGCGTACCGGCTCAGCAGCACTTCGACGCTGTTGCCCGCACGCTCCGCAACCTCGGTGGGGTCGACGCCCGCATTGAGCCACGAGGAGAGCGCGGCGTGCCTCAGGTCGTACGGCCGAGCGGCCAGCGGCGAGGCCACCTGTTCCGGCGTGAGCGCCAGGTGCCGAGCCTCGTCCCAGACGCGCCAGTACGTAGTGGAGGCGACCACTCCCCCGCGTTCGTTGGCAAACATCCGCCCGTCCTCGGCGGTGCCGAACTCCTCGATGTGGGCGAGGAGCATACGGACGAGACGAGGCGGGATCGGGACGATGCGGGTTTCGTTCGTGGGGCGGTTCTTGAGGCCGCGGTTGTCGTGAACCTCCCCGGTCCCGGTCCAGCGCTTCCCCACGGTCGGGCGGGTCTTCTCCAGGATCAGTGAACCCCACCCGGCCTCCGGCAGCGTGCAGTCCGGACGACGCAGCGCCACAGCTTCCGCCGGCCGAAGCCCACCGAAGTACAGGCAGGCGAAGAACGCGACCAGGCGCCGCCCACGGGCTCTGCGGTAGCCGCCGACGTAAGAGACTGCGGCCAGGAGTTCGCGTGCCTGCCGAGGGTTCACCACGACCCGGCGGTCGACTTCCTTGGTCACCTTCGGCGGCTTCCACTTCACGAGCGTGACCGGGTTTTCCGGGAGCTCCCCCAATTCGACCGCGTAGGCGAGGGCGTTGAAGAGGACCGCGCGCTTGCGCCGTACCGTCTCGGCGGCCGCTGGGGCGCCCGACAGTCTGAGCTTGAGCGAGTCCAAGACGCGGCGGATGTCTGCCGGATTCTTGAGCGTCGCCAACGGCAGCGAGGCCTTGGCCACCCAGCGAAGAGCGTTCGCGATGTCGACCGGCGGAGCTTCCTCGTCCGAGGCTTGGACGACGAAGGCCCAGCCCCGCAGCGCACGGCGCAAGACGTCGTCAGCCGGGCGCCCAGGCCGATCACCCAGCAGCTGAGTCGTGACGAGCGTCATCGTCTCGTTCAAGCTGTCGCGCGAGTTCGGAGCCGCGTGCGGCCACTTCATGGCGACGTAGGCCCGTGCGAAGTCGTACCAGGTGCGAGACGCCTTGGCGGGTGCCATGGAGTCCGGCAGACCGGTTTCCGTGTCGAATGCCTCCCCCTTCTGAGCAGCCCGAAGAAGCTTGGCCCGGAAGTTGTCGGCGAGTGCCTTCGTCCGGAAGGTCTCGGAGAACGGTGGGGCATCGCCGACCTTCCATCGCACGTCATACGACGGCGTCTTGTACGGCCGCTTGCGGATGCCCCACACCCTCACGTCATGCGACTTCACGCCGCCTCCGCGAGCCCGTGGAGCCACGCGTCGAAGTCGCTGCGCCAGACGCGGAGCTCACCATTCGGAAGCTTGATCGCTTCCGGGGCCTGCCCCAGCTCGCGCCAGCGGTAGAAGGTTCGGCGGGACACTCCGCCGAGCTCGGCGAGGATCTGCGGGACAGTCATCAGTTCATCCCGTCGGCGGTCCATGTCGGTTCTCCTTCCGTTCCGGGGGCGGGTTCGAGAGATGCGGCAAGCCAGGCTTCGGCGTCCGAGAGGCCAGTACCGGCGAAGACCCAGTGGGCGAGGACGTACGTCGTGTCGGTCTCGGGGCCGTTGGCTGCTGCTGCGGCTTGGGCGCGACGCCATTCGGCGCGGGCGTCACGGAGGGCGCCGAGGGTGGTGGAGTAGCGGCGGGACTTGGTGGAGAAGTGGCCGCGGAAGCCGAGCATGTGGGCCCAAGCGCGCAGGCGGAGGTGTTCGAGGTCCTTGCGCGCGCCGAGGAACCAGGCGGTTCGGATCATGCGGAGGGCATGGTCGCTGATGTCGAGCTGGGCGAGTTCGGCGGCGAACTTGAGTGGCCTGTCGAGAGCTCCTGTCGCGGTTTCGGCGCCCTTGGTGGCGTACTTGGCGATGTAGGCGGCGACGGCCCGTTCGGTGAGCTCCTGGCCGTCGTTGAAATCGGCCGAGCGGATGGTGCGTACGTCGAGTTGGCGGCCGAAGGTGAAGGTGTGGGTGCGGCCGTCGATGGTCGGGCCGTCCACGCGAACCTTGGCAGCGGCAGCCCGGATGGCGTCCGTGAGCAGTTCGGCCGTGGCCCAGGCAGGGGGCGGGGTGTCGCCGCCGCTGGGGCCGTCGACGCGGATGACCGCATGGAAGTGGACCGCACCACGCTTCTGGTACTCGGCGACCTTGGCGAAGGACACGCGGGCGTGCTCGCGGAAGCGCCGCTGTGACAGGCCGGCGCGCTTGGCGACCTCTCGGCGCAGGTACGTCGAGAAGCGCCGCCAGAGGGGACCGGCGTGGGCGTTCCAGAGCACGGCGGCTTCGTAGTCGTAGGTGTCCGGGTCGAGCGCGGTGCCGAGTTCGTCGTCGTCCTGGTCGTGGTGGGTACCGCAGCGGCAGGGGCGCCCGCTGGAGGGGCGGTTGTGGACCGGGCCGAAGCTCGGCGCGGTGAAGGTGGCGAACACGCGCGGGTGGGCGGCGACGTGTTCTGGGATGCCCTTGCCGCCGCGCAGGCCCGAGGTGATCAGGTGGAAGGTGTCGCGGCGGTAGACCTCGGCGCAGGCGGCGCAGCGGGTCGTGCGGCGGTTGTTGCAGCGGACGAGGAGTTGCCCGGCCGGGAGGCTGGACGAGTCGAGGCGGTGGAGGGCGTTGCCGATCTCGCCGGTACGGGTGTCGACGTCGTACTCGGTGCGGTGGCCGTCGAGGCGGATCGGGTGGGTGCAGCCGCCGAGTCCGGAGAGCTGGCGGAGGATACCCGGCAGCGTGCCCTGCGCGGCCAGGTTCGCGAGTTCCGGGAGTGGGGCCGGAGTGGTGCGGGTGAAGATGGCGATTCCCCTTCTGACTGGCTCGGTCGGTCGGGAGGAGCAGGCGCCGGGGCGGCGAAATGCTTGGTCGTGTGCCGCCGCCCCGGAGGCCAGCGCGGTTCAGCGGCGGTGGTGATCGCGGAGCATGGAGCGCAGGACGACGGCGGCCACGGCTACAGAGATGGCCGTGACGGCGACGGCCGCCAGGAGCGCGGTGAGGACGACCCCGCCGACGACCAGGGCCACGACGGTCTTCTGATCGATGGAGACCGACGGGAACGAACGCCGTACGGGCGGCGGCTCGGCCGAGGTGTGGGTGTGCGCGGGCGGCGGGGTCGGGCTGTCGGGTACTTCGGGAGGAACACGGTCAGGGCTCCTTATCTACTCGTCTAGGCGTGTGAGCCGTTTATGACGGTCACTCCGGAACGTGTGCCGGACTCGATGGCGGGGGCGAGGAAGGTGCGGGAGAGCCAGAAGCCGAAGAGGGCGATCAGGACGACGATCCAGACGCGGACGCCGAGGAACCTGACTGCTCCCCAGGCGAAGAAGCCGAGGACGACGACAAGCGGAAGGCTGACGGTCACGGGTCGGGGATCCTTTCAGCGCACGGGACAACGGTGGGTGCGGGCGGCCAGCTCGGCGGCGGCGCGGCTGTCGTAGTCGGCGGAGAAGCCGCAGCGCGGGGCCGTGCAGGCGGCGGTGTGCTTCTCCCGGCCGCGACCGTCGTAGGAGGTGCCGACCTGGACGGGGCCGATGCGGCTGACGTGGCGGAAGCGCTTTGGCGCGGGCATGGTCAGTCCTCCTGTCGCGGGCTGGGGCGGGGGAAGTCGCGCAGGATCCGGGCGGCTTCCTCCGGGTTCGGCGTGCGGTCGGCGGCTTCCTCGGCGAGGAGCCGGGCGAGCGCCGACCGGCCACTGATGGCCATGTCGCGGGCCGCTGAGAGGTAGTCGGCGGCCGTGTTGAAGCAGAAGAGCGGCATGATCTCCCTTTGCTGGTCAGGTGATTTGAGCGGCGATGGCTTCGGCCATGGGCGGCGGGACACCGAGGCGGGCGCGCAGGGTCGGGGTGTCGATGGCCGTTCCAGTGCGGGTGCGGTGGTCGGCGGCGACTTTGCGGGCGTGCTCGACCAGGGCGGCCGGGACAGCGACCGGAGGCGGGGCCAACGGTGGGGCCGGTGCCGGATCGGCCGCCGGTGGCGTCGGCGGGTCTGGCACCGGATCGGACGCGTTCTCCTGGTCCTCGATGTCGTCAGGATCCTGTTGGTCCACGACGTCACTGGTCTCGTCGTGCACTGTCGGAGGCGAGTGGACCAGGAGCGTTCCGCCGAGGAAGGCGACCGCGGGCCAGCCCGCCACGAGGATGCGCAGCCAGGCCGGTACGTGATCCAGGTCGAGCAGGCCGGCGGTGGCGACGTTCGCGCCCAGGGACGCGGCGAGTGCGATCAGGAACCAGCACCACCCGGCCGCTTTCGCCTCTCCGGAGCGCAGTCGGCGCCAGGCGGCGACGAGCAGCAGGTCAACGCTGATCGGGTAGGCCCACGCCTTCCACCCGTCCTGTCCGGCCGCCGAGGCGACATCGTGCAGGTGGGCGAAGGACAGCGCGGCGGCGATGACCGCCTGAACGAGCACCGCATCGACGCGGGCCAGGTGGGCGCGCATGCTGCGGCTCCTTCCGAATTCGGGCATGGGAGGGGTAGGGACGTGGCGTGAGGCGGTCACGCCGACCGGGGTTAGGGGCGCGGGTCAGTCGGTCACGGGCCGGGGCCGCACGGCCGGGCCCGGTGTCTTGACGGGCCGTACGGGCACGTCGGGCCGGAAGGGCTTGAGCGCGGGCAGGTCGGGGACCAGGTGGGCCGACTCGCGGCAGGTCTCGGCAGCGTCGCCCAGCGACAGGTACGGCGTGCGGATGCGGGACCAGCCGCCGGAGGTGTCACCGGCCACGGCGAGGCCGGGGCGTTCGGGGGCGATGGCGCAGGCGGCCGTGACCGCTTCGGGGGCGATGTCGCCGAGTGCCATCTTCGCGGAGGCTTCGTCGTTGACGCGGTGGCAGACGCGGCCGGTCAACTGGGCCCGCAGCATGGTCGCGCCCTTGCCCAGCTCGGCACCGAAGCGCTGGCCGCAGACCTCCAGGTAGATGCCGGCCGCGCGGCCGAGCTGGGCGAGCCGGATGAGCTGGGTGACCATCTCGTCCCGGCGTTCCTCGTCCTTCCTGGTGGCGACGAGGAAGAGTTCAGCCACCTCGTCCACGAACAGCACGATCGGGACCGGGCGTTCGGACTCGGGCAGTCCCCAGACGTCCGAGGTGATTTCCTCGGCCGGAGTGTCCGGGGCGATGCCTTGCCGGGCCTTGATCAGGTCGTATCGGTCCTCCATCTCCTTCACGAGCACCGGCAGCAGCTCGGCGGCTTGCTCAGGGTCGGTCGCCAGCGCGGAGAGGCGGGGGGCGAACGGCGCCAGCTCTACACCGCGCTTGCAGTCGATCCCGACCAGGGCGACCGACTGAGGGGCGAGCCCGGCGATCAGGTGCCGCAGATACATGGACTTGCCCGACAGCGTGGCGCCGAGGGTGAGTTGGTGCGGCACGGTCCGGTAGTCGCGTGTGAACGGCATGGCGTCCTCCCGCAGTGCCACCGGCACCCGAAGGAACCCGGCGTCCACCTTGCGAGGCATCCGCACCTGCCGCAGCACGTCGAAGCCGACCAGCCGCAGCTCAACCACACCGGGCTTGATCGTGGTCACGTACACCGCGTGGACGCCCCAGGCGTGCCGCAACCGTTCTGCCGAGGCGGCGACGTCGGCTGGTTCCTGCCCCGGAGCGAGCCGGAGCCGGATCCGCAGCCCGGTCGAGGTGGGCCGGATGATGCCGCGACGCGGCGGCACGGGCCGGACCTCACGGCGGGTGGTGGCCTTGACCGCCAGCATCCGCAGCCGGGACGGAGCCACGGTGAGGCCGCAGGCCTCCATGACCGAGCCGTAGGAGCTGAGGAGCCGGGCGGCGGATATCGGCAGGCCGACCGTGGACCAGTACACCCCGGGATGCTTGGCCCGGGCGTAGGCGGCCCCGCCGCCGAGTGCGGCGACAGGACCACCCACCTCCAGGAGCGTCGTCAGATCGGTCATCAGGCAGCGGCCCCATTGGCGGCCGGGAACGCGGCCGGAGTCACGGCGGCGGCGCGGTAAGCGATGCCGTGCCGCTGCTGCCCGTTGAAGACGCTCTCCCATGGCCGGGCCACCAGACCCGGCAGCGAGACCGGAGCCCCGAGCGTGAGCCCCTCGGACACGCCGCTCTCCGGAACGGTGACCTTGATCAACGACGACTCACCGTCCTCCAGGTAGACGACGCCGAGCGCCATCAGGGCCTCTCCGCTGTTGGCGTCCTTGGCGATCTCACCGGTCTGCCGGTCGCGAACCTTGGGCTCGGGCGCCTCGGTCAGCAGGATCGTCGCGGCGGAGGTCTCTACACGGATGGTGCGCAAGACTTCTTCCCATCTACTCGTCTATACAAGATGCGGCGTTCGAACCCGATCTCCGGGAACGGCAACCACCTTGCCACACAACTTGCCCACTCGTCTATACGAGTAAGCGTGTTGGGGTGTACGAGTTCGGGAAAGCAGCCCCCGCGCACCACCGCCGGTCAGGCGCTCACGTCGCCGGGAGCTGGTACGACAGGACGTAGGCGTCGGCCGCCATGACCGTGTCGCAGACCTCCACGGCCCGCCCTTCCTGGTCGAACGCGGTGCGGATCAGGTGGATGACCGGCACGCCGGAGGCCAGCCGCAGCGTCCGGACCTCGTCGGGCGAGGGCATCCGGGCGCGGATCTCTTCCTCGAAGTGGTCGAGGCGGTGGCCCAGCTCCTCAAGGCGTGCGTAGATGCCGCCAGGCCCGGGGTTGGGCTCGGCGATCGGTGTGCCCCGTGCGATGTCGAGCGGCAGATACGAGGTGGCGAACTCCACGGGCCGCCCGTCCAGCAGATACCGGCGACGCCGGGCGAGCACTCGCCGCACGGACCCGAGCCGGGTGGAGACGTCCTGGCTTGCCTTCTCTTCCTTGACCTCCAGGCTGTCCACCTGCGGGTGACTGCCGGCGGCGTCGGCCTCCACGATGAACGCGGACTTCCCCTGCTCGCGGTGACGCCGGGCGAACCGGTCGGAGGCGAGCCGCCGCACAGGCGGTCGTGGTCGCACGAAGACGCCCTTGCCGTGCTCGGCGTGCACCAGGCCCTCACCCTGGAGGACGGAGAAGGAGTTTCGAACCGTCATACGGGAAACCCCGTAATGCTCGACGAGTTCGGCCTCGGAGGGCAGCTTTTCGCCCTCCTTGAATCGCCCACGGTCGATGGCCTCGCGCAGCTGGTCGGCGATCTGCCGGAAGACCGCACGATCGCTCGTGGGATCGAGATCGCCGAGGAGGCCGGAGGAAAGAGAGGACACGTGTACTCCTTTAGGTATCTAGACGAGTGGGCGAGCTTTGTTGCTACCGTGGAGAGCCTAGCCATCCGAGAGGGCAGAGGAACGTGAGCACCGACCGTCCACACTCCGTGAGCGTCGCCGGAGTCATCGTCGACGACCAGGGCCGCGCCCTCTTGATCAAACGCCGCGACAACGGCCACTGGGAACCCCCGGGCGGAATCCTCGAACGCGAGGAAACCATCCCCGAGGCCCTCCAGCGCGAAGTTCTCGAAGAGACCGGCATCAAGATCGCGCTTCCCGCGATGCTGACCGGCATCTACAAGAACATGAAGGGCCTCATCGTCTCCATGGTCTTCCGCTGCGAGGCCGCCGACGGCACACCCACCACCGGGGACGAGACCCGCGCACTGCGCTGGGCCACCCGCGAAGAAGTCATCGAACTCGCCGACGAGGCATACGCGATCCGCGTCCTGGACGCACTCGACGCGGTATCCCCGCCGGCCATCCGCGCCCACGACGGCGTCAAACTCGTCTAGCCCGAACCCGCTGCACATGGCGGCCTACCAGCACGAAGGAACTTGTATGCACGAGTATACGAGCACCGCCCGGGTCTGGGGACTCACTTGCCCAGGTTTTCCGGAAGAGGTCAGCCGGGCCCGCCGCTGGACGCGGGACATCCTGCGCGGATCTCCCCTGGCCGACGACGCCGAGCTCATCGTGAGCGAGTTGAGCGCGAACGCGATCCTCCACACGGCGAGCGGCGGGCTGGGCAGCTTCCACCTGGCCCTCGCGATCTCCCCGAAGGTGGTGGCCCTGTCGGTCACCGACGAGGGAGGGATGGGCGCGGCTCCGAAGGTCGAGCAACCGAGCGAGGACGCCGTGCATGGCCGCGGCTTGGGCATGGTCAGCGTCATCGCACACCGGGTCGTCGTCCACGGCAGCCACAGCGGCTACACCGTCACCGCGGAACTCTTCACGGACACCCAGCCCGGAGGCCGCCCGTGCTGATGGACAAGCCCCAGCGGGGCTTCTGGTGCGAGTGCTGGACGCAGGACGTCAACGACGAAACAGGACGGCCGGCACTCCGGGCATCCTTCGACGCCTACTCGGCACCACAGGCAGACAGATGGGTAGCGGTCGCCCTGCGCACCATCTCACCAGCACTCGACCCGGACGCCTCCGACGAGGCCTGGGCCTGGCTCTACGACGGCCGCAACGACACGCGACGAGCCCTCTTACGCATGGAACCCTGCACGGTCTCTCTGACCCACGCCAGCACCCGCATCACTTGGACGATCCGCCCAGTGGTCTACCTGCCGATGGCCCACCGCCAAGGGGTAGAACTCCCAGCCTGCGCATACGACTTCACGCCCCGCCCCACAGACTGAGTTACAACTTTCTCTACTGGTTCAAGGCGGCTCGCTCCGCTCACCGCGCGCGGCCCGGCCCCCGGCCGGGCCTGCGCTCCTGTCTCCGCCCCGCTCCAGCCCGGCCGGCACCCGCGCCGCGCTTACAGCAATCAGCAGCCTGATGCCAGGGAAGGGGTACGTCGTGGCTGGGGCGATCGGCTGCGCGGCTTTAGGCAGCCACTTTGGCGCGAGCCTCGAAGATCATGGCCCCAACGTCGTGCTTTACCGGGCAGGTCCACAGACTGCCCGACGCGCCGGAAGCTTACGGGGCCATGATCACTCGCGCCAAAGCAGCTCCAGCCCAAAGCCGCTCCACCGACCGCGGCCTGAGTACTCCCGCATTACGCGCTTTCAGCTATCGACGTCAGGTCGACTGATTGTTGTACGCCATGAATAGGAAGCGTCCCGCGTCTCCTGGTAATGCCGATCAAGCCCATCACTAAGCAAGACTAGAAGCGTCAAACGTCGAACGATCATTGAGAATTGGCGGATCTCCGCTGTACTCAAGGGTCGCTCTAGTACCCGGCGATCGCGGTATGACAGCCACTTTCGCAACACTGTGTGACCGCCCACCTTATACTTCCATACGGCTGACGGAACACCTCGCCAGATTGCCCTCTCATTTAGGTGAACATCAACAGCATCACCGAGACAGGAAAGGGCCGTCTCAGCCGCGACACCCAGGCCAGCTCCTGCCGCCAACAGCGCATTTCGTTCATCGCTCAGCCATGAACGCTTGGTGGTACGCCCTTCGTACGGCATAACCTTACCCGGCTGCACGATAGCCCACGCTACGAGAGAGAAGTCCTCAGCCGTCAGAGGCGAGCTATCACTCGTGCCGATAGCTCCCACTACTGGCCTGAGCTTCAGTTCGCTCTCATGGAGCTCAGGGGAAGGAGTTGTGTCCAAGTCGAGGAGTTCGGCTACCTTCCGGCCCAACGAAGCTCCCCTAGAAAGTCCATCCGCTGAAGTCGGCAACGGCACTCTTTGGAAATGGAAGCGCCCACCGTCCCGGTTCTCATTTAGATATTCAGAACTGTATCCGACAGCCAAAGCATGCAGCCATGGCATATCGCCGACTGCACGATTCGCATCAGGGTTACCAATCGAGAGTCCTGCGAGCCATTCTCGCGCCTTCGACGAGAGGTTAGCTAGCGTGCCGCTCTCTTGGTCAGCGGCCATGTCTGCGAATAGAGATTGTTGATCCCCGTCAGACTTGGAGAACTCAGCACCAAACCTTCGAGTAGGAATGTAGTATGCATTCTTATGCAAAACATGATCGTCACCGATATGCTTACTCAAGTAGAATGCAGCTCCATCCAAAGCACGCGGAACTCGCCTACGCGCTAGAAAGAACTCACAATCGACTTCGGCCGCTTCCTGCAAATCTGGACGCGCTCGATTCCAGAGTGGTGGTGTAGGTTCCAAATAGGCCCAGTGGGTCTCAAAGGCCCTAGACAGGTACCGGCGGACGTGGTCAGATTTGAACCCTCCCGCATCAATTAGCCGCTCCCGGACCTTCTCCGGGATGTATCCAGCCCAGCTGGCGGCCAACCCTCTGATTGTTTCGCCTAGTTCTTCTACGGACAGTGTTGGGTCCAGGAACCGTTGAATACGCGCTTCTAGGACCTCCCGGTCCGCATCAATTAGGCCACCACCGCGCTTCTCCAGAAGACCCGGCATCGGTGCAACGTGGGACAGCTCGTCTACGCGAGCCCATTTCAGATATTCATCATGAAGGCGCTGCGGCCGAAAGCTATAAGCCGTATCCTCCAGCGGCAGAATCTCCTGATATCCCGGTTGCGTCTCGCCAAGGCTGGCTACAAGATCCTCCCGCTTGGCGGGGCCCCAGAAATCCCGATACAGAACGCTGGGCACAGTGGAGCGCTCTTGACGACGTACGAACGTTCCAATAGCCGTACCTACACTGATACCCTCGCGGTTTCTTGGAGTTGAGAAGACCGATGGATCCGACCTTCCATCGGGTGTCTTCTTCCCCGTCTCGCGCGAATCCCCATTGAGATTATCCAGCCAAATGGAGTCGAACTCTGCCAGTATCCGCTCACGGACGAGAACAAGCGATGGATCGCCAAGGTACGAGAAGTTACTAATGAGACTTACGACGCCCTCTCCTTGCATCTCGGTTACGCGACGCTCCGCCAACCTGAGAAAGCGAACATAGAGGTCATCAACGTTGTTGCGAGTAATTCCCCATTTCTTTAGCCCTTCCTTGTAGATACTGACCAATCCGCCTTCTTCGGCTGGACTGACGCCAGCAAAGGCGTTATACGGCGGATTTCCGAGTACTACGAGGATCGGGGCCTTTTGCTTGACCTGGCTTGCGGCGTCCCTTTCATCTGCCAATTCCGGCAAGCTGATCGCTTGCTGTTGTTCCTTAGCCCAACCAGTGAGGGCGTTAGTTAGGTAAACGGAAGCTCGCTGTTCCGTGTCGGCGTCAAGTGGAGCACCCATACGTCGCAGCAACATGCCAATCTGGAGATGCGCCACGACGAAGGGGGCCGGCAGAATCTCAAACCCAATTATGCGACGGATAGCTGCTTCTCGCACATCGAAACCAGCGAGGCTATCGCCCTCAGTTTCGAGACGAGTCGCATGAATCTTACGCAATACTTCAAGCAGAAACGACCCGGTGCCGACGCAAGGATCTAGAACCCATACCCTTTCATCAGCGAACCCATTAGGGCAGCCCAATTCCTCTCGAAGCACCGCGTCCACGCGGTCCACCATGTACTTTACTACTTCGCTTGGCGTGTACCAGATACCGAGCTGTCGACGAAGCTCTGGATCAAACTCGGCCAGGAACGGCTCGTAGAAATACAGAACCGCATCATCTGTTTCAAAGTTGGCGAAAAAAGCCTCGCGATCTACTTGATTCAGACATTCTCCCGCCCAGTCCAGCAACTCATCCAGATGCAAAGGGCGGAGGCGCGAGGCATTAGCTACTTGGTCGAACAGTGCTCTCACGACTGGCACATTCAAGAACCAGCTCGCGGTACGCCAATCGAAACGCTCGTCCTTGTTTTTATTTTCGGCCGACCAAAAGACCCAGGCAGAGAACACACCGTAGAAGATTGTCTGCACTAGGGTCGAACGGAAAAACTTCGCTTGGCGATCTCCCGAGAATGTGACCCCGAGGGCGTCGCTAAGAGCTTTTCGGAGCGGCTCCAGTGCCTTCAGGTTGCCTTTTTCCACTCGATCAAGAGCTTGCTTCGCGTAAGCGGCAAGAAACGCGGCAAGGTCCTCGGAGCGTGAAATTGGGGCACCAGAGAGAATGACCCGACGCAGATAGTCGAAAAACCGGCTGGAAACAGACTCCAAGTCGGCCGCTCGTAGAGCGAGAAATTCCTCCGTAGTTCCCGCTAGCGCGAAGGATTCGCCTTTCACCGGTCCTTGCGGGGTCTGCGTCCAAAGAGCGAACTCGCGAAAATTGGTCAGGAGAACTTTGCCGTATCGCAGCAAGTACTTCTTAATCTGCTGCGTGTCGGCAATCTTGTCCAGATCGCTCTCAAGGGGCTTAGCTTCAACCACACCATGCGTAGGAAGCTGCCGATCGAAGGCAGATTGCTTTCCGCCGGCGCGACTAAGCTGGTGAGCCGAGAAAAGACCGCCGTCAGGGATACCAGCACCAACATTCCCCGGATGCATAACAGCCGCAATCTCAGGACTGCAACTCTTCCCAACACCTGACAGGAGTCGTTCCAAAGAGCCGTAGTAAGAAGTCTCAGGAACTCCGACACCGGAACGTTGCAGGCGAACGACATCCTTGAAATAGGCGTTCAGGAGGGCAGGCGATGAGGCTGGCGAGGTCACCTGACTAGTGTGCCCATGCTACGGGCGGAGATCCAGCGATCACGCCATGAAACCCTACGTGCCACCCGCCCAGCCCTTCTTATTTGCGTCTAATTGTCCCTTTAGTACCTTCGATCGGGTTAACTCCAGGACCGTTGCTTGACCTCACAGAGAGCGAGGCCAACCTCAGGGCTGCCAGACACCTGCTTGGCATGCGTGCAGGGCATCGGGATCGGTGGGCACCGGCGTCAATGGCGGACAGACCTACTCCTGGACTATTCGTGGACCGGAACCGTGAACGCGAACCTCCGCAGAGCCCGGACCTGGCATTTTGCCGAGGAGCCAAGCGGCCTCCGGAGCCGTGTGCGCAGGTTCGAATCCTGCCGGGGGCACTTCAACGGGAACAGCGTGAACGTACCGCTGACCAGTGCAGACGTCGCGGCAGAGGGCGGGAGTCAGTCTCACTGACTCCCGCCCTCTCTCGTTGTCTCTCACCGTCTACGGGCCGGTCACGGGCCAGTCGCGCAAGGCATCCCGCTGCCGCTCTCCTCCGGTCCATGGGGTGTTGACCAGCCCGTCTTCCGTTCGCTCCGACGGTTGTCCTCGCGAGGAAGTGGAACGCTCCAGCGCGAGGGCGAACGGGACAACGCCGAGCCTCCGGGCGAGGACGACATCCGCGCCGCCGCCCGCGATCAACAAGCCGCTGAGGCGGCGGCGGGCGCGGCGCAGGGCCGGGTCAACGACGCGGAGGAGCGGCTGTCCGCCGCTCGTCAACTGGCCCGGGACGCCCAAGAGATGCGTGAGGAGGCCGCCAGCCAGTGCGCCCGCGACATCAATGCGGCTTCCGACGCCGGCATTCAGAACCGGCGTTGGTGGCGGAGGAACTCGGCGGCCTCGACGGCGCCTGGCACTGGTCGCCGGCGCCCGGTATCGACTTCGCCGGCGCACCCGCCGACGGGCGCAGGCTCCTCCAGACCAGCAGCCGCGACTCCCGTGAGCCGGACCTCGCGGTGGCGACCCTGCGGTTCGCCCGCGAGCGGGAGGAGGAGATCTTCGTTCGGAACCCGTACCTGGGGTCCGCCGAGGGATTCCCGGCACCGGAAGGGACACGTTTCGACGCGGTGGCCGGTGTGGCACCGGCCGCGCACCGCTTCTACCACGCGGAGCTGCCGGAACTGACACCGTTGGTCCGGGTCCGGCCGCGAACGGAACGGAACGGGGCGGGGCGGTGGCGGTGGCGGTGTTCCGCGATGGATGTGAGGGGCCGTTGGGTCGTTCATCCTCGTCCCAGGCGGAACCGGTCGATGCACACCCGGGCGCGTCCTCGTTGGGGCTGGGCAGCGGGTGCACCAGGATCGCGCCGTCGGGCACGGCGTGGCACACGCCCTGGTGGTCGATCTCCGGACGCTGGTGGAGCGTGAAGGCCCGGGCGTGCCCGAACGAGCCACCTGCCGGTGGGAGGAGACGCGCGTCCGCTGGAGGACCGGCGGCATCACCGCAGGCGGGTTCAGGTCGGTCCCCTGGAGGATCATGTCCCCGGTGCGGAGGTCGACCCCGTCGCCGAGTTCCCCCGGACGGGGAACGGCGAGGACCCCGTCGCTCAGACGCCCCAGACAAACGGGTGTGGGCGGCTGCCGGGGGCGTTCGACCAGACCAGCCGGGCCTCCAGGTGGTCGCCGAGGAGACCGCTCAGGCGGTCGGCGGCCCAGCCGTTCCAGTAGACGCCCACCGGGAACTGCGGCACGCGGAAGGCGGGCAGGCGGGTGGGCAGGGCCTCGGGGCGGAAGACCGTGCGCTTCATCTCGCCCGTCGGGCCGGGCCGTGACGACCTGGCCGTATCGACACAGTCGACGACCGTGTCCACCACATAGACCCGGTAGTCCTCGTCCGCCACCGCGCCGCCCTCGGTGACGGTGAGCGGCAGCAGGGTGCCCGCCGTCGCCAACTCGTCGCCGAGCAGCTCGACCAGCCGTCGGCTGAACACCGGCGCGTCCGGATAGGTGGAGGGGAACTCGGCCTTCGGCCAGCCCGGTTCGCCCAGCCACTCGGCGCCGAAGTGGTCGGGGCGCCGCTGCGGCGGGCCGTGGAACTCCCAGCGCTTGAGCTGGGTGAGCGAGTCGTCGAAGCGCACGGTCCTGATGTCCCGCCTGCTCGGCAGGAGCCGGTAGACGGCGCGTTCCGGCTGCGGGGCGTTCTCGGTCATCACGCGGTCCAATAGGCGCTCGGATGCGGAGTGCCACTGATCAACTGGTCCAGGTTCAGCAGGCGAAGCTCGGATTGTACCTGGTCGCCCACCTTCCGCAGTTCGATCCGCAGCATGTCCCCGATCTCGGTGGTGCTGCTGCCGAGAGCGAGCTGGTTGCGCTCGAAGTTGTCCAGGTGCGTGCTCAACCGGTCCAGGAACGCGCCCCGGTGGGTGAAGTTGTGCGGCCGGGGGTGACCCAGCGGGATGCCGTTGGCCGCCTCGTCGATGTCCACGCCGTAGCGGGACAGCAGACTGCGCATCGCCGGGGCGTTGTTGCGGTTCATGCCCGAGGGCACCAGGTGCGCCGCCGCGCCGTTGGCCGGGACGGGCCGCCCGTCCAGCCGCAGGTTCTCGCGCAGGATGTCCGCGTGTTGGCGGCACGTGAGCAGCCCCAGGTAGTCGTACCAGGCGAGCGGGTCCGCCACGTATGCGTACGGGTCGGGCCCCGCGTCCACGCCCAGCGGATCGGGGCTGAGGTAACGGGCGCTGCGCGGGTCGTAGTGGCGGAAGTAGTTGTAGTGCAGCTCCGTTTCGGGGTCGTGGTACTGCCCGGGGGGGAGCGCAGCGGGGTTTCGGCCAGGGCCGCCGGGTCGTCGGCGGTCAGCCCCCACAGCGTGGCCCTGCCGCGCCAGGCGATCGTGCCGTCCTCCGAGACGAGTTCCGTCGGGGTGCCGATCAGGTCCGTGACGATGGCGAAGAACCGCTCGTCCACCGCCTCCTGTTCGGCGTCCGCGCCCGCCGGACCGCCCCGCACGACCCGCTCCGTCTGGGTCAGCGGGCGCACGCCCTCCCGCTCCCAGGTGAGGGTCGCGCGCTCCGTCGCGCCATGGGGAGTGTGGGTCGTCTGCTCGACCAGGTGGGGGCCATCCCAGGTGAAGTCGGTGCGGCTGACCACCGTCTCCCCGTCGTCCGCCAGGCGGAGCTTGGCGACGCGGCGGCCCAGCGGGTCGTGGAGGTAGCGCCAGCGGGTGCCGTCCGGGGTGGTGACGCCGGTCAACCGGTTCTCGGCGTCCCAGGTGTAACGCCACGTCTCCGGTGGGCGGGACAGCCGCTTGCGCTGCCGCAGCACCACGCGACCGGCCGCGTCGTAGGTGTAGCGCACGTCTCCCGCCCGGGTGATCCGGGCGCCGTCGTAGGCGCGGGTGCCGCGTTCGGGGCCGCCGGGGTGCTCCTCGGGCCAGCTGGCCTCCACCGGGCGGCCGAGGTCGTCATACGCGTAGCTCTCGGTCCACCCGATCGCCCGCACGGCGGTGATCCGGCCCCCGGCGTCCCGCTCGTAGCGGCGGGACCCGTCCGCCGGGCCGTCCACCCGCACCGGGCGGCCGTCGTCCCCGTAGGCGAACGACCGCCTGACCAGCGGCAGTTCGGCCGTCGGCAGCGTCAGGTCAGTGCCCGTCAGCCGCTGCCCGGCGCTCCAGCGCTGGGCGAGAACGAGCCCGAGGGCCCCGATGCCCCGCGCGGTCTCCCGGCCCAGCGGGTCCCGGGTGGAGGTGACGGTGCGCCCGGCCGTGGTGAACGCGGTGCGCCGGCCCGCCGCGTCATAGGTGTAGCGCGTCGTGACGCCGGCCGGGGTGCGCCGCGTCGCCGGCTGGCCGAGGGCGTCGTAGGTCCGGGTCAACGTCCGGCCGTCCGCCTCCTCGGAGACGACCCGGCCCATCGGGTCGTAGGCCAGGACGAGGGTGACGTCCGGGCTCTCGGCGCGCGTCATGCGGCCCTGGGCGTCGTGGGTGAAGCGGGTGACCTCACCGTCCACCGACTTGGTGACCTGCCGACCCAGGGCGTCGTAGCCGAACTCGACGGTCTGGCCGACGGCGTTGACGCGGCTGAGCAGCCGGCCGACCGGGTCGTGCCGGTAGCGGACGGTGCGGCCGTCGAAGTCCGTCTCGGAGGTGAGGCGTCCCACCGCGTCGTAGGTGTAGTCCCAGGTGCGGCCGCCCGGCCCGGTGACCTGGGCCAGGCGTAGCTCCGTGTCGTAGGTGAACGTGTGGCGCGCCCCGTCCGGGGCGGTGCGGGTGGCGGGCTGGTCGAAGCGGCTCCAGGTCCAGCGGGTGGTGCGGCCGAGGGCGTCGGTGTGGCTGAGGCGGTTGCCCTCGCCGTCGTAGGTCCAGCGCTCGGTGGCGCCGTCGGGCGTGGTCCGCGCGGCGAGCAGGCCCTCGACGGTCCAGCTCCAGCGGGTCGTGCCGCCCAGCGGATCGGTGGCGGAGACGGGGTTGCCGAACGGGTCGTAGCTGAGGCGGGTGACCCCTCCGAGCGGGTCCGTCACCGTGACGGGGTGGCCCAACGCGTCGTTGACGAAGTGTTGTTCGGCGCCGGTCGCGTCCACCAGGCGGGTCAGGGCCCCGGTCTCGTCGTGCTCGAAGGTGGTGACGGCGCCCGTGGGGTCGGTGACGGACACGCAGTTGCCCCGCTCGTCCCACTCCTGGCGCCAGGTCGTGCCGTCCGGGGCGGTGCTCTCCACCGGGTGACCGGCCTCGTCGTAGCGGGTGGTGGAGACCGAGCCATCCGGGTGGTGGACGGCGACGGGGTGACCCGCCTCGTCGTACGTGACGCGCAGGGTGTTCCCCAGCTCGTCGGTGCGACTGACCAGCCGGTCGCGCCGGTCCCACTCCTGGTACACGGTGTGGCCCAACGCGTCGGTCTCCGCGACGAGTTGGAGGCTCCGGTCGAACCGGTGAAGCGTCTGGTGCCCCAGGGAGTCCGTGACCGTGGTGGTCCGGGTCTCGGTGTCGTAGGCGAAGGTGTAGGCGAGGGCGCCGTCGGCGGCGGTGCCGGCCACGCAGCGGTCCAGCTCGTCGTAGGTGAACCGGTAGGCGACGCCGTTGCGGTCCTCCCAGCCCGTCATGCGCTGCCGGTGGTCATAGGTGAAACGCAGCGGCAGCCCCGAGGAGTTGACGACCTCGGCGAGCTGGCCGTCCGCGTCGTAGCCGTAGCGGACCAGGCTGGGACGGTCCGGGTGGCTGAGCAGCGTCAGCTCGGTGATCCGGCGCCCCTCACGGGCGATGCCTATGTGGTAACCGCCGTGGTGGAGCAGCTCGCTGGGGGCGCCCTCGGCGTCGTGGCGGACGGCGATCGTGTTGCCGCGCTGGTCGGCGATCGAGGTGAGTGGCAGCTCCGTGGGCGGCCGGCCGGGGCACGGCCGGAAGCCAAGCGTCTGCCCGGTGTCGGTCCGGTGGACCCGCAGCTCGCCGCCGGGCGTGCCGTCCCAGCTCAGCGGCCACGCGGGGCCCTCGACGGGCAGGACGGGGGTGTCCTCCGCCGGGCGTGGATAGTCCAGCACCATGCCGTCGTGGGCGCACAGCCGCACCCCGTGCTCGGAGAGCAGCAGGCGCTGGTCGAGGGTGCTGCTCCAGGAGGGCCCCAGCCACCGGCCGGAACGGCTGCCCGTCCGGTGATGACGCTCCAGCACCAGCGGGAGCACACCTGGCAGTTCGATATCGACGGCGGACATGACCATCTGGCCGGTAGACAGGTCGATCGGGTCGCCCCGGGTGATCAGGCACCGGATGTCGCGGCCCAGGTTGCGAAGGCGCGGGCCGAGGCCCCTGACGCCCTGAGCGATGCCCCTCAGGCCGGTGCGGGCGGCGGAGAGTCCGCCGCGCAGTCCGCGCGCCAGTCCGCCCAGCGTCGTCAGGCCCTTCATGCCGGGGATGCAGTCCAAAGCCGCGAAGGCGACGTCGAGGAGTCCGGCCTCGCCGCGCGCGTACTTGATCAACGTGTCGGCGAGGACGACCAACGCGGCGGCCAGGACGACCCAGGCCAACGGTCCGCCGATGATCATCACGACGACGCCGAGGACGGCGACGATGACCTTGCAGACCGCGACGATGGTGTCCCAGTTGTCGGTCACCCACTTGATGGCCTTCTCCCACCACCGCCGGTTCTGGATGCCGGCGTCGGACGCCTCCTCGATGCCCTGGGCGCAGACCCGGGCGGCCTCCTCGCGCATCTCCTGTGCGTCCAGGGCGAGTTGGCGGGCGGCGGCCAGGCGTTCCTCGGCGTCGTTGACCCGGGACCTGGCCACGCCTGCGGCCGCCTCCGCCGCCTGCTGGTCGCGCGCGGCGGCCCGGACATCCGCCTCGTCCGGCGGCTCGACGTTCTCCCGCTCCCCCTCCCGCTGAAGCCGCTCGGCCTCCTCGCCGGCCCGCCCCACCCAGTCCTGCGCGTCCCCCAACGCCGCCTGCGCCGACGCCAGATCCGCCTGGGCCGAGATCGCCCGGTCCAACGCCCGGTCCGCCATCCCCTGCGCGGTCTGGAGCTTGGGCCAGTAGGCGTGCAGCGCCTGCGAGCAGAGGGAGTAGGAGTCCTCCAGCTTGGTCAGATTGTCCGGCACGCCCTCGAACTCACGACGGAACGCGTCCGCCGACAGCCCCGCCCAGTCCAGGACGGCCCGCTCGCCCGCCAACCCCCGGATCTTCCCCAGCGCCTCGCCCACATCGTCGGCGAACTCCCGCAAGTCATCGGCGAGTTCGCGGACCTCGTCCGGGTCCCCAGGCGTCGGGTCCCGGTCCATGTCCACCGGCGACCAGTCGGACGGACGCACCATCGTCCCCACCCCGTTCGTGAAGATGATCCCTCATCGGAGTCAACGCGAAGATGACGCCGAACTCAACAGTCGCGGCCCGCGTTTCCGCTGGACACCGGGTCGGGGAGGGCGCGGGGAACCTCGCGTCGTCTGCCTTGACGGGGGCGGCGCTCTGGGCGTCGGTGAGTTGAGGGTTCGGGGCAGGACGGCGGGCCCGCGCGAGGGGGCGAACGGCGAACTGCCGTGGTCCCGGGCCATAGGCAGAACCGGACGTCCGGCCGGACGTCCGGACACCGTTACCTCTGGTTTCATGGGGTCCCATGGCGTCAGCGAGCGGCCCCGCCAACGTTGCGGCCCGAACTCCCCGCACGGCGGGGCGCACAGCGGAAGGTGCGTTGGTGGATCGTTTCGCGCCTTGTCGGCTCGTGCGCTCGAACGTCCGACTTCATGAACAAGGTTGGCACGGCGTGGGCCTGTCGGTGGTGAACGCGCTGTCGACCCGGCTGTCGGTGGAGATCTGGACCGACGGGCACCGGTGGACGCAGGACTACCGGCACGGCGAACCCACCGCCCCGCTGGCCCGCCGTGAGGCCACTCCTACCGCTACGACGGCGGCATCGCCGACTTCGTCGCCCACCTCAACGCCCGCAGGGGCGAGCCGGTTCACCCCTCGGTCATCACCATCGCCGCCGAGGACGCGGAACGGCCGCTGTCGGTCGAGGTCGCCCTCCAGTGGAACGGCCAGTACAGCGACAGCGTGTACTCCTACGCCAACGCCATCCACACCCACGAGGGCGGCACCCACGAGGAGGGGTTCCGCACGGCCCTGACCACCGTGGTCAACCGCTACGCGCGGGAGAAGAGGTTGCTGCGGGAGCAGGACGCCAACCTCTCCGGCGAGGACGTTCGCGAGGGCCTGACCGCGGTCGTCTCCGTGAAGCTGGGCGAGCCGCAGTTCGAGGGCCAGACCAAGACCAAGCTCGGCAACACGGAGGCGCGCGCGTTCGTGCAGCGGGTCGTCCACAAGCGGTTGACCGACTGGTTCGACCGCAACCCGCACGAGGCCGTGGACGTCGTGCGCAAGGCCATGCGGGCGGCCACGGCCCGGGTCGCGGCCCGCCGGGCGCGCGAACTCACCCGCCGCAAGGGCCTGTTGGAGACGGCGGCGCTGCCGGGCAAGCTGTCCGACTGCCAGTCGAACGACCCGGCGATGTCGGAGATCTTCATCGTGGAGGGAGACTCGGCCGGCGGCAGCGCCAAGTCCGGCCGCAACCCGCGCTACCAGGCGATCCTCCCGATCCGGGGCAAGATCCTCAACGTGGAGAAGGCCGGGATCGACAGAATCCCGCACAACCAGGAGATCCAGGCGATCATCTCCGCGTTCGGCACGGGCGTGACGAACTCTTCTCCATCCTGATGGGCGAGGACGTGGAGGCCCGCCGCCACTTCATCCAACGCAACGCCAAGGACGTCCGGTTCCTCGACATCTGACCGGGGCCGCGCTCCCGGAACCCGGACCCACCCGGCTCTACGGGCCGGCCAGTCGGTCGTTCATCGTGTCGAGCGTCGGCCAGGGAGGACCGTCGCGCAGCACGCGCGGGAACTCCTCCCGGAAGAACCTGCCGTTCGGAAACTGGTCGCCAACCTCCCAGCGCCAGGCGGCGACCATCGCGAGGACGAGCTGTCGGCAGTCGTCCAGCAGGTCCCGGTCGATGTGCGGGTAGTGCGCGGAGACCGCCTCGGGGACATGGGCGAGGTCGAACTCGACGGGTCCACGGCAGCACGTCTCAAGGTCGATGAACAGCGGGCCGTCTCTCGTGCCGAGCACATTGCCGGGATGCGGCTCGCCGTGGAGCAGCTGTTCCACGGCGCCGCGCTCCTCGATGGCCCGTCGCAGACCTGCCAGTCTGCCGCCGAGGAAGACGCGGTCCGCGTCGGCGAGTTCCGGCGAGCGTTCCGGGTCGGCGACGACCTCCTCCGCCTCCGTGATCCGGTCCGTGAAGTGGGGGCTCGGCATATCGAGCCGGCGCATCCCGGCGTGCAGCCGTTCCAGCGCCCCGGCGTAGTCGGCCGGTGAGAGGTGCGGGGTCACGGGCGCGTGGTAGGTCCACAGCGTCACCGCGAAGCCGTCCCGCGTGTACACACGCGGGTCCACCCGAGGCTCCAGGGGGCACACCGGGCCGCCGACCTCGGCGAGCCGCCGGGCGAGTTCGACCTCGAACCGTGCGACCTCCTGCCCCACGGGGGCGACGCGGGCGAAGACGTCGCACGGCGTCAGCCGCAGCGCCAGCTTGTTCGAGTTGTGGAGCACGGTCGCGTCGCTGGCGCGCAGGCCGAGCGACGCGGCGACCGACGTCGCGGCCGCCTTCGCGCGTGTGACGTCGGGCCTGTCCATCGGTCAACCCTGGCACACGGAGGTCTTCTCCGTTCCGGACGGGTACGCGTCCGGGCCGGGGCACCGTGACGGCGGGGTCGCCCGTCAGGGCGCGGGGCGGGTGTCGATCTCGTGGATCAGGTCCTCGACGCGGGTGCGGATCGCGTCGCGGATGGGGCGGACGGCGTCGAGGCCCCGGCCGGCGGGGTCGTCGAACTGCCAGTCGCGGTAGTGCTTTCCGGGGAGGACCGGGCAGGCGTCGCCGCAGCCCATGGTGATGACGTAGTCGGACGCCTCGACGGCGTCGGTGGTCAACGCCCTGGGTCGCTCGGCGGCGATGTCGATGCCCACCTCCCGCATGGCCGCGACGGCGGCCGGGTTGATCTGGTCGGCGGGCAGGGAGCCGGCCGAGCGGACCTCGATGCGGTCGCCGGCGAGGTGGGCGAGGAAGCCGGCGGCCATCTGGGAGCGGCCGGCGTTGTGGACGCAGACGAACAGCACGGAGGCGCGGGGGGCGGTGGGCTCGGGGGGCACGGTGGCACGTCCTTCGCGGGGTGAGGCCGGCATCAGCCGAGGCTGGTATCAGTCAACGCTGATGTGACAGTATCAGCCCATGCTGACCTCAGTTGACGCCGATGTGGTCCGGGCGCTGGCCGACCCGCTGCGGGCCCGCATCGTGGCGCTGCTCGCCCGCGAGACGTTGTGCACGACGCACCTGATCGAGGAGACCGGCGCGCGGCAGACCAACCTCTCCAACCATCTGCGGGTGCTGCGCGAGGCCGGGGTGGTGGACACCGAGCCCTGCGGCCGGTTCACCTACTACCGGCTGCGGCCCGAGGTCCTGGAGTCCCTGGCCGGGCGGTGCGCCGAGTTGGCGGCCCTGGCCCGTGTCACGGTCGAGTCGGACCGGAAGCGCGCCTGCCCATGACCGCCACCGAGCCCACCGCCGAGTCCGGAACCGTGACCGCCGCCGGGTCGGGAGCCGGGCCGGAGCCCGGGCCGGGCCCCGGCGTCGTGTCGAGGCTGTCCACGCTGGACCGGTTCCTGCCGGTCTGGATCGTCGCGGCCATGGCCGGCGGCCTGCTGCTGGGCCGGGCGGTGGAGGGGCTGGACGAGCGGCTGGCGGACCTGGAGGTCGGCGGCGTCTCGTTGCCCATCGCCGCCGGCCTGTTGGTCATGATGTACCCGGTGCTGGCCAAGGTCCGCTACGACGCCACCAGCCTGCGGGCGGTCACCGGCGACCGCCGGCTGTTGTTCCTCTCGCTGGTCCTCAACTGGCTCCTCGGCCCCGCCGTCATGTTCGCCCTGGCCTGGCTCTTCCTGGCCGACGCGCCCGAGTACCGCACCGGACTGGTCATCGTCGGCCTGGCCCGCTGCATCGCCATGGTGATCATCTGGAACGACCTGGCCTGCGGCGACCGGGAGGCGGCGGCCGTTCTCGTCGCCCTCAACTCCGTGTTCCAGGTGGTGGCGTTCGGCCTGCTCGGCTGGTTCTACCTCGACCTGCTGCCCGGCTGGCTGGGCCTGGGCGAGGGCGCGGGCGAGCGCCTCGACGTCTCGCCCGGGAGGATCGCGCTCAATGTCGCGGTCTTCCTCGGCGTTCCCCTGCTCGCCGGCTTTCTCACCCGCCGCCTCGGGGAGCGCGGCCTGGGCCGGGGGCGGTACGAGAGTCGGGTCCTGCCCCGGATCGGGCCGTGGGCGTTGTACGGGCTGCTGTTCACCGTGGTGGTGCTGTTCGCCCTCCAGGGCGACGCCATCACCTCCGAACCGTGGGACGTGGCCCGGATCGCTCTGCCCCTGCTGGTCTACTTCGCCGTGATGTGGTGCGGCTCGTACGCCCTGGGGCGGGCCGCCGGCCTGCCCTACGACCGCACCGCGACGCTGGCGTTCACCGCCGCCGGCAACAACTTCGAGTTGGCCATCGCGGTCGCGGTCGGCACCTTCGGCGTGACCAGCGGGCAGGCGTTGGCCGGGGTCGTGGGCCCGCTGATCGAGGTGCCCGCGCTGGTGGCCCTGGTTCATGTCTCCCTCGCCCTGCGCCGCCGCGCCACCGCGCCACCGGTTCCGGCGGGGGCGGAACGGAGCCGCGCCAACACGTAGGCGGCGTCCCGCGCGGCGCCGCGCGGCGAGTTGGACGCGAGGCTCCGTTGGAACTCGATGCCGACATAGCCGAGCCCGGGAACGGTGGTGGAGACGCCGCCCCGGTGGAACGGTCGGCACTGGTCGTCGACGGCCGGTGTGGCGCGTCCACCAGTGGATGTCCCGGCCGAGCGGGCGCTGCGCGACCCACCGCACCGGGGCGCGGGTGGCCGGCGTCACCCGGGCGTGCGGCGCGAGTTCGGCGGCGATCCGCACGGCGGAGTTCCCCGCGCCCACGACGAGGACGCGCGCGCCCTCGAACGGCCCGGGCGCACGGTGGTCGGCGACCTCGTCCCGGGTCGGGTAGCGGTCCCGGCCGCCCGGGACGTCACCGGGGGCGCCGTCCGGGAAGGGGTGGCCGGGTAGGGCGGAGTAACGGGCCGGGGAGAACAGCGTCAGGCTGTCGTAGTACGCGGGCCAGGAACCGGCGGTGTCCTCGCTGGCCTCCAGGATCAGGGAACGTCCCCATCCGGCGCGGGAGGCGACGGCCGCGGTGGACAGCCCGGACTGGCCGGCGCCGACGACGAGGAGGTCAACGCGTTCCACGGGCGGCTCCGGACACGGGGACGGGGACGGGCGGAGGCACGGGCCCGGGGCCTCAGCGGTCGGCGGGCAGGTCGAGCATCGCCGACATCGCGGCGAGGACCGAGGGCGCGACGGCGTAGTAGACCCAGGTGCCCCGGCGTTCGGAGGTCAGGAGTCCGGCCTCGCGGAGCTTCTTCAGGTGGTGGCTGACGGTGGGTTGGGAGACGCCGACGTCGGCGATGTCGCAGACGCACGCCTCACGCCCCGGGTGGGAGGCGACCCTGGAGAACAGCCGCAGCCGCACCGGGTCGGCCAGCGCCTTGAACATCGCGGCCATCCGCTCGGAGTCCGGCACGGACAGCTCCCCCGCCGTCAGCGGCGGGCAGCACGGCGCGGCCGCGTTCTCGGCGGCCAGCACCGGGAGTTCGACCCTCTTCTTCGACATGCGTCTATGTTGACAGATGTCGATATCGAGTGCCAGGCTCCGGAGTGGATATCGACAACCGTCGAATCAAGGTGTCGGCAGTGAAGGAGCAACGACCATGCCGGAGCGCAACGCCCCGCCGATCGCGGTCATCGGCGCGGGACCCGTCGGACTGGCCGCCGCCGCCCAGCTCGTCGGGCGCGGCCTGACGCCGCTGGTCCTGGAGGCCGGGCCGACGGCCGCGACCGCCGTTCGCGCGTGGGGGCATGTGCGCCTCTTCTCGACCTGGGCCGAACTCGTCGACCGGGCCGCCGAGAAGCTGCTCGCCCCGACCGGCTGGACCCCGCCCCCGAGCGACGAGCACCCGACCGGCGCCCGCTGGGTCGCCGACTACCTCCAACCGCTGGCCGACGCCCTGGGCGACCGCGTCCGCTACGGCACCACCGTCACCGGCCTGGCCCGCGCCGGGCGCGACCGGGTGGTGGACGCCGGCCGCGCGCGGCAGCCGTTCACCGTTCACCTGACCAGCGCCGACGGCGGCGAGGAACGCGTCCGGGTCCGGGCGATCATCGACGCCTCCGGCACCTGGTCCATCCCGGCCCCCCTCGGCGCCGACGGCCTGCCCGCCGCCGGCGAACGCGCCCTGGCCGAACGCGGGCGCCTCGACTACCGCGTCCCCGACCTCGGCGACCCGGCCGTGCGCGCGGCGTTCGCCGGGAAACGGACCGCCGTGGTGGGCGCCGGCGCCTCCGCGTTCACCGCGCTCGCCGCCCTGGCCGACCTCGCCGGGACCGAGGAGGGCGCCGGCACCGAGGCGCTGTGGGTGACGCGGCGCGAGATCTCGGCGACGACCTTCGGCGGCGGGACCGCCGACCAGCTCCCGGCGCGCGGCGCCCTGGGCCTGGCGGCCAGGGCGGCCGTCGACCGGGGCCATGCGCGCGCGGTCGCCGGCTTCCGCACCGCCGCCGTCCAACGGGACGCCGACGGCCGGCTGGTCCTGGTCGCCGAGGACGGCCGCCGCACCGAACCCGTCGACCGGGTCGTGGTGCTCACCGGCCTGCGCCCCGACCTCTCCTTCCTCGGCGAGGTCCGCCTCGGCCTGGACGAACGCCTCTCCGCCCCCTCGGCGCTGGCCCCGTTGATCGACCCCAACGTCCACTCCTGCGGCACGGTCCGCCCGCACGGCGTGGAGGAGTTGGCCCATCCCGAACCCGACCTGTTCCTGGCCGGGGCCAAGTCCTACGGCCGCGCCCCGACCTTCCTGGCGATGACCGGATACGAGCAGGTCCGCTCCCTCGCCGCCGCGCTCGCCGGGGACCTGACGGCGGCCCGGAGCGTCGCGTTGGCCCTGCCGGCGACCGGCGTGTGCGGCGGCACCGGGCTCCCGGCCCCGGCCGGGGACATCCCCGACGTTCCGGGGCGTGGAGGCGGCTGCTGCGGCGCCTGAGCGCGCGAGCCGGCCGCCCGCGCCGCGCCAGGTGAGGCGGGGCCGGGCGGTTCTGCGACAACGTGACTTCTGCTTGGGCTTGTTGACGTGGTGTCGGGCGGGGGGCGGCGGCCGTGGCCGGGCGGCTGGCGACGTTCCGGCGGATGGCGACCACGGCGGTCACCCATCCGGTGCTGGTCAACGGCAGCGCGGGGCTGGTCAACACCGTGCGCGGCGCGCTGTTCTCGGTGATGGGCTGCACGGTCGCCGACGGCCGGATCGCGGCGATCGACATCCTCTCCGACCCCGACCGGCTGGCCCGCGCGGATCTGGGTGATCCGGCGCGGTGAGCCAGCCGGTCGCGGGGGCGGCGAGCCCTACGCGCGGTGGGCGGTGAGGCCGTCGAGGGTGATGGTGCCGTCGTCGAGGCGGACGCTGGTGGCCCAGCGGTAACGGGCGCGCACGGCGGGGTCGCTGAGGTCGAGCGCGCCGCCGGTGTCGGCGGTGAAGAGGAACTCCCAGCCGTCGCCCTGGTCGGCGTAGGCGGTGGCCCTGGTGCCGCGCAGCACGAAGGCGTAGCGGGCGTCGGGGCCGGTGAGGTCCACGGTGCCGTCGAGGTTGTGCAGCGGTTCGGCCCCTGCGGTGACGAGTTGCCCGTCCACCCGCAGGTCCCAGCCGACGCGGCGCAGCCCGTTGTGGTAGCGGAACAGCAGGTAGTTGTCCGCGTCCTGGGCGACGCCGACGAAGACGGTGTCCTGGGTGCCGGCCTCGGCGAAGGTGCCGGGGGTGAGGACGGCCGCCGCCGTGTCGGAGCCCGGCGTGACGTCGGAGCGGAACACCAGGTGGGTCAACTGGTCGGCGCTGACGGCGAGTCGGCCGTTCTCGACCCGGGCGTCGCCCACGTGCTCGGTCACCGGCAGCACGCTCCACCGCGCCAGGTCGCCGTCGAAGGTCTCGGCCAGCTCCGGCACCGGGTACGCCGCGCGGCGCGGCGTCGGCGGCAGGACGTTCACCTCGGCGATGTGCGCTTCGAGGCGGGCGCGCAGCGCGCGGGCGCGGCCGGGGTGCCGGGCGGAGATGTCGGTGGTCTCGCCGGGGTCGCGGGCCAGGTCGTACAGCTCGCTTCGCCCGTCCCTGAAGTACCGCACCAGCTTGTACCGCCCGGAGCGCACGGCGGCGTGCGGGTGGGTGGAGCCGATGAAGTGCGGATAGACCCAGAACAGTTCCTCGCGGCGGAGGGCGCCGGCGCCGGTCAGCACGGGGGCGAGGCTGACGCCGTCGAACCGGTGCCGGCCGGGCCGGCCGCCCGCGAGGTCGAGGGCGGTGGGCAGCACGTCGACGGTGCTGACCGGGGCGTCCTCGCTGCGGCCGCCGCGCACCCGCCCGGGCCAGTGCGCGATGAGCGGCACCCGGATGCCGCCCTCGTACAGCTCGCCCTTGCCGCCGCGCAGCGGCTGGTTGGCGTCGCGGTACGGGCCGCCGTTGTCGGAGGTCACCAGGAGCAACGTGTCGCGGTCCAGGCCGAGTTCGGCGAGGGTGTCGGCGATGCGGCCCACCTGCTGGTCGACGCTCTCCAACATGGCGGCGAGCACCGGCCGGTTGGGCGCCTCGTCGGCGCCGGGCTTGGCCCGGTACTTGGCGACCAGCTCGGGCCTGGCGTCGAGGACGGTGTGCACCGCGTAGTTGGAGACGTGCAGGAAGAACGGCTCGTCGCGGTGGCGGGTCAGGAAGTCGACGGCCTCGGCGGCCAGCCGGTCGGTGAGGTACTCGTTGGGCTCCCTGGCGGGGAGGTCGGGCAGGAAGAAGTACGGGTGGAAGTAGTCGCCGTCGGCGATGTACTTCTCCTCGGAGGCGATCACCTCGTCGAAGCCGTGGGCGAACGGGTTGCCCGGCCGCTCCCGGTACGGGCCGCTGTAGGTCTCGGTGAGGTGCCACTTGCCGATGAGGCCCGTGGTGTAGCCGTGCGGGCGGAGCACGTCGGGGATGGTCGGTATGTCGGGTGAGAGGTGTTTGTCGCTGGCGGCGGCCTCGCCGCGCAGGAAGTCGGTGATGCCGCTGCGCGCCGGGTAGCGGCCGGTGACGAGCGCGGCGCGGGTCGGGGAGCAGAGCGGGGCGGCGGCGTAGGCGCTGGTGAAGCGGACGCCCTCGCGGGCCAGCCGGTCGAGGTGCGGGGTCTCGTTGAACGTGTTGCCGTAGGCGCCGAGTTCGTCCCAGCCGAGGTCGTCGATGGAGACGAAGACGACGTTCGGGGGCCGGCGGCCGGGTCGGCCGCCCCGGCCGGCCGCCGAGGCGGGCCACGGGGCCGCGACGAGGCCGGCGACGGCGGTGCCGGTGGCGGTGGAGAGGAACCGGCGGCGGGACGGGCGCGGTCGGGACGGGCGTTGCGGACGTTGTGGGCGTTGTGGGCGTTGTGGGCGTTGGGCGGTCGCTGGTCTGGGCATGGCGAGGGTGCCTTTCGGGAGGGCTGGTGCCGTCGTTCAGTGGCGCCGTGGCGTTTCGAGGACCAGCGGGAGTTCCTCGCCGGGCCGGATGACGAGGGTCTCGTCGCGGCGCCGGGTGGCCTCGCCGTCCGCGTAGGTGGTGCCGGTGACGGTGAACTCGACGGGCTCGCGGCCCTCGCGGAGCGTCGCCAGCGGCGCGTCGAGGTCGTCGAGCCAGCGGATCAGATCGTTGCCCAACTCCCGTACGACGTCGGGGCGTTCGGCCGCCAGGGTCTCGGCCTCGCCGATGTCGCGGCGCAGGTCGTACAGCTCCCAGGAGCGGTCCTCGTAGGAGTAGACGAGCTTCCAGCGGCCGGAGCGGATCACGGACTGCGGGCGCTGGTCGCGGGTGGCGTCGACGAGGTAGCCGGGGAGGTGCCAGTAGAGGGCGTCGCGGCGGAGCCTGGCGTCGGGGTCGGCGAACAGGCCGCTGAGGTCCACGCCGTCGAGGGGCTGGCCGGCGGGCGGCCGGGCGCCGGCGAGCGAGGCGATGGTGGCGTGGTGGTCGGCGGCGTAGACCGGGGTGTGGTCGACGCGGTCGCCGTCCACCAGCTCGGGGTTGGCGCTCCAGGCGATCAGCGGGACGCGGATGCCGCCCTCGCGCAGCTCGCCCTTCTGCCCGCGCAGCGGCCCGTTGTCGGTGAACCGCTCGACGCCGCCGTTGTCGCCGGTGAAGACGAGCACGGTGTTCTCGGCGAGGGTGTGGCCGGGGTTCCTCGGGTCGGGGGTGGTCTCCAGGTGGTCGACGACGCGGGCGACGGCCTGGTCGAGGCCCTCGGCGAGCGCCCCGTACGACGGGTTGGACGGGCCGCTGCCCGGCTCGGCCGCCTGGTACTTCGCCAACAGGTCGGCGCGGGCCTGCCGTTCGCCGACCGGGGTGTGGACGGCGTAGGAGCTGAGGAACGCGAAGAACGGGTCCTCGCTGTTGCGGTCGACGAAGTCGATGGTGGCGTCGGCGAGGGCGTCGGTGACGTGCTTGTCGGTGCCGACGAGGGCGTCGAGGGCGGCCGGGTCGACGCCGTGGCTGTAGGGCCTGATGTTCTCGTCCACGTACTCCTGGGTGTAGTCGCCGGCGAACGCGTCGAGCGCGGGCCCGATCTTCGGCCCGAACTGCCCGTCGCTGGCGTGGTAGGCGCCGGGGTCGCCGGCGTTGGTGCCGCCGAGGTTCTCGTCGAAGCCGTGCAGGGCGGTGATGTCCTCGCCGGTCCTGGTGACATGGAACTTGCCGACGTAGCCGGTGGTGTAGCCGGCGTCCTGGAGCCGTTCGCCGACGGTGACGGCCTCGGCGGGCAGGGCGGTGGCGCCGTCCTCGCGACCCTGCGGCGGGCCGTACAGGAGGGTGTCGTCGCCGCCCCGGTTGAGGTTGCCCACGAGGTAGATGTTGTTCTCGGGGCGCGGGGCGTAGAGGCCGGTGAGCAGGGCGGCGCGGGTGGGCGTGCAGTTGACGGAGGTGTAGGCGTTGTCGAAGGCGACGCCCTCCCGCGCGATGCGCTCCAGGGCCGGCGTCTCGTAGTAGTCGCTGGGGTTGCCGTCGTTGGTGCGGGGGCTGCTGAGGCTCGTCCAGCCGAAGTCGTCGGCGAGGATATAGACGATGTTGGGCCGCTGCGCGCCGTGGTGCCGGTCGGCGGTCGCACCGGCGTCGTGGGCGGTGGCGGGGCCCGGGGCGCCGAGCGTGGTGAGGGTGAGGATCGCGGGGAGGGCCAGCAGGCCGAGCGAACGTGGCCGTCTCTTCGTCATGGGGGATTCCTCCGGGGCCGGGGTGGGGCGGCGGGTGAAGTGGCGGGGTGAAGTGGCGGGTCAGGCGGCGTCGTTGGCGCAGCGGAAGCCGATGTTGGCCGCCGCCGAGTCGGCGGTGTTGCCGGAGCGGGCGGCGACCCGGTAGCGGTAGCAGTAGGAGTCGTGGCACAGGAACGAGCCGCCCCGCATGACGCGGCGGGCGTCAGGTGCCGGGTCGTGCGCGGGGCCACGGGGGTCGTGGACGGGGTCCGGCGCGCCGGCGCGCGCGGCGTAGGCGTCGGGCGCGAAGGTGTCGGCGCACCACTCCCAGACGTTGCCGACCATGTTCCACAGGCCGTGGCCGTTGGGGCGGAAGGACTTCACGGGCGCGGTGGCGGCGTGGCCGTCCTCGGCGGTGTTGTGGGTGGGGAAGGTGCCCTGCCAGATGTTGCACAACCACCGCCCGCGCGGGGTGAGTTCGTCGCCCCACGGGAAGCGGCGGCCCTCCAGGCCGCCCCGCGCCGCGTACTCCCACTCGGCCTCGGTGGGCAGCCGCTTGCCCGCCCACGCGCAGTACGCCTGGGCGTCGTGCCAACTCACCTGCACCACCGGGTGGTTCTGGAGGTCGCTGATGCCGGAGAGCGGCCCGGCCGGGTGGCGCCAGGAGGCGCCGCGCACGACCAGCCACCACGGCGTTCCGGTGGCCCGCCCCAGCACGTCGGCCGGCTCGGCCCGCACCGAGAGGTGGAACACCGCCGACAGGCCCAGCCGTTCCGCGTCCGTCACATAGCCGGTGTCCTTGACGAACGCGGCGAAGGCGGCGTTGGTGACCGTGGTCGCGTCCATCAGGAACGGGTCGAGGCGCACCGGGTGCACCGGGCCCTCGCCGTCCGCCGCGTAGCCCTCGCCGAACGCGTCGCCCATGCCGAACGTCCCGCCGGGCAGCCGCACCTGACCGCGCGTGCCGCGCCGCGCGGCCGGCGGGCGGAACGGCGCGGCCGCGCGGGCTTGGGGCACGCCGACCAACTGCCCGCCGGCGGACGGCTGGTGGTCATCGTGGTGGTGGCCGGCGGCGGACGGGGCGCAGCAGGACATGGGTGGGGCTCCAGGGTCCGGGCAGGACAGGGCAGGGCGGAGCGGGGCGCACGGCGGCCCGGGCGGGGAACGCCGGCGCGCGGCACCATGCGGAACGGGTGCGGAACGGTGCGCGGAGCGGGGCGCGGACGGGGAGAGGCCGCGCGCGGGCGGAGGTCAGGCGGGGCGATCCCGCCGACTCAGCCGACTCGGCCGATGTGGCGGGATGCCGCCCGCGACTCCGGGGCGGTGACCGCGAGAAGGGAAGGGCTCAGCGACAGAACTCGTCGAAGTGGTCGGCGCGGCGGCCGGGCCAGAACTGGTCCAGCAGCACCGTGCGCGCCGAGCGGGTCTCCCTCATGGTGGGGATCGCACCACATCGCACGGGGATGTTCAATGGGGCGTCCGCTGGCTGGAACGCGACGCGGGGATCTCCTTCTTCGGGTGCGGGGCACCGGACCGGGGCCGCCGGGGGGCGGTTCAACGGGCGTCGTACGCCTCGCGGTGGGCGTGGACCTGTTCCATGTGGGTCTCGGCCCACTCCTTGATGCCCCGCATCACCGTGCGGAGCGAGAGCCCGAGGTCCGTCAGCTCGTAGGTCACCGTGACCGGAACGGTCGGCGTCACCGTCCGCGTGATCATCCCGTCGCGTTCCAGCGCGCGCAGCGTCTGGGTCAGCATCTTCTGGCTGATGCCGGACAGCCGGCGCGCCAGTTCGGAGAAGCGCATCGGCCGTGGCTCGCCGGTGCAGGCGTCCCCGGAGACCTGCGGCCCGTCGCTGCCGAGGGCCGCCAGGACCAGCGCGACCCACTTGTCGGAGATCCGTTCCAGCAGTTGGCGGCTGGGACAGCCGGCGAGGAACGCGTCATAGCCCGCCTTCGCCTCCGCCCGCCGCTCGGCCGCCGTCCTCGTCGTCATCGGACGTTCGCCTCCCACCCAGCGGTGACCTACGCACTTTCAGGTGCCTACTTCCCAGTGGAGAGTACCGGCACCAGGCTGGGAACCGCCAGCCACCGGACACCGAAACCCAGGAGCCACAGCATGAGTTCGACCACCTTCCGCATGGCCGTCGTCCGCACCCCCGAGGGCCCCGACTCGATCGAGATCGTGGACGTGCCCCTCGCCGAGCCCGGCCCTGGCGAGGTCCGCGTCCGAGTCGCCGCCGCGCCGGTCAACCCCGTCGACCTCGCCGTAGCCAACGGCGTGTTCCACGCGATGGGCCTGATCAACCAGCCCGAACGCACCGGCCTGGGCTGGGAGTTCGCCGGCACCGTGGACGCGACCGGGGCCGGCGTGGACCTCGCGGTCGGCGCGCGGGTCGCCGGCCTGGCGGGCGGCTTCGACCGGGACTTCGGCACCTATGCCGAGCGACTCGTCCTGCCGGCCGCCGATCTCGCCGTCGTGCCCGACGAACTCGACCTGGTGCCGGCCGCGACCGTTCCGCTCAACGGGCTGACCGCCGCCTGGATCGTCGAGCTGCTCGGCGACGCGCCCGCCGGCGGCGCGGCGCTGCTGGTGACCGGCGCGGCCGGCGCCGTCGGCGCCAACGTCGCGGCGCTCGCGCCCGAGCGCGGCTGGCGCGTGACCGGTCTGGCCAGGCCGGGGGACGAGAAGTTCGTCCGGGGCCTCGGCGCCGACTTCGTCACCCGCGCCGAGCCGGGCTGGGACGCGGTGGCCGACGCCGCCGCGTTGCAGGAGGCCGGCCTGGCCCTGGTCCGGGACGGCGGCACCTTCGTCGGCGTCCTGCCCAACGCCGAGCCGACGGCGGAGCGCGGAATCGCCGTGCACACCGTCAACACCGAGGCCGACGGCGCGCGCCTGGCCGACCTGCTGGCCCGCGCCGCGTCCGGCGCGCTGCCGACGCGCGTGCACTCCGTCCTCCCGCTCGACGACGCGGCCCGCGCGCACCGCCTGATGGCGGCGGGCGGAACGCGCGGCCGCCTCGTACTCGCGCCCTGAGCGGGTGTGCGCGCGTGCGCGCGGGGCGCGCGCCCCGGTCCGCGCGCCAGCGCGCACACCCGTCCCTCGGTCAGACGAACGCCGCGTCCGGCCGGTCCCCGTTGACGAGGAACGGCAGGTGGCGGCGCTGGCCGGCGGCGATGATGGCGTACTGGTAGATGGCCGGCGGCTCGTGGAGTTCCCGCATCGGCACCCAACTGGCGCCCTCACGCGGGTCGTTGTCCGGCACCTCCGGCAACACGCCGCCGTCGAGCACGTACTCGACGCCGTTGAGTTCGCCGTCCTCGTCCGTGCGCAGGGTGACCGCCAGCACCTCGCTCAGCGGCCGGTCGTAGCCGGCGACCTCCATCAGCCGTTCGCGGGCGGTCAGGATCAGGCACCGCCCCGGGGTCACCGCGCCGTGCGGCAGCACCCAGCCCTCCCCCTCCTCCCGCTGCCCCCGCACCATCAGGGCGTGGTTGCTGGCGGTGGTGGCGAGGACATGGAACGTGATGGGCAGGGTGGAGTGCACGATCGTCGTACGCATAAGAGCCTTCGCTGTTCGGTTCGTCGCTGGTTGTTGATGGTTACTGGTCGTTGCCGGTCGTCGCCGGCCCTCGCCGGTTGACGTGGTTCGGTTGGTCGGTGTCGGTCAGGTGAGGAGCGGGAGCAGGCCCGAGGCGGCGGTCAGCAGACACATCAGGCCGACGAACGCCGGTCCGAACGCCCGGTCCAGCGCCGTCGGCCGCCTGGCCGCCGGGTCCTCCGGCTCCGGGCGGCGCACCACCCGCCAGTGCCGCTCGGTGCGGGCGAGGAACAACGTGTGCTCCGGCTGCTCCTGGGTGTGGTGCAACGCCCAGACGGCGCACGGAGTTTGTTCGTCGTCGAAGAGCGGCGAGGCCGCCTCGCAGGTCATGCACGCGACGCCGTAGATCCCGTCCGGCACGCCCTCGCCGCGTTCCTCGCACAGCACCCAGTCGGCGCCCCTGATGATCGAGTTCACTCTTCTCCCCTCTCTCCCCTGTCTCCCCTGTCGCTCCCGTCTCCGGCGCCGGCGGCGAGGCGCAGCAGCCGTTCCCCGAGCCGGGTGCGGGCCCGGCGGGCCGCGCGCCGCCGGGGAACGGTGGGCGCCGGCCCGGCGACCGACGGCCGGTAGAGCGGAACGAGCCGCCCCTCGGCGTCGGTCGCCGCGTTCCGGTTCAGCTCGGTGAAGTCCCAGAGCATCGCGTGCAGTTGGTCCAGGCACGGCCCGCAGATATAGAGCGGCGCGCCCGCGCCGACCGTGGTCGCGCAGCCGATCCACAGCACGGCGGTGACCTGGTGCCCGCAGTAGAACCAGCACGGTCCCAGCACCCATCCGTTCCCCGGTCCCCGCCCCGGTTTCGGAACCAGGAACTCCCATTCCGGAGGCCACGGCGATTCCGATGGGCCATTCATTGGGCCGGTGCTCCGGGAACGGCGCCCCGGCACGAGAACCAGACGACCTTTCCCATCCGAAGCCCGTCGCCCTCCGGATAGGGCGCCGGCATATAGCCGAAGTCGTCGGCCATTTCCCGCAGCAGCCACAGCCCGCGCCCGCGTTCGGCCGACCAGTTCGGCCGGCTCCCGACGCGCGGCGGCTGCCCCGAGCGGTCCAGCACCTCGACGAGCACGTTCCCCTCGGCGCGGCTGAGCCGCAGCCCACAGCGCGGATCGTCCACGTGGCACGCCACGTTGGCCAACAGCTCCGAGACGCCCTGCTGCCCGAGCGCCACGGTCTCCTCGCGGGCGCACCAGCCCCGCAGGATGTCAGCAACGGTCGCCCGCCAGTAACCGATCTCGCGGGAGCGAACAGTTATGGCCCAGAAGTGAACATCCCGGCTGGCGAGCGCACCTCGTGTGATAGCCATTGAGCCCTCCCGGTCGGCCTTCTCGCGGTTCAACCGCGCTGTGTGAGCAGCCATGTTCAGAATGGCATCAGAACGGCTATGTTGAGGACCAGAAAGCCGGAATTCCGCTGTCAAATTTCTGCGTAACTCCCTGCTGTCGTAAGGAAGTTCACGCGGAACGGCGATGGTCGCCCGTTCTGGCTCAGAACGTTTCTTGCGCCAGCAGAACGTTCGCCGCGAAACTGAGAGGGAGGGCTACGGATGATCACGGACATCGAGTCGGCGACGCCCGCGCTGTGCCGACTCCAACTGGGCAGCGAGCTGCGCCGGTTGCGACTCGCGACCGGTCTGAAGGCGAGTCAGGTGGTGAAGAGGCTGCTGTGGAGCCCGTCCAAGCTGACCCGCCTGGAGACCGGAGAGAACACGGTCGTCGAACAGGCGGACGTCATGGCGCTGTGTGAGATCTACCAGGCGGACGAGGAGATGCGCAGCCAGCTGATGGGCTACGCCGCCGTGACGAAGACGCGGAAGGACTGGTGGCAGTCGGCCAAGTACCGCCCGGTGATCCGGCCGGTCTTCAAGGCGTTCCTCGGCCTGGAGGCCACGGCCAGTTCGTTGCACAACTACGAGGCGGAGTTCGTTCCCGGGCTGCTTCAGACCGAGGCGTATGTCCGCGTGATCCACCAGCGAGCGCACCAGGGCCTCAGCGCGGAGGAGGTCAACCGCCTCGTCGCGGTGCGCATGGCGCGGCAGGAGGTGCTGCGGCGCCGACAGTCCGCCCTGAGGCTGACGGCGATCGTGAACGAGGCGGTCCTACTGAGGCGGGTCGGCGACGGCGAGTTGATGCGCGACCAACTGACCCACATCGTGGAGATCGCGGAGGCCCTGCCGAACGTTAAGATCCAGGTCCTGCCCTTCACGGCGGGCCACCACCCCGGAATGAACGGGAAGTTCGCGGTGCTCCGCTTCCCGGAGGGCGCCGCGCTCAAGTCCATCGTCTACCTGGAGAACCTCGCCGACGGGTGGGTCAGCCGGCGCGAGAGCGACGTGGCACGCTACGACGAGACGTTCACCGACCTGCAAGCCCTCGCCGCCGGGCCTCGGGACTCTCTGAATATGATCAAGCAAGCGATCAAGGAGCACTGACAGCATGACCACCACCCCACCCCCCGACGGCCGTTGGTTCACCTCCAGCTACTCCAATGACCAGGGCGGCGATTGCGTCGAGGCCGCCCGTCTGGACGGTCACGCCATGGCCATCCGCGACACCAAGAACCGCACCGGCCCGGCGTTCACCTTCACCGCCGACGCCTGGAACACCTTCCTCACCACGGTCAAGGAGCGGTAACCCCATGCCAGCGGACGCCACTTGGTACACCTCCAGCTACTCCAACGACCAGGGCGGCAACTGCGTCCAAGCAGCCCACCTGGACGACAACACCATGGCCATCCGCGACACCAAGAACCCCACCGGCCCGGCCTTCACCTTCACGGGTGGGGCCTGGTCGGCCTTCCTCAACACCCTGACCACGGCAAAGGAGCACTAACCCATGCTCACCCAAACCCGTTGGTTCACCTCCAGCTACTCCAACGACCAGGGCGGGGCTTGCGTCGAAGCGGCCCGCCTGGAGGGCCACGCCATGGCCATCCGCGACACCAAGAACCGCACCGGCCCGGCGTTCACCTTCACCGCCGACGCCTGGAACACCTTCCTCACCACGGTCAAGGAGCGGTAACCCCATGCCAGCGGACGCCACTTGGTACACCAGCAGCTATTCCAACGACCACGGCGGTAACTGCGTCGAAGCAGCCCACCTGGACGACAACACCATGGCCATCCGCGACTCCAAGAACCCCACCGGCCCGGCCTTCACCTTCACGGGTGGGGCCTGGTCGGCCTTCCTCAACACCCTGACCACGGCAAAGGAGCACTAACCCATGCTCACCCAAGCCCGTTGGTTCACCTCCAGCTACTCCAACGACCACGGCGGCAGCTGCGTCGAGGCCGCCCGCCTCGACGGCCGTTCGATGGCCATCCGCGACACCAAGAACCCCACCGGCCCGGCGTTCACCTTCTCCGGACCGGCCTGGTCCGCGTTCCTGACCACCGTCAGGGACGACGGCAAGTAGCACAGGGCTGCGGCCCGCGCCCCGAGCGGGCGCGGGCCGCCACGGCTTCGGCTACGTCGTCCGTGGGCAGCCGCTGCCGCTGGATCGTCCGGAGCACGTCCTCGGTGTACCGAGGGGTCTGGAGAAGCCCGGGTATGGCCCACACGGCGTAGGAGCGGAAACGGCGCGTGCGTTGGTACAGCGGTAGCCGTTCCTCCTGGGACCGTCTGAGCCCGGCGCGTTCCAGCCGGCGCCAGGACAGCCACATCCCCTCGACGGCCCGCAGCGAGGCGATCAGGTCGCCCGTCTGGTCCTCGGCGCCGCACGCCCGGCACCACGCCCTGATGTCGTCCTCGCTCGGCCGCGTCCTCGCCGTTGCTGTGCGGGAAACCTTGGAAGGGTGCCAGCCACACCGGGCGGCCAGATCCTTACCGGTCAACCCGGCGTCCCCGGCCAACTCACGCAGGCGGTCGGCCAGAAGCCTCCGGGCTCGCTGGGCACTGGACGACGTTGACCGAACCATGGCTCACGCTACCGGCGCGTACTCCTCATGAGGAATGGCCCGCTCCCACACCGCCTCGAAGGCGGATGCCACGCGCCGCACAACGTCCGGTTCCGTGCGCCATTCTCGGTCAACAACCTCTCCGATGCCGGAGAAGTACGTGAAGAGCACGGACTCGTTGTCGAACATCCACAGATCGGTCCCTGGAAGCGGGATGTCGGCCGCGTTGCGGCGGGGCAGCCATCGGACCAGCTCTCCCGCCGCGACGTTGGCGAACGTGATGTCGTGCTCGTAGCGGATGTAGTCCGTCACCGGCTCGGAGACGATCCGAGCCCGCCGCATGACCACCCCGCGCGCGGTCGTCTCTCGTACGAGGTCACCCCAGGGCCCCCACCACTCCGGCAGCCTGGCCGGGTCGCCCTCGTACCTGTGGCCAGCACGCCAGCGAACGAACTCCGGATCGTTCGGGGTGTAGTTGTCGCGCATCTCCAGGTGTACGGCGGAGTGCCGTGTCTTGGAGATCCCTTCACGCACGGGGTGCTTCACCGTTGCTGCCTTCCGGTCGGGGGATGTACTTCAGCATCACGGCGGGGAGCCGGATGATCGTCTCGTGATCCGGCACGTCCGTGCTGTGACCGGGGATGGACCCGATCTCCTGACATGCCTTCACCTCGTCCTCGGTGGCTCGGTAGGACTGGATCAGCAAGTCTCCCGTGTCGTCGTCCAACCAGATGGTGGGCGAGTCGTCCACGGGCGTGTTTGGAATGATCCCGAGGAACCTGAGCTTCATGCCTGCCCTTTCCCTACGTCGATGTGATGGTGTTCGAATGCCCTGTCCCCGACTCCGAGTGCGGACACCGCACCGTCGAGGGAGAGCGACGCGTCAGATCGGCAGGTCCCAGCCGGGGCCGTCCTCGGTGTCGAGCCACACCCGCTGGCGGCTTGGCGACACCGTGATGCCGAACTGCTCCTGATGTGGTTCACCGGCGGACTCCCAGTGCCGCACGGCCTGTTCGACCCGATCCCACAGCGGAACGGGGCCGCGCTGCACAACGGTCCAGCCGCCACGGGGGTTGGGGACGGTTCGAGCCTGCGAGCCGGTGGACACGTCCCAGAGGACCTGTTCCGCTCCCGCGCCCATGCGTTCGGCTGCGGGCGCCGCGAGTTGGGCGACCCAACCGCCGGTCCAGGTGTCGAGCTTCGCCGGGTCGATCCGGCTCGGCCGTTCCTCGCCGGGCAGCAGGGCCAGCGTCGGTCGGGGCGGCCGGTCGTGTGGCCGGGCGATCATGAAACTGGTGTGGCCGGGCAGGAACCGTCCCGTGGCCTCTCCGGGGCCGGTCACGTCAAGCAGCGCGAGGGAGTTGGCGTAGCTCCATCCGGACAGGGTGACCAGGATCCGTCCGCCCGGTCGCACCTGGTGCAGCCACGGCAGCGGGATGTACCGGACCGAACAGGTCGCGATCAGGCGGTCGTACGGGCCGCCGTCCGGGTCGCCGCGCAGCCCGTCGCCGGTGATCAACCGGGGCGCGAGGCCGGCGGCCCGGAGCGCGGCGGCGGCGGTCTCGCCCACCTCCGGGTCGTACTCGACGCTGGTGAGGTGGGCTTCCCCGAGGCGATAAGCGCCGAGCGCGGTCGAGTAACCGGTTCCGGTGCCGACCTCGATCACCCGATGCCCGGGCTCGGCGCCAAGCTGCTGCCACATGCGCAGCACCAGCGAGGGCAGGGTGGACGACGAGGACGGAGAGCCGGCCACGGTTCCCTCACTCACGTCATCGGGCCTGATGCGGCCGTCCAGTTGGGTGATCAGCGTCTCGTCGGCGTAGATCCCCTCCAGCCATCCCGGCTCGCCCTGACGGACGGGCCGGCAGCGGGTCGGAACGCTTCCGGCCACCGGCCTGAAGTAGGCCGTGACGAACAGCTCGCGCGGAACAGCCCTGGCGGCAGCCCGCCACTCGGGTTCCACCAGGGTGCCCTCCCCGGTGAGTCTCTCCGTCAGGGCGTGGCGAAGCCTCGTCGATGCGTTCATGGCTCAGAGCCTTTCTCCAACTGGTCGGCGAACGCATGGGCGATCCCTCGCGTGGTCTCTGCCGGCTGCCAGGCCCACTGACCGTTCGGATTGCACTCAAGGAAGTACCAGTCGCCCGCCGTGGTCACGGCGAAGTCGAACGCACCGTGGACCAGCCGGAGTTCGGAGAGGTAGGAGACGACCCCACGCGCGACGGAGTCCGGGACCTCAACCGGGGCGCATCTCATCAGGTGTTGACGGTGACGCCAGTCGAGATCGGGACTGTCGATCCGGACGCCGAACAACCGATCGCCGACGGCGGTCACCCGGGCATCGAACAGCTTGTCCACCCTGGCCTGGAACATGTGGGGGCAGACGGACACCGCGTCGGTGATCTCATCGCGGCGCACCTCCCGCACCCACACGGCTCGCGGCTCACCGCCCACTCGGTATGGCGTGTTCCACAGCGGCTTGTAGACCGCCCCGCCAGGGCGACGGGCGATGAACTCACGCACCTCGGCCGGGTCGTTGGTGATCACCGTGTCGGGCAGCAGGAAGCCGCAGCGTCGGGCGGTCGAGAGCTGCGCGGGCTTGAACTCGGCCGCCCGGTTGTGCCACGGATGGTTGACGTAGTGCGCCGCCGGCAACGACGCGAGGATGCCGCCGGCACCCCAGAAGGACTGTTCGGCGGCGAAGCGGCGGTTCTGATCGTCCTGGTCCTGCGGGTCTTCGTACGGCGAGGGTCGCCTCACCCACACGGACCGGACGCGGGTGAGGTCGAGTTCCCGGCTCGCCGTGCGCAGGGTGCCCCGCTGGTCAGCCGTGCGGTGCACGGCCGTCAACGAGGCCCCCGTGCGCAGGTCAGCACCCGGGTCGAGACGAACGACGGGAACTCGGCGTTCGGCGAGAAGCCGCAACACCAGGTCCGTCGTCACGTCGTACGGATTGGTGAGCACGAGGACCGACCCGCCGTCACTCATCAGCCGGAACTCTGGTCCTGGTCGTACGACTCGGTGCTGTCCGCGTCGGTCGCCACACCTGGCCCGGCACCGTCGCCGGGTGAGGTCGTGGTGGGCGTCAGGCCGCTGGTGCTGGTCCCGTGACTCCCCAACTCAACGGTTCTGCCCTGCTCGTCCACGATGACAGCGATCTGCGTTCCGGGATCGATGACGGGTGTGTACTGCGGGGTCGTGGTGGTGGCCGCGTACGGCTCCATGCGTAACGTGCCCCACGGCGCGGGTGTGCGGGTCATCTCTGTTGAGCCTCCGCTTCCTGGTGTTGCCGAAGGTTCGCTCATTCCCGGCCTCCGCATGTCGGCCGGATCGTCACAACGCTAGCCACGGCACACCTGCGACGGGCAGCCGATTGCGCGGAATTGCGCGGGGACTAGGCCAGCGAGTTCCTGGCTTCGGTGAGCAACGCACGGGCCCGGTCACCGTAGACGGCCATGCCGGCCAGCATGGCGAATGTTTCGGCGTATGCCCGCACCTCACTCGGTTGAGTGAGGGTGAGATAGCCGGATACCAGCTCGACGTTGACCTGTGCCGTGTCGTAGATCCAGAAGCCTTCGACGGGCATTCTGGTGCGGCCGAGCCCGATGGGAACAATGCCCATGCTGACGTGGGGCAGCGCGGCAACCTCCAGCAGGTGGTCGAGTTGCTCCGCCTGCGTGTCGGCGTTGCCGAGCCCATTGCCCAACGCGCCCTCCTCGACAAGGAAGGCGAAGCGTCGTCGCCCCTCGCGGAGCACCCGCTGACGCTCCATACGGGCCGCCACGGCATCAGCCACGTCATCGACGGGAACCCGTCTCCGCTGGACGGCACGGAGCACGTCCTCGGTGTAGCCGCGCGTCTGGAGCAGACCGGGAAAGAGCCCCGGCGAGTAGGCCCGGAACCAGCGGGTGCGCTCGTAGAGCGGCAAGCGAGCCTCCTGCGACCGTCGCAGTCCCGCCCGTTCCATCCGACGCCAGGAGACCCACATGCCCTCCACAGTCCGCAGCGACGCGATCAGGTCCTCCGTCTGGTCCTCAGCACCGCAGGCCCGGCACCACGCCCTGATGTCGTCCTCGCTGGGTTGTGCCTTCGCCGTCGAGATCCGCGACACCTTGGACGGATGCCAATGACACAGCGCGGCAAGTTCCTTGCCCGCGAGCCCGGCGTCTCTGGCCAACTCGCGCAGGCGGTCGGCGAGGGCACGCCGGGCCCGCTGGACGCTGGATGACGCTGACGGGGCCATGGGTCACCGAACCGGCTCGTACTCTCCGTGGGGGATCGCCCGCTCCCACACCAACTCAAAGGCGTGTGTGACGAGTTGGATGACCTCGGGTTCGTCCCGCCACTCTCGTTCGACGACCTCCCCCGTGCCGGAGAAGTAGGTGAAGAGCACCGACTCGTTGTCGAACATCCACAGGTCGGTCCCCGGGAGCGGGATGTCGGCGGCCTTGCGGCGGGGCAGCCAGCGAACGAGTTCGCCCGCCACCACGTTCGGGAACGTCACGTCGTACTCGTAGCGGATGTAGTCCGTCACCGGCTCGGAGACGATCCGGGCCCGCCGCATGACGACCCCGGGCGCCGTCGTCTCCGCCACCACGTCCAGGAACGGACGCCACCACGCCGACCGGTCGGCGGCCGGGTCCAGCCGCTTGCCGTTCTGCCAGGCGATGAACTCGGGATCGCTGGGCTGGTAGGTGTCGCGCATCTCCAGATGGACCGCGGAGCGGCGGGTTCTGGCCAGGCCCTCGAGTACAGGGTTTGTCATCGTCTCTCTTCGCTGTCGCGGGGCGGCGGGCACTGCCGCATGACCTTGGGCAGGCGACGGATCGTCTCGTGAGCGGAGACCTCCGTGCTGTGTCCGGGTGTTGCACATGATCCCGAGGAACGAAGGCTCCTGTCGGGCCTCTCCCGGAGTCGATCCGATCGCCACGGATTCCCGAGCGTCACCCCGTCGCCGCGCGGGGTCAAGGGGGCCGCGCGGGCGCTCCCGGGCGGTGTCAGAGGGGCGGCCTAGGATCGCGGGCATGGCGTTGCGACCGGTGAACGTGAACATCAAGGCCCTGGACGAGGAGGCCGTCGGCCGGTTCTGGGCGGCGGCGCTCGGGTGGGAGCTGTCGAGCGAGGCGCCGGGCGTGGCCAACGTCGAGCCGGGCGGGGACTATGTGTGGCCGGACCCGGCCGCGCTCGTCGTGGACGTGGTGCGGGTCCCGGAGCCCAAGTCCCCGACGAAGAACCGGGTGCACCTGGACCTCGCGACCACCTCCCTCGCCCACCAGGCGGAGTTGGTCGAACGGCTGCGGGGCCTCGGCGCGACGCCGGCGGACGTGGGGCAGGGCGACGACGTGCCGTGGGTGGTGCTGGCCGACCCGGAGGGCAACGAGTTCTGTGTGCTGGAGCCGCGCGAGGTCTACCGGGACACCGGGCCGATCGCGGCCGTGGTCGTGGACTGCGCGGACCCCCGGGCCATGGCCCGGTTCTGGGACGGGGCGACGGAGTGGACGCCGGGTGAAGTGACCGACCAGCAGGCGTCGTTGCGTTCCTCGACGGGTCTCGGCCCGTATCTGGAGTTCCTGCGGAAGCCGGAGGGGAAGACCGTGCCGGACCGCGTGCACATCGACCTGCTGCCGTACCCGGACGACGACATGGGCGCGGAGGTGGCGCGGCTGCGGGACCTCGGCGCGGTCGACATCGACCTGGGGCAGGGCGACGTTCCGTGGCGGTGTCTGTCGGACCCGGACGGCCACGAGTTCTGCGTTCTCCGCCCGCCCCCGGCCGCCGGCTGATGCGGGCCGGGCGCTCGGCCGGCGGCCCTCGGCCGGCCGCGCCGGGAGGGGTCCCGCGCGGATGGGTTTTGATGGTGGGCATGATGCGCAGAACGTCGTCCACCGCCGTTGCCCGTGCCGCCGTCGCCGCCGCCGTCGCGTTCGCCGTCCTCACGGCGTGCTCGTCGGACTCCTCGGATGCCGAGGACGGGGCCGGGTCGTCGGAGTCCTCGGAGTCCGCCGGTGAGAAGGGCGAGGACGCGGGCGGCGGGTCCGGCGGGGACGAGCCGACGGCCGAGGAGGAGACCGCCACCCCGCCGCCCACGCCCGACGGGCCCTGTGGCGACGGGAGTTGCGAGGTCGAGGTGGCGGCGGGCGACGTCGTCAACGTGCCGCCGGAGTACGGCCTCGGGCCGATCGAGGTGACGGCGATCACCGAGGACGGGGTGGAGCTGGCCGCGCCGCTGACCGGCTCCGGCTTCGGCGTCGCCGGCTGCGCCGGTGGCGGCGGGGTTTCGTCGGCGGGCGGCGGTGGCGTCGAGCTGCGATGCGACGAGGGCCCGCCGGCGACCATCAACGACGTCATGAGCCTGGAGGTCGTCGAGATCGGCGAGGCCAGCGCGGTGCTGCGCATCGAGCCCGCCGGGTGACGGCGACCCGGCCACCCGGCGGCGCTGTGCCTGGGCGGCTCAGCGGGCGGCGAGGAGTTCCAGGGTGTCGACCACGCGCTGGGAGAAGCCCCACTCGTTGTCGTACCAGGCGACGACCTTGACGCGGCGGCCGTCCACCCGGGTGAGGGCCGAGTCGAAGATCGACGAGGCCGGGTTGCCCACGATGTCGGAGGAGACCAGCGCGTCCTCGGAGTACTCCAGGATGCCGGCGAGCGGGCCGTCGGCCGCGCGGCGGTAGGCCGCCAGCACGTCCTCGCGGGTCACGTCCCGGGCGACGCTCGTGTTGAGTTCGACGATCGAGCCGACGGGAACGGGCACCCGGATCGAGTCGCCGGACAGCCTGCCGTCGAGGTTCGGCAGCACCCGGCCGATCGCCTTGGCCGCGCCGGTCGTGGTCGGCGCGATGTTGAGGGCGGCGGCCCTGGCGCGGCGGGCGTCGCGGTGCGGGCCGTCCTGGAGGTTCTGCTCCTGGGTGTAGGCGTGCACGGTGGTCATGAACCCGTGCTCGATGCCGGCGAGTTCGTCGAGGACCGACGCCAGCGGCGCCAGCGCGTTGGTCGTGCACGACGCGTTGGAGACGATGGTGTGCGCGGCCGGGTCGTAGGCGTCCGTGTTGACGCCGTAGGCGAGGGTGACGTCGGCGCCGTCCGAGGGGGCGCTGACCAGGACGCGGCTCGCGCCGGCGTCGAGGTGGGCGCGCGCGGCCCCCGCCGAGGTGAAGCGGCCGGTGGCCTCCAGCACGATATCGACGCCCAGTTCCTTCCACGGCAGCCGCCCCGGCTCGCGCTCGGCGAGCACCCGGATGGCGCGGCCGTCCACCACGAGGGTGTCGCCCTCGGCGGTCACGGGGCGGCCCAGCCGGCCGGCGGTCGAGTCGAACGCGAGGAGCCGCGCGAGGGCGGCGGGGTCGGTCAGGTCGTTGACGGCCACGACCTCCAGGCCGCTGCCCCGTTCGAGCAGGGCGCGCAGCACGTTGCGCCCGATGCGGCCGAATCCGTTGATGGCGATGCGGGTCATGAGAAGTCCTGCCTTCCGAGGCGTTGTCCCTGCGCTCTCCTCTGTGAGACTCGCACGGCGCCCGGGGGCCTGCCAGTGGCGTGATCGTCAGCATCCGCAAGGATCGTGCCACCCTCGCGTGCCACCCCGCCCACCCCACCGACCACGCCCGACCACGCCCGGCTACGCGTCGCGGGCGAAGGTGCGGCGGTACTCCAACGGCGAGGTGCCGAGGACGCGTTGGAAGTGGCGCCGCAGGTTGGCCCCGGTGCCGAGGCCGACGTCGGCGGCGATCTGCTCGACGGTGCGTTCGGAGCGTTCCAGCAGCTCACGGGCAATGTCCACGCGGGCGCGCAGCAGCCAGCGCATCGGCGTGTAGCCCGTCTCGTCGACGAAGCGGCGGGAGAAGGTGCGCTTGGAGACGGCCGCGTGTTCGGCGAGCCGTTCCAGGGTCAGCGGTTCGTCCAGCCGGCGCAGGGCCCATTCGCGGGTGGCGGCGAACCGTTCCCCGAGCGGTTCGGGAACGCCGCGCCGCACGTACTGCGCCTGGCCGCCGCTGCGGTAGGGCGCCGCGACCAGCCGCCGGGCGGCGTGGTTCGACGCGGCCACCCCCAACTCGCCGCGCAGCACGTGCAGGCACAGGTCGATGCCGGAGGCCGCGCCGGCGGAGGTCAGGACGGTGCCCTCGTCGACGAAGAGCACGTTCTCGTCCACCTCGACGCGCGGGTGTCGCGCCGCCAGCGCGCGGGCGTAGTGCCAGTGGGTGGTGGCGCGCCGGCCGTCGAGCAGGCCGGTGGCGGCGAGCGCGAAGGCGCCCGTCGAGATGGCGGCGAGCCGCGCGCCCCGGTCGTGGGCGGCGACGAGCGCGTCGAGCACCGGCCGGGGCGGGTCCTCGCCGTCGGGGAACCGGTAGCCGGGCACGAAGACGAGGTCCGCCCAGGCCAGCGCCTCCAGGCCGTGGTCCACGGCGTAGGCGAGGCCGTCGCCCCCGCTGACCAGCCCCGGCGCGGCGCCGCAGACCCGCACCTCGTAGGGCATACTCGCGCGGGTCGTGAACACCTGGGCGGGGATGCCGACATCGAGCGGCTTGGCGCCGGGCAGCACGAGGACGGCGACGCGCCGCAGGCGGGGAACGTCGGGCGGGGCGGCGGGGGTGCGCGGGGCGGCTGGGGCGCTCGCGGCGGCGGGGGCCGCCTGGTCGGCGGGGGGCATGGTCGGCTCTCCTCTGCCCGGGGAACGGCGGCACCGGCGCCCCTCCCGGCGGGGCGCGTTCACCGTTTCGTGGTCGGTTCCAACGGTCGGACTCCATGGTCGGGGACGACGGGGCCGGGGCGGCGACCGGCCGCGCGCCGGCGGGGCCGAGCCGACGGCGCGCCGGGAGCGTTCAGAGGTGCGGCGGCAGGGACTTGAACTCCTCCGTCCGGCGGCGGATCGCGACCTCGGTGGGGAGCCGTTCGATCGAGCTGGCGCCGAAGAAGCCGACGACGCCCGTGGTGCGCTCCCACACCCGGCGCGCGTCCTCGGGCTCGGCGATGGGGCCGCCGTGGCACAGCACCAGGATGTCCGGGTTGACGGCCACGGCGGCGTCGCGCATCGCCTGAATCCGCTCGACGCACTCGTCGAGGCCGAGCGCGGTGGCGGCGCCGATGGTGCCCTTCGTGGTGAGCCCGAGGTGCGGCACCAGCACGTCGGCGCCGGCCCTGGCCATGGCCGTGGCCTGGTCGGCGTCGAAGACATAGGGGGCGGTCAGCAGGCCGCGCCGGTGGGCCGTCGCGATCATCTCGACCTCCAGGTCGAAGCCCATGCCGGTCTCCTCCAGGTTCTGCCGGAAGACCCCGTCGATGAGCCCGACGGTGGGGAAGTTCTGCACCCCGACAAAGCCGGCCGCCGCGATCCGGTCCAGGAACCGGCCCATCACGCGGAACGGGTCGGTTCCGTTGACGCCGGCCAGCACCGGGGTGTCGCGGACGACGGGCAGCACCTCGTCGGCCATCTCCAGCACGATGGCGTTGGCGTCGCCGTAGGCGAGCATCCCGGCGAGCGAGCCTCGGCCGGCCATGCGGTAGCGGCCGGAGTTGTAGATGATGAGCAGGTCGATGCCGCCGGCCTCGGCCGACTTGGCGGAGATGCCGGTGCCGGCTCCCCCGCCGATGATCGGCCGGCCGGCGGCGACGGTGGCACGCAGCCGTGCCAGCGCGGTGTCACGGTCCATGGGCGCTTCTCGCTCCTTCGGTGGTGGTGGGTGACTCGTGGTGGGTGACTCAGGGAACGGGGAACCGGCCGACGGGTGTCAACGGGACGCCTGACGCCGGGCGTTCGCCGTTCGCCGCTCGCCGGTGGTCGCACGCCGCTGACCGTTCGCCGTTCGCCGGAGGTCGTTCGCCGTTCACCGTTGACCGTTCCCCGTGATCATCCGGTGCAGGCGGCGGGCGGCGTCGCGGCCGAAGCCGGGGTCGTTGAGGTGCGCGTCCACCTCGACGCGCGCCACCCGCGAGCCGGCCAGCGCCTCGCGCAGCGCGGCGAACAGGGCGCGGTCCGCGTCCGGCGCGTGGAACGGGCCGCCCGGCAGGTCGATCCCGCTGAGCCCGCGCAGCGGCACCAGCACCGTGACCGGCCCGGTGGCCGCCGCGAGCTTGGCGCCGAGCCGCCGCCCGAGTTCGGCGTTCTCCTCCGGCGTGGTGCGCATCAGCGTCACCGTCGGGTTGTGCACGAGGAGGTGGCGGTCGTGGAACGCGGCCGGAACGCTCGCCCGTGGCCCGAAGTTGACCATGTCGAGCGCGCCGAGCGAGACCACCTGCGGGATGCCCCGGGCGCCCGCCGCCTCCAGCCGGCGCGGGCCCGCGCTGAGCACGCCGCCGACCAGTTCGTCGGCGAGTTCCGTCGTGGTCAGGTCCAGCACCCCGGCGAGCCGGCCGTCGGCGGCGAGCTTCTCCAGGGCGCGCCCGCCGGCGCCCGTCGCGTGGAAGACCAGCGGCTCGTAGCCGAGGTGGAGGAGCTCGGCGCGCGCCTCGTCCACGGCCGGGGTGGTCAGGCCGAACATCGACAGGGCGACCAACGGCCGTTCCTCGCGGGGAGGTTGTGTTTCGCGGGCGCGGTGCGCGAGCGCCATCGCGGCGACGGCCGCCGCCGCGTTGCCGAAGACCTGGCGCGAGACGGAGTTCACGCCGGCGACGTCGACCACCGCGTGCATGATCGTCACATCGCTCTCCCCGACGTAGGGCGAGACGTCGCCGGAGGCCATCGTCGAGACCAGCAGCTTGGGCACGCCGACCGGCAGCGCCCGCATCGCGCCGGCGGCGACCGAGGAGCCGCCCGAGCCGCCGACGGCGCAGGCGCCGTCCAGCCGGCCCTCGGCGTGCAGGCGCGCGGCGACCACGGCGGCGCCTTC